>CAYPRZ010000009.1:0-27018 GCA_964413315.1 uncultured Desulfovibrio sp. | reverse complement strand
GCCCGTGCCTGCCCCCGATCAAGCATCCAGCACGGCTCGCCATGCCGCAGATACGGCGCAGCGCCCTCATATGTCACAAGGCAAGGCCATTCTGCTGGCCCTGCTGTTTGGCGACCGGCAGTACCTCAACCAGCAGACGCTCAATAACTTTGCATCGGCTACCTTGGTGCACAGCTTGGCGCTTTCCGGCCAGCACCTTACCGTGGCGGGCCTTGTGGGCCTGTTGTGCGTGCTGGCAGCCGCGCGTGTGCGCCCCGGCATCTACCTGCGCCGCCCCCGTGCAATGTGGATACTGCTGGCAACAGTGCCCCCCGCCATGGCCTATCTGTGGCTTGGCGACGCCCCGGCCTCCCTGCTGCGGGCGGCGGTTATGCTGCTGTTTCTGGCCTTTTATTTTTTGCAGGGCAGACCGCGAACCACACTGGATGTGCTGAGCGCCGCCCTGCTCTGCATAAGCGCGGCCTCACCCCTCAGCATGCTGGACACGGGTCTGCAACTTTCGGCCTTGTGCGTGGCGGTTATTGGCATGAGCATGCCATGGCTGCGCGAGCTGGCTCCAGAGCCAGAGGCAGTACCACGTTTGCAGCCAGACAATTCTGCCCATGACCAGACGCAAAGCCCATACAGCTGGCTGAAAAAAATACGACTGCGCCGTGCCCTGTGGGTAATGGCGCGCATCTTTCTGGTTTCGCTGTTTATTCAGGTTGCCCTGTTGCCGCTGAATATGCTGCTTTTCAACAACATAGGACACTGGTTTTGGCTCAACGTGGTTTGGCTGCCCATTGCCGACATGCTGGTGCTGCCCGCCGCAGTGCTTGGCCTGCTGTTTTCTGCCATAGGGTTTGAAACCCCGGCACGCATGATTCTTGAGCTGGCAGCCCTACCCTGCCAGTGGCTTACAGATGCCCTTGCATGGCTGGCCAGCGCCAGTCTGCTGCAACCACCTGCCCTGCTGCGCCCGCACTGGACTGCCCTGCCCGCCTTTGCCGCCATGCTGGGCGCGCTTGCGCTCAAGGCCGGGCGCCCCTCGCTGCCCAGAACAGCCCGCCGCATGCTGCTGGCCGGAGCCATGCTCTTGTGCCTTGGCCCAGCCTTGCGCACCGTCGAACGCCTCTCTGACCACATTCGCCTTGATGTACTTGATGTGGGGCAAAGTCAGGCTTTATTGCTGCGTTTGCCCGGTCATGTGCGCATGCTGCTGGACGGCAGCGGCAGCGCATCGCCGCGTTTTGACCCTGGTCAGGCCCTTGTGGCCCCGGCCCTGACCTACAACGACAGTCCGCAACTGGCGGCAGTGCTGAGCACCCACCCCGACCTTGACCATATGGGCGGGTTGCTGCATGTGCTACGATTTTTTTCCGTAGACCGGCTGTTTGATAACGGACGTGAGGGAAAGGCAAGCTGGGGGGAACAGTGGCGTGCGGCACGCCGCGAGCACCACAGCCGCCCTCTTGTGCGGGGCGACATACTTGTGCTTGGCAACGCGGCCAACGGTCTGCGCATGGAAATACTGCACCCGCCCCGTACCGAACACTACGAATGGCAAGGAAACGATGCCTCGGTTGTGGCTCGCCTGACACAGCGCGGTCGGGGGCTGGCCCTGTTTTTGGGGGATGCGGAACAGCCCGTGCTGCAACGCCTGCTTGAAAATGGGGATGATCTGCGCGCCGAGGTTATTGTGGCCCCGCACCACGGCTCGCAAAACGGATTTTTAAAAGAATTTTATGCCGCAGTGCAGCCCGGCCTTGTGGTGGCATCGTGCGGATTTGAAAACCGCTACGGCTACCCCTCGCCAAGTCTGCGGGCATGGTGCGCCGCAGTAGATGTGCCGTTGCTGTACACGGGCCGCCACGGTGCTGTAAGGGTTATCTGGCCCACCAATGGGCAGGAACATGGAAAGTATGCGGTGACCACCGGCAGACCATGACAAGTCTTTAGGCGGCCATTGCTTGCCATACGGAGTACAGCATGAACCCGGCAGCCCCACAGGCATGCTCGAAGACACGTGCAAGGCTCATTAAAAGGCAATGGTATCTTTTTAGCGAGATAGGCCGCTCAGCCGGGGCCTATTTTTTGAGCCAAGATTCCACCAAACGGGGATTTTCCTTCATGAAACGGCGGGCATTCTGCACGGGGTCAGTGCCCCTTTGCTGATTCCAGTCCATTAGCCGCTGCAACTGCGAGGCATCTTCAAACCGAAATTTGTTTAAAAAGGCCCAAACGTCGGGATGATCTTTTTCCAGCCCATCGCGTCCAACCTTGAAAATGCTTTCTTCCTTACCAAGGCTGTGCTGTGGGTCATCCAGATAGTGCATGGGCCAGCGGCTGAACATCCAGTGTGGTGACCACGCCGTTACCACAATCCATTCCCGCTTGAACACGGCATCTGTCAGGCTGGTAGCCATACTGGCGCCACTGCTAGGCACTAGCTGTAACTGCGTAATTTCGTAATCTTTCAGCGCCTTGGCCGTTAGACGCATAACACCTGCGCCAGCATCAATACCCACAATGCGGCCGTTAAACATGTCCGCGTAGGCGTCCAGTTCTTCTATAGAGCGCAAGGGCACGTAGTCTGGCACTGCCAGCCCCAAGCGCGCGCCGCTCACCAGTTTGCCCAGCACATCCACCTGATCTTTTACCTTGGCGTATGCCTCGGCATGCGTAACTGGCAGCCAAGCCGCAACCATGGCGTCGGCTTCTCCGCTGGCAATGCGGGCCCACATGGTTTCCTGACTTACCGGCAGTAACTCTACACGGTATCCAAACTTATCTTCCAGCACGGCCTTAACCAAATTACTGCTGGCAATAGCGCAATCCCAGTCAACGTAGACAATCTTGATGGTTTTGCCCACCTTGGCCGATACGGCCGCATGCCCCGGCAACACCAAGCCCATGAGCACCCAACATAATAAGAGCAAACCTCGCGCCATTGCTTCCTCCACACCTTATTTGCCAAGACCTTGTGCCGTGGCATTCGGAAGAGGGGATTCCGCTTGAAATACAGATTAGCAGTTTCAGGCGTGGCTTCAAGACATTTTCACGGGCCGGGTTTCGTATCGTCATTGAACGCAGGCCAAAAAAATTTTGCCCCCCTTGGTCTGCGCGGTGCAGGCCTAGCAGACTCAGCAACGCACCAGAGGAATCTCATCCCAGCAGGTGGTCATGCGGGGCGAGCGGTGCTCTTGCCGCATGTGCCATGGGGCGTGGCCCATACCCTGCGCACCAAAGATAACCGTATCGCGGCCAAACCTGCCGTTGATGTCATCCAGCGAGCGCATGAGGCGATGGCGTCGACCATCGCCGCTGGCATCATTGCCAGCAGCCAGTGCCAGCAGGCTGCCCTGCATGGCATCTGCCCTCTCAAGCCCGTAGAGCATCACCCCGGCCTTGGCGTAGGCAAAACCGGGGGCAAATATGCGTTCAAGACCGTTGAGAGCAGCATTGATAAACTGCTGGCTGTCTGCTGTGGGCACGGGCAGCGAGCACTGGACGGTCTGATCGTAGAGACGCTCGTTGGCTGCCGCCTGCCCTGGCCGTGCTGTGCGAATGTGCACAGCCAGGCCACTTGCCACCAGCCCCTCGCGGCGCAAGCGCGCGGCAGCGCGCACCGCAAAGGTAGACAGGGCCTGGGCCAGCATGGCCTTGTCGTGGATGCGGTGGGCAAATGACCGTGTAGACATAAGCGTTTTGCGGGCAACGGGCGCAGTTTCGTTGCCAAGACAGGGCACACCGCGCAGCTCTAGGGCCGTGCGCCAGCCTGTAACCGTAAGCAGACGGCGCAACAAAATATCGTCCGCATGTTTCATATGCAGGGCGGTACGTATGCCTTCGGCCCATAGCCGCCGAGCCTGCCGCCGCCCTACTCCCCAAATGTCTTCTACAGGCATGCGGTGCAGCACACGGTCTATGGCTTCCACGGGGCGCACAAGAGAAAAGACACCTTCGTAAACAGGGTGTTTTTTGGCCACATGGGTGGCAACCTTGGCCAAAGTGCGCGTAGCCCCCACCCCCACAGATACTGTAATTCCCGTCCAGTTTTGCACGCGCTGGCGTAGTTCTCGGCAAAATTCTGGCAAATTCACCCGCTGGGGGCCATCAAGCCGCATAAAGGCTTCATCTATGGAATAGGGCTCTACCAATGGGCAGCACTGCTCAAGAATACCCGTTACGCGCGCAGAAATATCACCGTACAGCGCGTAATTGGACGAAAAAACCGCCACATTCAGCTCTTGCAAACGTGAACGAAGTTTGAATTCTGGCGCCCCCATGGGAATGCCCAAAGCCTTGGCCTCTGCGGAACGCGCCACAATGCAACCGTCGTTGTTTGAAAGCACCACCACAGGCCTATCAGCCAGATCAGGCCTGAACAACTTTTCGCATGAGGCGTAAAAATTGTTGCAGTCAACAAGCGCCCAGAGTGATGATGGCGAATCAGAGCTTGTGGACAACATAGCTCACCACGCCCCAGATATGCACAAATTCGCTTTCTGTAATATCTATGGGCTCAAACTGCGGGTTCTCTGGTGCCAAAAATACCCGCCCCTCGCGGTGCAGCAGCCTTTTGACGGTCAGCTCGCCATCCAGCGCTGCAATGACCACCTTGCGGTGCGCGGGCTCTATGGAACGGTCAACTATCAGCAGGTCGCCATCGTGAATGCCCGCTCCAAGCATGGATTCCCCGTGCGCCCGCAAAAAAAACGTGGCCGCCTCGTTGCGCACCAAGTGCTGGTGCAGGTCAAGCCTGCGGTCAAGATAGTCCTCTGCCGGGGAAGGGAAACCGGCTTCCACCGGGGCAAGATACAGTGGCAGCCCTGTGCGTTCTTGCTGGATTGCCGCCGAAGCGCTGATCAGCTCCAACGAAGACGAAATGTTAGCCATACCGCCTCCTTAGAACGGGTTATGCGCACGGCGCAGATGGCTGATTGATCAATAGCGCGCAACAGAAACACGCGACAATAAACTTTTAGCTTATTTTACCCTTGCAAGCAACGTCTGTGGTTGATACATTGAAGAAAAAGCTGAATCAACCCCGCCAAAAACGTGCGCGGAACCACCTTTTTGCGTGCGAAGCGAGGAACGTCATGCCGGAAAAAGCTGATTTTAAAGATACATTGCAGAGGCTTATGCAGGCCCTTGAAGTTGTTAGTGATGCTGAGCTTGCCAGATCGCTGGGCATTACCCCACAATCAGTTAGCGGAGCCCGCAAAAGGGGCGAAGTGCCACCCGCTTGGATTCAAAGTTGCGCCGGACAGACAGGCGTGAACGCACACTGGTTGTTTTTTGGCAGCGGGCCCATGCGCCTGCCAGAGGCGGCTGACGGCGAACTGCCCAGCATTCAGGCAGATTGTGAGGCTGATCTCATTAGCATTCCGCTCGCCGAAGCGAGGCTTTCGGCTGGCACAGGCAGCCTTGAAGTAAACAGCCACAGTCAGGGCAGTTACGCCTTTAGGGGTGATTTTTTGCGCCGCAAGGGCAACCCCCGGCGCATGGTGCTCATGCGTGTTTCTGGCGACAGTATGGTCCCTGAAATTTTTGACAACGATCTGGTGCTGCTCGACCGAGGGCAGACAGAAATCAGCCCTGGCCGCTTATATGCTGTGGGTTTTGAAGACGCCATCTATATAAAGCGCATTGACAAGGTTCCCGGCAAAATAATTCTGCATAGCGTCAACCCGGCCTACCCCCCTGTTAGCCTCGACCTGCGTGGCGACTGCGCCGACCAGTTTCGGGTTATTGGCCGTGTGCTCTGGTCTGGAAGGGAATACAGATAGGAATGCTTGCGCCCAACGTAGCTGGGGCGTACACTTTCAGAATATCAGACTTATTTGCAAGGAGTCAGGGATGTCGCGAACTCGTCGTTCCTTTGCTGCTTTACTGGGCAACATGGTTTCTGCTGGAGTTTTGTGCGTTGGGCTGCTGGTTGCAAACCAGACATTTGCTGCGCAGGCAACAACACAGCATCCAGCCCTGCAACAGCCAGTGGCATCGCAGCCAGTGGCATCGCAGCCAGCAGCAGAGACAGTAGCCCCCAGCAATGCGGATCAGCAGGAATCTGCCCCTGTGACAGATAGCCTTTTTAGCCAAACCTATCAGGCCTGCATGGATGAAGCAGCAGGAACAACCACAACCATGCAGGATTGCATGGCTGCGGAACAGCAGCGCTTAGAAACGCGCCTACTT
Source organism: uncultured Desulfovibrio sp. (assembly GCA_964413315.1). Taxonomy (GTDB): domain Bacteria; phylum Desulfobacterota; class Desulfovibrionia; order Desulfovibrionales; family Desulfovibrionaceae; genus Desulfovibrio. The sequence goes on along the minus strand of CAYPRZ010000009.1, from coordinate 20,838 downwards.
GCACAGCGTAGCAAGGTTGCGGCAACTCTGAACCCGGAACGCAGCAAGGCGTTTAACGAAACACTGAGTGCGTGGGACACCTTGCGCAAAAGCGGTTCTATTGCCATGTATGACCCGGACGGCGGCACATTGTCGCCGCTTATTGCTTCACTCTGGTATCTGGAGCAAACCGCGCGCATGACGCACTGGGTTGACGGCATGCTTGAGAACATGGACCCGTAAGCAACCAGGGTAACACGGGGCATACTGCCCTTACATATTGTTTTTTTGCAGCACCCCCCGTGGGTGCTGCTTTTTTTGTATGTAGCCCGCCGATGGTATTCCCCCAGCAGGTAGACAAAGCAAAAAAGCCCATGAGGCTTGTACGTTGAAAACATGATGGGGTCATACCACTAAATCTGGGGCTATTTTTATTCCCCACAAGGCAAATGTGAATACCCTCTGTGCTTCACCCTTATTATTGATGTGAGTGTAAAGGAGTACGTCCATGCGTAACGATAGCTTCCAAGTATGCCCAAGGCGCATACATTGCTTAATCACAGTGAACATTACTGCGTTTGAAATTTACAAAATAGTCATAAAGCAACGCGTGCTTATCGAATCTGATGCGAGTGAACAGCATGCTAAAAAGCTGTCCTATTGAAAAAAGGCTCGCGACGTAGTCGCATCAACTCAAATTTAGATAGCCAAGAGTGTAGGTAGGCGTGCGGGCCAGACTCTAGAAAGCACAGATAATTACGCACGAAATGGTTTTTAACTAAAGATTATTTTTGTGTGGACACATGCAGTAGAGACTACATGAGAAGACATGTTCCGGGCTTTCACCGCCAAGCATTGTACAATGCAGGAGATGCTCAATCTTGCACAATTTAATTGGGGTTAGATACTTAGAATTTTATACTGGCAGATGGTCAAGTTTGTTAGCAGGGGCCGTTCGTGCAACGATAACGCCGACGCAATAAACGACAATGGGGCGCATTGCGCCCCTTTGTCGATATAAACCTAACCAGTAAAGCTGTTACGCTTCAGCGGTTTTTTCAGCCTTAGGCTTGCGGGTAGTCTTGGGCTTGGCAGGCGCTTCTTCAGCGGCGGCCTCCGTAGCGGGAGCAGCGTCAAGAGCGCGAGAAAGCTCAATAATGGCCATGGGGGCGTTGTCGCCCTTGCGGGGCATGGCCAGCTTAAGGATACGGGTGTAACCGCCGGGAACACCGGCGAAAACAGGTCCGATCTCGTCAAAAAGGCGCTTAACCAGAGCGTGATCGTTCAACACACGGTAAGCCTGACGGCGGGCGTGCAGGTCGTTGCGCTTGGCAAGGGTGATCAGGGGTTCCACCACCCGGCGCAGCTCCTTGGCCTTGATTTCCGTGGTGCGGATTTTGCCGTGGATCAGCAGGGCCTTAGCGAGATTGTTCAACAGGGCCTTACGGTGCGCAGGCGTACGCGAGAGTTTCCTGCCGGAATTGCTATGCCTCATTTTGCTGCTTCCTTTTCCATTCCTGATATTTCTTGTCGAAGGAATCGACCTTCATGCCGAAGTCAAGGCCCATGTCTATAAGCACACCCTTGATTTCGTCCAACGACTTGCGACCGAAATTCTTGGTCTTGAGCATTTCTGCCTCAGAGCGCTGCACCAACTCACCCACCAGGGCAATATTGGCGCCCCTCAGGCAGTTGGTGGCGCGCACCGACAATTCAAGATCGTCAATGCTCTTGTACAGATGCTCATTAATTTCGCCGCTTTCGCCATTACCGTGCCGCATATCTCCAGAAACCCGTTCATCAAAGTTGATGAACACAGAAATCTGGTCTTTGATGATCTTGGCACTGTAAGCAATGGCATCCTCAGGAGTGAGGGAGCCGTCGGTCCACACTTCCAGCAGCAGACGGTCATAGTTGGTCATCTGACCAACGCGAGCCTGCTCCACGGTGTAGGCTACCTTGCGCACAGGGGAGAAGCTGGAATCCAGCTTGATAATGCCGATTTCTTCGGTCAATCCCTCATGCATATCCGCAGGTACATACCCCTTGCCCATGCGAGCCTCAAACTCCATCTCAAGCACAACGTCCTCAGTGAGGGTTGCAATGTGCTGATCGGGGTTGAGCACTTCCACATGCTGGTTGCCCATAATGTTGCCGGCGGTCACCGGCCCCTTCTGGTCAACACGCAAGGTAATGCGTTGCGGTTCGTCGGTGTCCATGCGCAGGCGAACCTGCTTGATGTTCAGGATGACATCAGTGATGTCTTCAAGAACGCCATGAACCGTGGTGAATTCATGCTGCACGCCGATAATCTTCACCGATACGAAGGCCGCACCCTGAAGTGACGACAAAAGAACCCGGCGCATGGCATTGCCAATGGTCGTGCCGTAGCCCCGTTCCAGCGGCTCACAAACAAACTTGGCGTGAGTTACACTGGCGGTTTCTTTTTCGCGCATGATCTGATCGGGCTTAACAAGCTCTGACCAGTTGCGTGCATTTATAAGGCGTTCGCCCTGTTTTATAAGCATGCGAACCCCCGCTTATTTCGAGTAAAGTTCGACAATCAGCTGCTCGTTGACGGGGAACTGGATATCGTCACGCTGCGGCAGCGCCTTGACAGAGCCTTTGAAAGCGGCGCCATCAGCCTCAAGCCAGGCAGGGCAACCACGGCGAGCAATAACTTCCTGGGCTTCAGCAAGCACAGGAATCTTGCGGCTCTTTTCGGGCACTTCAATGCAGTCACCCACGCGAACCTGCAAGGAAGGAATGTTCACCTTGTGGCCGTTAAGGGTGAAAATGCCATGGCGAACGAGCTGGCGAGCCTGGTTGCGCGAATTGGCAAAACCAAGGCGATACACCACGTTGTCAAGGCGACGTTCAAGAATAACGAGCAGGTTGGTACCGGTAACACCCTTCTGCATTTCGGCCTTCTCAAAGTAGCCATGGAACTGGCGTTCGAGAATGCCATAAGCGCGGCGGGTCTTCTGCTTCTCACGCAGCTGAACTGCGTATTCGCTGACCTTCTTGCGCGCACGGCCATGCTGGCCGGGGGCATAGGGACGACGGTCATATGCGCACTTGTCAGTGAAGCAGCGGTCGCCCTTCAGAAAAAGCTTGCAGCCTTCGCGACGGCACATGCGGCACTTGGCTTCAGTATATTTGGCCATCTATCTTTACCTCTTACGGTTTTGGCGCGGTTTACGCAGTGCGCAAACTAGACGCGGCGGCGCTTGGGCGGCCGGCAGCCATTGTGCGGAATGGGCGTAACGTCGCGGATGAACGCCACCTTGAAGCCGATTGCCGAAATAGCGCGCATGGCGGCTTCACGACCGGAACCGGGGCCCTTAACATAGATGCCCACAGTACGCATGCCGTTGTCCTGAGCCTTGCGGGCGGCCGTTTCAGCGGCAACCTGCGCAGCAAAGGGGGTGGACTTACGCGAACCCTTAAAGCCGCTCTGGCCCGATGAGGCCCAGGAGACAGCATTGCCGCGCGTATCCGTAAAAGTGATGATGGTATTGTTGAACGAAGCCTGAATGTGGGCAATGCCCACAGGAACGTTCTTTTTTTCCTTTTTCTTGACCACTTTCTTGGGTCTGGCCATAACTAACCTCTAAATGGAGCTTGTCAGATACATATCCGCTCTTGCGGATAAATCCGTTCGTCCTCACGGCAGCACTATTGCTGCATCCGCTTTACAAACTGCGACAAGCGCAGCCGCACCGCTACTTCTTCTTGCCTACGGCGCCGCGGCGGGGTCCCTTACGGGTGCGGGCATTGGTATGCGTGCGCTGGCCATGCACGGGCAAGCCGCGACGATGACGCAGACCACGGAAACAACCAATATCCATAAGGCGCTTAATGTTGCTGGAAACTTCGCGACGCAAGTCGCCTTCCACCTTGTAGTTCTGTTCGAGTTCCTTACGGATCTCGTTCACTTCGTCAGCGGAGAGGTCGTCAATGCTACGCTCCCAGTTAACGCCGGTGGAGTCCAGAATTTTCATGGCCGTGGTACGGCCAATGCCATAAATGTAGGTGAGCGCAATGTCCACCCGTTTGCCGCGAGGCAAATCAACACCTGCTATTCTCGCCACAATTCGTCTCCTGCCCTAGCCCTGGCGCTGCTTGTGCCGGGGGTTTTCGCAGATAACTCGAAGCACTCCCTTGCGCCGGATAACCTTACACTTGGGGCATATTTTCTTGACGGAAGGTCTTACTTTCATACCTCAATCTCCAATAAGAAACCATTGCTATTGACCAAATAAAGATCCGGCTTGCGGCTTCGCTACGAAGAACAACAGGCCGCAGCCCTCGAAATTAAGGGCGGGAACGGAAATCTTTACCCAGCTTTAACGCTGTTGTCAACCTTCAATTGTATGCCGGTTCAAACCACGGTCCGAAATGCTGAGAATCTGGGGTCCGTTTGGGGTTATGGCAACGCTGTGTTCAAAATGGGCGGCCCACAAACCATCGCGAGTAACGGCGGTCCACTGATCGTCCAAAATATCCACTTCATACGTGCCAACGGTAACCATGGGCTCAATGGCAATGACCATGCCATTCTGCAAGGTCAAGCCGCGCATGCCAGGCCGAAAGTTGGGTACTTCAGGCTTTTCATGCATTTTTGCGCCCACGCCATGGCCCACAAAACGGCGAACCACGTTGAAACCGGCTGCCTCAACATAATCTTGCACAGCCGCGCCGATGTCGTAAACATCATTGCCAGCTCTGGCCTGCTCTATTCCGATGTACAGGCTTTCTTCGGTTACCCGCATGAGTTTGCGGGCCTCGTCGCTCACCTTGCCAACAGGAAAGGTACGTGCGGCATCGCCCACAAATCCTTCAAACACAACGCCCATGTCAACGCTCACAATGTCTCCCTCTTTAAGCAGCCGCGCAGAAGGGAAACCGTGAACCACCTGCTCGTTGACCGAGCAGCACAGGGCGAAGGGGTAACCGCAGTAACCAAGAAACGCCGGTTTTACCTTGTAGTCGGCGCACATATCGCGCGCCATCTCTTCAAGACGCATGGTGGGCAAGCCAGGCTCCACCATGTCGCCCACGGCATCCAGTATGTTGGCAACCATGCGGTTTGCTTCCCGCAGGCTGGCCACTTCCCTTTCATTCTTAATGAATGCGCCGTGATATTTTTTCATTATACAATCACCATCCGCGCTTGCGAAAACCACAGGGTAAGCCTTGCGGCCTACCCCAAGTTTCCTAGAGCCTGCCGCTCTTACGCGCCTTGGCCATCAGGCCCTGATACTGGCTGGAGATCATATGCGACTCCACCTGATTCATGAAGTCCATGGCCACACCCACAAGGATCAGCAAGCTCGTGCCACCAAAGTAGAAGGGCACGTTAAAATTGCTGATGAGCAGCATGGGCAGCAGGCACACTATTGAAATATATGTGGCCCCCGAAAGGGTCAGCCGTGAAAGCACCGTATCCACATATTCCTGAGTTTTTTCGCCAGGCCTAATGCCGGGGATAAACCCACCGTTTTTCTTCAGATTTTCAGCCATGTCCTTGGGATCAAAGATGATGGCGGTGTAAAAATAACAGAAGAAGAACATCAAGGCCACATACAGCACGTTGTAAGCAACGCCGTGCGGCGAAAAGAAATCAGCTGCCTGCTTCACGTAATGATTGGTCGAAAACTGACCAATCGTTGCAGGAAACAACAACAGCGAAGATGCAAAAATAGGCGGAATAACACCAGCAGTGTTCAAGCGCAAAGGCAGGTGCGAATTTTGGCCACCGTACATTTTGCGCCCAACCTGACGTTTGGCATAGCTGATAGGAATTCTGCGCTGCGAACGTTCGACAAACACAATGGCAACTGTAACCGCAGCCATAAGGGCCACAATAACAATCGCCATAAATATGCTCATGTCGCCAGCCTGAATAAGTGCCACAGACTGGATAATGCCGCGGGGAATACCCACAACAATGCCGCAGAAGATGATCAGCGAGATACCGTTGCCAATGCCGCGCTCTGTGATCTGCTCACCAAGCCACATAACCAACACAGAGCCAGCCGTAAAGGTAGCCATGGTCACAAGGCGGAAATGCCAGCCGGGTGCAAGAACAACCGGAGCGCCGCCAGGGCTGGTCATGTTTTCAAGCCCTACCGCAATGCCAAGACCCTGAACCAGGGTAATGAGCACGGTGAGATAACGGGTGTACTGCGTGATCTTGCGTCGACCCGCCTGCCCCTCTTCTTTGGCCATGCGCTTGATGTCGGGGCTGACCACCTGCAAAAGCTGGATGATAATGCTTGCCGAAATGTAAGGCATGACGCCCAGAGCGAACACCGAGACGTTGGACAGGCCGCCGCCGGAAAACATATCAAACAGGCTAAAAAGCGTGCCCGACATGCTTTGAAAAAACGACGCCAGCGCAGAAGCGTCCACGCCCGGAATGGGCACATGAACGCCAATGCGGTAGCAGCACAAAATCAGGAGGGTCCAGCCAATGCGTTTGGACAACGAAGCCTGGCCCGCCATATTGTTTGCCGATCCTACTGCCATGAAACACTCGTTGCGTTTGTGCGCCTCTGGCGCAGTATGTGCGCAACGTCATTGCCCGCCGCTAGGCGGGCAATGACGCCATTGAAAGCCGTGAGGCCGCGCTTGCGCGCGGCCACCAGAATTATTCAGCGGCAGAAACCGCTTCCAGCTCAGTGACGTTGCCACCGGCGTTGCGGATCTTATCCGCAGCAGCCTGGCTGAACTTGTGAGCTTCCACCGACAGAGCAGATGATACATCGCCGCGTGAAAGAATCTTCACAGCAGCACCCATACGGACAAGGCCGCGGGCGTAGATGTCGTCAAGGGTGATGGTGGTCTTGCCCGGAAAGGCAGAAACGAGCGCATCAAGATTGATCACGTCGTAAGTAACCTTGAAGGGGGCGTTTTTAAAACCGTGCTTGGGCAAACGGCGTTGCAGGGGCATCTGGCCGCCTTCGAAGCCAGGGCGGACACCGCCACCAGCGCGAGCGTTCTGCCCTTTGTGGCCCTTGCCCGCAGTGCAGCCCAAACCGGAACCAGAGCCACGGCCCACGCGACGGCGGGTCTTACGCTCTTCCGGAAAAGGAAACAGATTGTGCAGTTGCATGGTATATCCTTTGGCCGTTAGTCAACAACGGCGACCATATGCGGAACTTTGGCGATAATGCCCCGAATGGCCGGGGTATCCTTGAACGTCTTGACCATCTCGCGGCGCTTGAGGCCAAGGGAGTCCAGCAGCTTGCGCTGCGCGGGCGTGGAGCCGATGCGCGAACGCACGAGTTTTACCTTGATTTCTGCCATGGTTACTTCCTCGGAGCTTCCAGCTTCTTACCGCGCAGGGCCGAAACATCTTCGGCGCTGCGCAGGGAAACGAGGCCCTGCATGGTGGCGCGAAGCACGTTGTGCGGGTTGTTGGTACCGATGGCCTTGGCGAGGACGTCGCGGATGCCTACGGCTTCCATGACGGCGCGCACAGCACCACCGGCGATAATGCCGGTACCTTCAGAGGCGGGCTTCAACATGACGCGACCGGCGCCGAAACGACCGAGCACTTCATAAGGAAGCGTGCCTTCAAGCAAGGATACCTGCACGCGGTTCTTGCGAGCGCGTTCGGTAGCCTTGCGAAGAGCTTCGGGCACTTCCTGGGCCTTGCCCAGACCGAAGCCCACGCCGCCCTTGCCGTCGCCCACAACAACGAGGGCGCTGAAGCTGAAACGGCGACCGCCCTTGACGACCTTGGCCACGCGGTTGAGGGAAACGATCTTTTCGATTTCGCCCAACTCGTTCTGCTGAGTTTCAGTATTTTCCTGACGCATATTAGAACTCCAAGCCGCCTTCGCGGGCGCCGTCGGCTACGGCCTTGACGCGACCGTGATAAATATACCCGTTGCGATCGAATACCACTTGATTGATATTCTTCTCCTTGGCCATCCGGGCAATTTCCTTGCCCACCATTTCGGCGCCGCTCATATTGCAGTGCAGGCCGGCTTCGGTCTTGGAAAGCGAAAGGGTAGAGGCGGCAGCCAGAGTTACGCCATCCAGATCGTTGATGATCTGGGCGTAGATGTGCAGGTTGGACCTGAACACAACCAGACGCGGACGCTCGAAGGTGCCGTTGACTTTCTTGCGGATACGGATCTTGCGGCGCTGCCGGGATTCGTTCTTGCTGTATTTCATGACGCGCCCCCCTACTTCTTGCCGCCGGACTTACCAACCTTGCGGCGGATAGTCTCGGTAACGTACTTGATGCCCTTGCCCTTGTAGGGTTCAGGCTTACGAATGCGGCGAATCTTGGCGGCCATTTCGCCCACAAGTTCCTTGTCAATACCGGAGAGGGTCAGAACCTGACCTTCAACAGTGGCCTTGATGCCGTCGGGCAGTTCAACGAGCACAGGGTGGGAATAGCCCACGGAAAGCTCGATCATGTTGCCCTTGACCGCCACACGGTAACCAACGCCGATAACTTCAAGGCCCTTGGAAAAGCCCTTGGTCACGCCTTCAATGCAGTTAGCAAGAAGGGTGCGACGCAAACCATGCTGCGAACGGCTCTGGCGGTTATCTTCAATACGGCTGAGCGTCACATGGCCGTCAGCCTGTTCATAAGTGAGCAGGGAGCAGACAGGGGTGCTCAGTGAGCCCTTGGGCCCTTTAACTTCCACAACATCCGTTCCGATCTTGACTTCAACGCCATTGGGAACGGCAACGGGCAGTCTACCTATTCTCGACATGGTGCACCGCCTACCAGATTTCGCACAAAAGTTCGCCGCCCACCTTCTTGGCATGGGCAGTCATGCCGTCCAGCACACCGCTGGACGTGGACAAAATGCAGATGCCGAGGCCATTCTGCACCCTGGGGATGTTGTGCGCGCCAACGTAAACCCGGCGACCGGGGGTGCTCACACGCTTCAACCCGCTGATGACGGGCTTACCCTTCTGGTACTTGAGAGTAATGACAATGTTTTTTTCGGCCACGGCCACGTCTTCGACGTAACCTTCCTGCTTGAGGATGGCGGCTAAAGATTCCTTCATCTTCGAGCTCGGCACATTTACTTCCTTGTGCAGGGCCAAATGCGCGTTGCGGATGCGGGTGAGCATATCCGCAATGGGATCTGTCAACATCGAATGCTCCTGAGAGTTTGGGGGCGGGGTTGACGGCCCTATGCCGTCACTTCCCGCTGGTGCGCAAGGCGCACCTTCCGGGCGTTTGCACGCCCGGAAATCTTACCAGCTCGACTTGCGCACGCCGGGCAGTTCACCACGAAGGGCCATGTTGCGGAAGCAGATACGGCAGATGCCGAACTGGCGCAGGAAAGCCCTGGGGCGACCGCAAAGCGGGCAGCGATTGTAGGCGCGGGCGCTGAACTTGGGCTTGCGCTTGGCCTTTACTTCCAGAGAAGTACGGGACATGGCTTAACTCCTACTTGCGGAACGGCATGCCAAGCTGGTCGAGAAGGAACTTGCCTTCTTTGTCCGTGGCCGCCGTGGTGACGATGGTGATATTCATGCCCTTGGGGTTTTCAACACGGTCAGCTTCCATTTCGGGGAAGATGGTGTGCTCTTTAATGCCCAGGGTGAAATTGCCGCGCCCATCGAAACCGCGATCAGGAATACCGCGGAAGTCACGCACTCGGGGCAAGGCAAAGTTCATGAGCTTGTCCAAAAAGTCCCACATGCGCTCTTTGCGCAGGGTTACACGCACACCAATAGGCATGCCTTCGCGCAACTTGAACGCGGCAATGGACTTCTTAGCCCGAGTAACAACGGCTTTCTGGCCCGCAATGGCGGTAAGTTCCGCCATGGCTTCTTCCATCAGCTTGTTGTTCGAGCTGGCGGCGCCAAGGCCGATGTTCAGAGAGATCTTTTCGATGCCGGGCAGTTGCATGGAAGAGGAGTAACTAAACTCCTTCTGCAGTACCGGTACCACCTTCTCTCTATATATCTTTTCAAGGCGTGTCATCGTATCACCTTATTCCATGACTTCGTTGCACTTTTTGCAGAAGCGCACTTTCTTTTCCTTGCCCTCGGACTCGATGGTCTTGTAACCAACTCGAGTGGCCTTGCCGCAGGCAGAGCAGACAACCATAAGGTTGGACACGTGGATAGGCATTTCCTTTTCCACGATACCGCCAGGCTGCTGGGCATAGGGGTTGGGACGCATGTGGCGCTTGACCATGTTGGTCTTTTCCACAAGCACGCGATCCTTCTTGCGCAGGATCTTCAGCACCTTGCCGATTTTGCCCGCGTCCTTGCCGGCGATTACCATCACCTTGTCGTCCTTGCGGATGCGATACATTTTCATGACGGTCTCCTACAGCACTTCCGGGGCCAGCGAAATAATTTTCATGAAGTTCTGGGCGCGAAGCTCACGTGCCACGGGGCCGAAGATACGCGTACCCACCGGCTCACCCTGGTTGGAGAGCAGCACGGCGGCATTGCCGTCGAACTTGATGTAGCTGCCGTCCATGCGACGCACTTCTTTAGCGGTGCGCACGATAACAGCCTTCATAACGTCGCCCTTCTTAACCTTGCTGTGGGGCATTGCTTCCTTAACGGAAACCACGATAATGTCGCCCACCGAGGCGTAGCGGCGGTGTGAACCGCCCAGCACCTTGATGCAGGCAACCTTTTTGGCGCCGGAATTATCGGCCACCTGAAGCGTCGATTCTACCTGGATCATGGTACTACCCTACACGGCTTTTTCAATGATGGAGACCAGATGCCAGCGCTTGTTGCGCGAAAGCGGACGGAACTCCACAATTTTAACCTTGTCGCCCATACCGCATTCGTTCATGGGATCATGAGCCGTGAACTTTTTGCGGCGCCTCACATACTTTTTAAGCAGAGGATGCTTGACCAGGGTCTCGACGCGCACGACAATGGTCTTGTCGTTCTTGTCGCTCACCACGATGCCGGTCAGCGTTCTGCCCTTGCGATCTTCCAGAGCTTGCATGTTCAGGCCCTCTGTTCCTTTTCGTTCAATACGGTCTCGATGCGCGCCACCTGCTTACGCATGACTTTCAGTTCAGAAGTCTTTTCAAGCTGCGCAGCGGCATGCTTGAAGCGGGCACTCATCAGTTCCTGGCGCTGCTCGGTGAGAGCCGTGCGCAGTTCTTCAACGCTCATGGAGCGCAGATCCTGTGCGGCGGGCCGGGCGGCGGTTTCGTTCTTTTTCTTGGCAGCCATTTAGATGCCCTCCCTCACCACAATGATGGTCTTAACGGGCAGCTTGTGAGCGGCGCGGGTCAGCGCCTCACGGGCGAGCTCAAGGCTCACGCCCTTGATTTCATACAGCACGCGACCGGGCTTAACCGGAGCGCACCAACCCACCGGCGCACCCTTACCGGAACCCTGACGGGTTTCCAGAGGCTTGGCGGTAACGGGACGGTCGGGGAACACGCGGATCCACACTTTGCCGCCACGCTTGATATGACGCATCATGGCAATACGAGCCGCTTCAATCTGCTGGCTGGAAAGCTGGCCATGCTGCACGGTCTTAAGACCGATATCGCCAAAGGCAATGGTGGCGCCGCGGGTGGCCAGGCCACGCAGGCGGCCTTTCTGCCACTTGCGGAATTTAACTCTTTTGGGCGCAAGCATTACTGATCAACCTCTTTGTCAAGGATTTCACCCTTATAGATCCACACCTTGACACCGATGATGCCGTAGGTGGTGCGCGCTTCGGCAAAGCCGTAGTCGATGTCGGCACGCAGGGTCTGCAAGGGCACGCGGCCATCGCGGTACCATTCGGTACGGGCGATTTCTGCACCAGCCAGACGGCCAGCGCAGGTTACCTTGATGCCTTCGCCGCCGAACTTACGGGCCATGGAAACGGTACGCTTCATGGCGCGCCTGAAGGCCACGCGGCGCTCAAGCTGCTGGGCGATATTTTCGGCCACCAGCTGGGCGTCCACTTCGGGGCGACGGATTTCGTTCACTTCAAGAGAGAACTCGCGACCGAACTTCTGACGAAGATCGTTGCGAAGCTTTTCGATTTCCACACCCTTGCGGCCGATAACAATACCGGGGCGAGCGGTGGAAAGGATAAGCCGTACCTTGCCGCCGGCACGTTCGATTTCGATCTTGGAAACGCCTGCATGAAACAGGAGCTTCTTCACGAACGCGCGGATCTTGCTGTCTTCGTAGACAAAGGCAGGGTAGTCTTTTTTGCTGAACCAGCGGGACAGCCAATTCTTGTTATACCCAAGCCGGAACCCGAACGGATGTACTTTCTGACCCATAGCCTATTCCTGCCCTTCTGCGAGTATAACGGTGATGTGGCTGGTGCGCTTGTGAATCTTGGTCGCCCGGCCCTGGGCACGGGGCATGAAGCGCTTCCAGGTGGGGCCTTCGTTGACCACGATTTCTTTCACCACCATGGCATCCACATCAACGCCGCCCAGCTGCGAGGCATTAGCCAACGCGCTTTTGAGCACGCCGAAAAGCACGCCAGCGGGCTTGTTGGGCGTGAAGCGCAGAAGGTTCATAGCCTCCTCCACTCCCATACCCTGCACGTTCTTGGCCACAAGACGGGTCTTGCGCGGCGAAACGCGCTGGAATTTCGCGATTGCTTTAGATTCCATATGCCTACCCTACTTCTTGCCGGCCTTGGCCTTTTTGTCGGCGGCATGCCCATGGAAGGTACGAGTGGGCGAGAATTCGCCCAGCTTGTGGCCCACCATGTTTTCGGTAACGAACACCGGCACGAACTTCTTGCCATTATGCACCGCAAAGGTCAGTCCCACCATTTCGGGCAGGATGGTCGAGCGGCGCGACCAGGTCTTGAGTACGCGGCGGTCACTGTTGGCCACTGCGCTGTCGACCTTCTTCATTACATGGGCGTCAACAAACGGCCCTTTTTTCAACGATCTCGGCATGAGCTACTCCTACTTCTGGCCGCGGCGTTTGATAATCAGCCGGGAAGAGGCCTTCTTCTTGTCGCGGGTCTTGTAACCCTTAGCAGGCATACCCCAAGGCGACACAGGATGACGGCCACCAGAGCTTCTGCCTTCGCCACCGCCCAAGGGGTGGTCGATGGGGTTCATGGCTACGCCGCGAACCTTGGGACGACGACCCAGCCAACGATTGCGGCCAGCTTTGCCCAGAGAGATGGTTTCGTGGTGCACATTGCCCACCTGACCCACAGTGGACACGCAGGTGGCAAGCACCTTGCGCACTTCGCCCGAGGGCAAACGCAGCAGGGCGTAGTTGCCTTCTTTGGCGACCAACTGGGCGTAGGTTCCGGCGGCGCGGCACATCTGGCCGCCCTTGCCGGGGTACAGCTCGATATTGTGCACAACAGTACCCACGGGGATGCGGGCCAACTGAAGGGCATTACCGGGCTTGATGTCGGCCACGACGCCGTTGCGTTCGTTGATGCCGGACATGATTTTGTCACCCTGTTTCAGACCAACCGGAGCGAGGATGTAGCGCTTTTCGCCGTCCGAATAGTGCAGAAGCGCAATACGGGCGGAACGGTTAGGATCGTATTCAATGTGCGCAACAGTGGCTTCAATGCCGTTCTTGTCGCGCTTGAAGTCGATGATGCGGTACAGCCGCTGTACACAACCGCCACGACGACGGCTGGTAACGCGACCCAGATTGTTGCGGCCGGCCTTTTTGTTAAGGCCTTCAGTGAGCGACTTCTCAGGGCGCGTCCGGGTGATTTCCTCAAAGTCGGAAACCGTCTGGAAGCGACGCCCCGCGGAGGTCGGTTTCAGCTTGCGGACAGCCATGATTACACTCCCTCGAAGAACTCAATTTTATCGCCCTGGCGAAGCGTAACATACGCTTTTTTCCAGCCGGGCTTACGGCCTACAACGCGACCCTGGCGCTCCCTGTTCATAGGGGCGCGGCGCACAACGTTGACCGCTTCCACTTTAACGTCAAAAGCCTTTTCCACAGCCTGCTTGATTTCAAGCTTGTTGGCCAAGGTGTGGACCATAAAGGCCACCTGCTGGGCTTCGTCCTTGATCAAGGTCGTTTTTTCGGTCAGCAGGGGCTTGAGCAGAACAGAAGTAGTTTCCATCTTACGCCCCCTTCTTCGCAAAACGAGCCTGAACAGGTTCGATAGCGCCTTCAAGCAACACAAGCTGCTTGTGCTTGAGGATTTCAAGCACGCTAAGGCGTTCGACCGTGGTCAGGGTGAGACCCGGAATGTTGCGGGCGGAACGGGTCAGCGCGCAATCTTCGGCGGGTGCCACAATGAGAGCCTTCGAGAGGCCCAACGTATCGGCAACCTTGGCAAAATGCTTGGTTTTGGCTTCGGGCAGTTCAATGCCCTTAACCACCATCAAGGTTTCGGCAGCCAAGCGGCTCGAAAGGGCCATTTTCATGGCCAGAGCGCGCACCTTGCTGTTAACCTTGAAGCTGTAATCACGCGGGCTGGGTCCGAAGATGATAGCACCACCGCGCCAAATGGGCGAACGGTTGGAGCCAGAGCGTGCACGGCCAGTGCCCTTCTGCTTCCAGGGCTTAGCGCCGCCGCCGGAAACCAGCGCACGGGTCTTAACCATATGCGTTCCTGCGCGTTTAGCCGCCATTTGGGCGCGCGCCACGAGATTGAGGATTTCGGGCCTCACCTCGATTTCGAACACGTCGGAAGCAAGCGTAATTTCACCGCTTTCCTGCTTGTTCTGGTCATATACTTTAACGGTAGCCATTGCTGCTTCCTCTACTGCTTGCGGATCAGCACCAGCCCGTTCTTGGGGCCGGGCACGGAACCTTTGACCAGAATGACGTTGTCTTCGGGACGCACGTCAACGATGGTCAGGCCCAATTCCGTAACGGTTTCATTGCCCCAATGGCCAGCCATTTTCCGACCCTTAAAAACGTGGCCAGGAAAGGTGTTGTTACCAATGGAACCATTGTTGCGGTGCACCTTTTCGCAGCCGTGGGTGTCTTTGGAACCTGCGAAGTTCCAACGACGCATGCGGCCCTGATAGCCCTTACCCATGCTGGTACCGGTAACTTTGACCTTTTCGCCAGCGGCGAAAATTTCAACGGTCAGTTCCTGACCCAGTTCCTGCTCCGGCGCGCCCGAAAGGCGGATTTCGCGCAGGTGACGGAAAAGACCCTTGCCTGCCTTGGCAAAGTGCCCCTGCAAAGCCTTGGGGGTGTGCTTTTCCTTAGCGGGGGTCATCGCGATCTGTACGGCGTTGTAGCCGTCAGTATCCGCGGTTTTGACCTGGGTGACGGGGCACGGACCGGCCTCAATCACCGTGACAGGCACGGCAGCGCCAGCGCCGTCAAATATGCGGGTCATACCGAGTTTGCGACCCAAAATTCCCATTTTCTCAGCCATGACTGCCTCTCGCTAGAGCTTGATTTCTACGTCCACACCGGCGGGCAACGAAAGCTTGCCCAGCGCGTCGACGGTCTGCTGCGTGGGTTCCAGGATATCCATGAGCCGCTTGTGAATGCGCATTTCAAACTGCTCACGGGACTTTTTGTCCACATGCACGGAACGCTGCACGGTGTACTTGTGAATGTTGGTGGGCAGGGGAATTGGTCCCGCCACACCGGCACCGGTATTGCGCGCCGTATCCACGATTTCCGCAACGGCTTTATCCAGAATGCGGTAATCGTAGGCTTTGAGCTTGATCCGAATGCGATCGCTGCTAACTGTCGTCATTGTGCCTACTCCGTTTGCAAAAACATCCCGCGCGGCCCATTGGGCTACGAGCGCGGGCTCCTTCACAGCATACGCGGGCCATGAAGCATGGCCCGAAGGGCCGACCTCACCCTGGCAAGGAACGGAAACGGAGCAACGTAAGGGGTTGCGCTAATGCGCGCATCACGCCTGAATTTTCAGGAAGAATTCGGAAGATTGGACGCCTGAACGCGCCTGCATCATCCGCGTGATGCTCCCCAGCGTCGCCCAGGCTAAGCTACCTATAGAATACAGGCAGCGAAGCGGTCCCGCAGGGTCACCAAATGGGGGCTATCCCCCTACCTTACAGCCCCGGGTCACGCGCAGCCTGGGGGCTACGGTGGGATCCGTCTTTGGGCTGGAACGGCTCGACATTGTCCGGCATTCGGTAACGCCTGCACATGTCAAAACCCGCCACGTACACAACTCATGTTCGTCTTGGGTGCATCAGGGTGAGCTCAACCCACCCTCCCCTGCCGTCCAGGGATCGCCGACAAAAAGAAACTTTTTATCGCGCGGACATTTTTTCTACCCAAGTTGCCACTGAACGTCAAGACATTTTCACATTATTTTTGTATGGTCAGTCAACTTCGCGCAATCATGCGTACTCTTACCACTTGACGTAAAAACAGTGCAACCCTACAAATGCACCGCATGCCCGCAAAAGCCATGTTGATTTTTTAACCACCAAGGCACAACTTGCGCAGCTTGCTTGCCATCCACAGCTCCGCGCATTCCCTCAGGAGTATCAATGTCAACAGTCGACACCGCAAATCGGGCCAAGTTAACTTCGTACCAAGAAACTGTTATTACATACATTACTAAAGAAAATGGCCACATTCTT
Organism: uncultured Desulfovibrio sp.; assembly: GCA_964413315.1. GTDB lineage: Bacteria > Desulfobacterota > Desulfovibrionia > Desulfovibrionales > Desulfovibrionaceae > Desulfovibrio. The sequence goes on along the minus strand of CAYPRZ010000009.1, from coordinate 4,354 downwards.
GTGGTCAGTGATGATCAGGCTTTCTGCACCCAGCTGCGGCTAACTCTTGCCAAAGAAATGGGGCTCACCGCACAAAGCATATTTACCGCCCTTGCCGACCCCCGCATGATGCTGCGCGAACTGCGCGACATCATGGCCCGCCACCCTGCCCCGCTCATCTTTATAGAACGAAGCATCGGGGGCCGCGACCTGAGTTTTTTGGTAAGCCAGATCAAGCAGGCCTTTACCGCGCTCAAAATCATAGTGCTTACAAGCGATGTGCAGCGCGACCGGCTCATGCTGCTGCACGAAGTTGGCGCAGACAACTTTATTGCCAAGCCTGTTTCAGCGAACACGCTGATTGAAAAAATGGCCTTTACGCTCAAGCCACAGAGCAAACTGGGGCAAATCATAGACATGGCAAAGAAGCTTTTTGCCATGAAAAAGTACGATATGGCCCTTACTGCTTGCCAAAAGGTACTTACCCTCAAACCCGGCAGTGCAGCTGCCTTTTTGGTTATGGGCGATGTTTTTCGCGCTACCCAGCAGTACGACAAGGCCCGAATCTCTTATGAATCGGCGGCCAAGTCTGCCGACCTTTATCTGGCCCCCTTGCAGCGGCTGGCCGAAATGTACGAAGAAATTGGCGATGTTACCCAGCAAGTGCGCTATCTTGAAAAGCTCGACGCTTTGTCCCCCCTCAATGTCAACCGCAAGGTCAGCCTTGGTGAGGCGCACTTTGCCAATGGCGACTTGGACAAAGCCGAGGCTTTTTTTGAAAAGGCCGTAGTGCAGATGAACCGCGAGGCAGCCGATGGTCTCAGCGCCCTTTCGAGCCGCATTGCCGGAATTTATGGCGAACGCGCTCCAGAAATGGCCGAAAAATTTCTGCGTAGCAGCCTTGAGGCCAAGGGCAAGCGCCTTGGCCGCAACGATCTGTCCCTCTTCAACCAGCTTGGCATCAGCTTGCGCAGACAGGGCCGCTGGCAGGATGCAATTACAGAATACAAGCGCGCCATAAAAATCGCCCCCGACGACCCCACGCTATATTATAATGTAGGCATGGCCTTTGCTGAGGGGGCAGATTTTCTTCAGGCTAAGGCAAATCTGGTCAAAGCCATGGACCTTGAGCCCGAAATGATCAAGAGCAATGCTTCTATTGCGTGCAACTTTGGCGCGGTATTTTTGCAATCGGGCGACCGCGATAGAGCTACCCAGTTTTTTCAGCAGGCCCTAGCCCTGAAACCGGGCATGAAAATCGCCCTGCAAGGTTTACAGCGCGCTCAGGCATAGGGGTAAATACCGGCTGGCAGGTGGGGGCAGCATCTTTCCCCATCGACAAAGGCGGTAAAAGAAATAATAATTTTGCCGCGCAACATTGCCAACCTCAATATTGTGTCTTATTTTTGAGAGATGCCGTGCTTTGCCCTTTGGGGGCATAGCGCCACGCAATCTGCATATCCCGCAGTGCAACGCCCCGCTGGCGTTTCGCAGCGTAAGCGACTGGCCCCCGTGTGATAAGGAGAGTTCATGTTCGGTTTTCTTTTCAAAAAAATCTTCGGCAGCACCAACGACCGCTACTTGCGCAAGCTTCGCCCCTTGGTGCAGCGCATCAACGACCTAGAGCCTGAGATGCAGCAGCTGGAAGATGCGGATTTTCCCATTCGCATTGCCCAATACAAACAGGAAGTGCAAGAAGGCGCTCGCGATCTTGATGCTCTGCTGCCCGAAGTATTTGCCCTAGTGCGCGAAGCCTCGCTACGCAAGCTTGGCATGCGCCACTATGATGTTCAGCTCATTGGCGGCATGGTGCTGCACAAGGGTAAGATTGCCGAAATGAAGACTGGCGAAGGCAAAACCCTTGTCGCAACTCTGCCGGTGGTGCTGAATGCGCTGTCTGGCAAGGGCGTGCACGTTGTAACAGTCAACGACTATCTGGCCAAGCGCGATGCGGGCTGGATGGGCCAGCTGTATGATTTTCTTGGTCTGACCACGGGCGTGATTGTGCACGGGCTGGACGACGAAGAACGCAAGGTCGAATACGCCAAGGACATAACCTATGGCACGAACAATGAATTCGGCTTCGACTACCTGCGCGACAACATGAAGTTTTACGCCAGCCAGCTTGTTCAACGCCCGCACAATTTTGCCATAGTGGACGAAGTGGACTCCATCCTTATCGACGAAGCCAGAACCCCGCTGATCATTTCTGGCGCTTCAGACGAGTCGGTGGGCATGTACCGCACGGTGGACGACATTGTACGCAAGCTCACCGCAGAACATTATCAGGTGGATGAAAAGGCCCGCACTGCCATGCTCACCGACGAAGGCGTGGCCCGCTGCGAAGAGCTGCTCAATGTGGACAACCTCTTTGATCCCGCCAATATCACCGCCCAGCATCACGTAATGCAGTCGCTCAAGGCGCACCTGATTTTCAAGCGCGATGTAGACTACATTGTGCAGGAAGATCAGGTTATCATTGTTGACGAATTCACGGGCCGCCTCATGGCTGGCCGCCGCTATTCCGATGGTCTGCATCAGGCCTTGGAAGCCAAGGAACACGTTACCATTGCTGCCGAAAACCAGACACTGGCCTCCATTACCTTTCAGAACTACTTTCGCCTGTACGACAAGCTTTCGGGCATGACCGGTACGGCGGACACTGAAGCGGTAGAATTCCACCAGATTTACAATCTCGATGTTCTTTCCATCCCGCCCAACAGGCCCATGGTCCGCAAAGACTACCCCGACCTGATCTACCGTTCGCGGCAGGAGAAGTTCGAGGCCATTGTGGAGGCCATTGCCGAGCTGCATAAAAACGAACAGCCCGTGCTTGTGGGTACTATCTCCATCGAAACGTCAGAAATGCTTTCGCACCAGCTGGCAAAACTCGGCATTCCCCACAGCGTGCTCAACGCCAAACAGCACGAAAAGGAAGCTGAAATCGTTGCCCTTGCAGGTCAGAAAGGCCGCGTAACCATTGCCACCAACATGGCTGGCCGTGGTACGGACATTATGCTGGGCGAAGGCGTGGTTGAACTTGGCGGTCTGCATATTCTTGGCACAGAACGTCACGAAAGCCGCCGTATTGATAACCAGCTTCGTGGCCGTTCTGGCCGTCAGGGCGATCCCGGCTCCTCGCGCTTCTACCTTTCGCTTGAAGACGACCTCATGCGGCTTTTTGGTTCTGACCGCATCAAAGGGCTGATGGAAAAGCTGGGGCTGCGCGATGGTGAGGCCATTGAAAACGCCATGGTCACCCGCGCGGTTGAAGGTGCCCAAAAACGTGTAGAAGCCCACCACTTTGAAATACGCAAAACCCTGCTCGATTATGACAACGTCATGAACCAGCAGCGCGAGGTTATCTACACCCTGCGCCGCGAACTCATGGTGGAAGAAGACCTTGAGCCTGTTTTGCAAGAATTTATGAGCGATGTGCTGGACGAAGTGTACGGCCAGCTCGACAATGTTTCGCCTGACGAGCTGGAAACCGCAAAAGCTGCGACCATGGCCCGCCTGCGTGACGTGTTCAACCTTGACCGCGCGCTTGATGAAGGCGCAGCCCTGCCCGAACGCGAAGAAACACAAGCCATTGTCCGTGGCATTCTCGACCAGCTCAAGACGGAAACCGGCCCTACCTATGCCGATATTCTGCGCTACTTTTTGCTGGAAGAACTGGACCGTTGCTGGAAGGAACACCTTCGCAACATGGACGCCCTGCGCGACGGCATAGGCCTGCGTGGCTATGGCCAGCGCGACCCCAAGCTGGAATACAAGCGTGAAGGCTTTGAAATGTTCCAAGCCATGCTGTTCCAGATTCGAGAAAGCGTGTTCCGCGCACTTACGCGTGTGCGTGTGCGCATTGAGCCCATTCCCGAAGAAGAACAGCAGCCCGTGGAACAGGCGGCCCCGGTTGAAGAACCCAAGGGAACCCCTCTGGCGCGCGAATACCGCCACAAGGAAAGCAACGCCCCGCTCTCGTATTCCAGCGGCGGCAGCATCAGTGAAGATGCCCAAAAGCCCGCCAAGGCTGGCCCGCGCATTGGGCGCAACGACCTTTGCCCCTGTGGCAGCGGCAAAAAATACAAAAAGTGCTGCGGCCGCGAAAGCTAGCAGCCACTAATAGAACTGATAAAGTAAGGGCGCCTTTTAACGGGCGCCCTTACTTTTGGTTTATCAAAAATAATCTGAAAAATACGGTTTGTCTGGCGGAATAAGCGTTTCCAGCGTTTTCAACAGGTGGTAGTCCATGTCGATGCGGTCATTATTGTACAGATATGTTGGCCGCTTGTAGCCCATCAACATGGTGGTGAGGGTCTTTATATCCAGCGAAAGGCGGTGCCCGGTGCTCCAGGTGTTGACCTTTTCGCAAAAG
>CAYPRZ010000008.1:9822-27197 GCA_964413315.1 uncultured Desulfovibrio sp. | reverse complement strand
CATTATTATAAAGATACGTGGGCCGCTTGTAGCCCATCAGCATGGTGGTGAGCGTCTTGATATCCAGCGAAAGGCGGTGCCCGGTGCTCCAGGTGTTGACCTTTTCGCAAAAGGTGCGGCCATCGCGCCAGCTCACATGAAAGATGCCGTTGTTCCACGGGGCCATCACGTCGCTCACTTCGATCTCAAGGGTGAGCTTGGGGTCTTCAAACTGAAAGCTGTACTGCTCCAAAAAGCGCTGCACATCCACAATGCGGGCCATGGCATAAGGCTGAATGCTTTCGTCTATTTCGCTGTCTTCAAACTGAAAGGCGATGGGCTCACCCGTGTAGTTGGCCCCCTCCACCTTGGTTATCATGGAAAAGTGGGCACTTATGTAATTCCAGATGCCGTATTTGGCCTCCTGATTCAGGTAGACCATTTCCTTGATACTGAACACTTCGTTTTCTATGTAATAGATAACATAGCCCAAGGGTTTGGCGTCGGCGCTGTAATACACGGCTGCCATAACGTCGTCCGAATCCCAGCGCCAATACTCCTCCCACTCCAGCTTGCCGCGAATGAGCGCACCGTGTTCCTGCAAGGCAAAATACTTGTATACCCGGTGCAGGTCTTCGCACTCTATATCCACGCGCTCGATCTGCCCGTCCACGGGATGTCGCTTGGGCAGCTGGGTGTCCTTGATGGCAAAAGTCATCTTGTCCGATACAATTTCCCAGCCGTGCTTGCGGTACAGGGGAATGGAATAAGGGCAAAGATACGAGATAATCTGCTGCTGCGAGCGCATGTACTCCAGACTTTTGCCAATAAGCGCATGGATGAGCCCGCGCCCGGTGTATTCAGGATAGGTAGCCACGCCCGTGATGCCGCCCATCTTGCATATCTCACCCTGAATATTCACTTCCATGGGGTAAATGACAATCTGCGAGGCCAGATGCCCCTTGTAGAACCAGCCCATGACGTGCGATGCCTCAAATATGGGCATCTTGGACTGCTTCATCTCCATGTCAGACCAACCTATGCGGGCCATCTCGGAGGTGCTTACCTGAAAAGCATAGCGCAGCAGGGCCTCAAATTCTTCAAAATCCTCTTCGCCAAGCTGGCGCAGTTCAAAGGCCTCTGTGCCCACATCCTTACCGGCGGGGGCCTCTCTGTGTTGGGCGGCAGCGCCCTGCGCGGCTGATCCGCGCTCGCGTCGGGCTACCGGCACAAGGGGTGCGCCGTTGTGTTCATCTGGCGGAACCCCCGCACCGTGGAAAGGGTGCGGCTCTTGCACACGCGGCCCGTCAAGTGGGGGAAGATGCTGCTGTTTATGAAGAATACGCATGTAATGCCTTCTCTATAGGTGTGAAAACCGCTGTACATCGGGCTAACCGATTGCGCAAGAGGTTTCACTGGCCGCCCACGGGGTGTGGGGGGGGACAAAAAGCTGTTTGTCAGATATCAAGGCCAGCGGCGAGGCGACGTTGCTTGAGCCCGTCAAAAACCGACTGGCTCACGCGCAAGCCCCCATAGCCCTGCCCCAGACGGATGGTAGGCTTGTTGGAACCGTGGTAGTCAGACCCGCCGGAAACGCCAAGATCAAAACGCTTGGCCAAGGCCAGACAAGTGCGGATATCAGCTTCGGAATGCTCGCTGTGGTAGGCTTCAATGGCGCTCAGGCCAGCATCCTTAAGCCGCAACACCATGGTGTCGAGCCAGCCCGCCGGGGCCTTCCACAACAGAGGGTGGGCAAGGCACACCGTTGCACCAGCCGAGGCCAGCAAGCTTACGCTTTCTTCTGGCTCAAGGACGGTCTTGGGCAGATAGGCCTTGCCGCGGCTGCCCAAAAATTCCTTAAAAACCTGCCGCACATTCTTGGCAAACCCCTTGTTCAGCAGCACTTCTGCAATGTGGGGCCGCCCAACACTTTCGCCCTTGGCGGCGGCAAGCACTTCTTCCATATTTATATCGTAACCAAGGTCCTGCAACTTTTTTACAATGCCCACATTGCGTTCGGCGCGTTTTTCACGCAGCCAGCGCAATTTTTCAAGCAAGGCTTGCGGATCTTGCGGCAGCCACAGACCAAGAATATGCAGTTCGCCAAGCTCTGTGCCCGTAGATATTTCGCACCCGCGCACAACCTCAATGCCCAGTTCGCGCCCTGCCTGTTGGCCTTCGTCTAGGCCGGAAAGCGTGTCGTGGTCAGTTATGGCCACGGCAGCAAGACCCGCCGCGTATGCGTTGGTCACAAGCTGCGTAGGCGAATCCGTACCATCCGAGGCAGAAGAATGCGTGTGCAGGTCTATAAATTTCATACTCTCTTTCATGGGATAATTATCATACCGCAAAATGACAATATGGGCAAGCCTTGAACTGGATGGCTCTTGGAGATAGAATGCCTGCTCACGCTGAAAACAAGGATTTTTTATGCCCATGGAAACAAACGAACTGCTTAAAATTCTGGCCTGCCCCAAATGCCTTGGGAACCTCGTTGCCCTTGAAGAAAACGGAATGGTGGCCGCCTTTGCCTGCAAGGCCTGTGGTGTTGCCTACCCCGTGCGCGACAACATACCCATCATGCTGGTGGAAGAATCCATTCCCCTTGCAGACTGGAACAGAGACCACCCCGCCGCCAAGGAACAAGCCTAATGCGCCTGCTGGTTGCTTCTGACCTGCACGGCTCTATGGAAAGCTTGCGCTTTCTGCTGGACAAGGCACACCAATGCACCCCAGACGCGCTGGTGCTACTGGGCGACTTGGTGTACCACGGGCCGCGCAATCCACTGCCGCAGGGTTACGACACCCGCTCCATGCTGCAAACCATGCCCGACCTCACGGCCCTGCCCTGCCCGGTAATAGCCGTGCGCGGCAACTGCGATGCAGAGGTTGACCTTGGGCTGCTGCCCTTTGCCGTTACAGAATCTGCCTGGATTGAGGCCGACGGGCTGAACATTTTTGCCAGCCACGGGCACCACCTGCCAGAGCGCCCCCCGTGCCCCGGTGTAAAACCCGGCACGGTGCTGCTGCGCGGGCATACCCATGTGCCACGCGGCGAAACCATTGACGGTCTGCACTTCTGGAACCCCGGTTCGCTTTCGCTGCCCAAGGCGGGATCGCCCCGCACCTATGGTATCATTGAAAGCGGCGTTTTCACCGTGTTGGATATGAACGGCGGCGAAATATTGCGCCACGCGCCTTCCGGGTGTTAACCGGCAACTGCATGACAAATACCAACTCTTGCGACACGCAAGCGGAAACGTGCGCCGAAGGCGGCGCGATTACGTGCCACGGCATGCGCCCGCTGTTTCGCCTCTCTGCTGAATACGAACTTGTGCTGGCATCGGGCTCGCCCCGACGGCGGCAGTTTTTGAACGAATGGGGGCTGCCCTTTCGCCTTGAACTTGCAGAGGCAGAAGAGCCACGCCCCATGCCCGGCGAATTGCCCGAAGCCTACACCAGACGGGCGGCCACCGCCAAAGCTCTGGCCGTGGGCCAGAATCTAAGGCAATTATCTTCTTTGGGGGCTGTGGCAGCTCATGCAGCTGGCTTTGGCCCGCAATCGGTAATTCTGGCCGCTGATACGGTGGTGGCCGTCGACGGCGACATTCTTGGCAAGCCAAAAAACCCCGGCCATGCCCTGAGCATGCTCGAACGCCTCAACGGAACAAGCCACGAGGTTATCAGCGCCGTATGTCTGCTACTGCCCGCGCAGCACGAGGCCATGGCAGCATGCAGCACCCTGCCGGGGCTGCATGTGCAGGAAACCGTAGAAGATTGCTTTCGCATGCTGAGCTTTAGCGACGTGAGCCGCGTGTTTTTCCATCATTGGCCGCAGCCAGTGCTGCAAGCCTATGTTGATACCGGCGAACCGGACGACAAGGCCGGTGCATACGCCATTCAGGGGCAGGGAGCAGTATTGGTCGAACGCGTGGAAGGTTCGTGGAGCACCGTGGTGGGCCTGCCCGTAACGCCACTGGCCCAGATTATGATCAACCTTGGCATCATGCAGCCCTACGGGGCATAGCTGGTTGCACACTAGCTTTTCAGGCCTGACCGTATTCACGGTCAGGCCTTTTTATGTATTCGGCGCTTGGGCAACCCACCGAAGGCTAGCGTATACCTCTGCGCTCCAATTTTCCTTCCAAATCCATTTTTTGCACCAATGCCGCCGACCCCACAAATAAATTCAAAATAATTTAAAAAAATTTTAACTTTGATTGTGATTTTTTTCTTCAATTGGTATGGCGTTCCAATCCGCATAGATTGGTATCCTAGGTTGCCATTTATAGCGTTATGTGAAAAAATACACAACTATGACTGAAAGACCAATCAATTCCGGCCCCTTGACGCCTCTCTAGAATCTCTTTATTGCTGTACCATGGAATTACTTCACCTCTAATATTTTATGTAACACATAGGAGGGAGGATTTTATCATGTCCCAGGAAAGGATCACGACACTCTTAAGTGAGAACCGCAGCTATCTTCCACCTGAGCACGGCAAAACTTCTGCATGGGTATGTGGACCAGAAGAATATAATGCTCTCTGCAGCCGCGCACTGGAAGACCCCAACGACTTTTGGGGTGCGCGCGCATCGCAGTTGATCCACTGGTTCAAACGCTGGGACAAAGTTCTGGATGCAGACGAAGTAAACCACAAGTACAAGTGGTTTACTGGCGGCGTGCTTAATGCCTCCTTTAACTGCATCGACAGGCACCTCATCTCTGGGCGGCGCAATAAGGCTGCTCTTATCTGGCAGGGCGAAAAAGAAACAGATGTTCGCTGCTATACCTACCAGATGCTGTACACAGAAGTGTGCCGCGTGGCTCATGCTTTGAGCTCGCTGCGTATCCGCAAGGGCGACCATGTGGCATTGTACATGCCAATGATTCCCGAACTGTTTATTGCCATGCTGGCCTGCGCCCGTATTGGCGCTATCCACACGGCCATTTTCTCCGGCTATGCCGAGGGCGGCGTGCGCAGCCGTATTCAGGGCTGCAAGGCTCGCGTTGTCATCACGGCCGATGCGGCCGTGCGCGGTGGCAAATTCAAGCCGCTCAAGGCCAACCTTGATCCCATCCTTGAAAAGTGCCCCTCCGTGGCGCACGTGGTTGTGGTCAAGCATGCGGGCATTGACGGCGTAACCATGCAGCGCAACCGCGACGTGTGGTGGCACGACCTCATCGACGATTTTACCCTGAACCCCGACTTTCCCTGCGAACCCATGGATGCCAATGACACGCTCTTTTTGCTGCACACCAGCGGCAGCACGGGCAAGCCCACGGGCGTCATGCACTCTACGGGCGGTTATCTTACCTACGCGGCGCACTCCACGCAGTGGTGCTTCGACATGCGCGACGATGACGTGTACTGGTGCACGGCAGACGCCGGGTGGATCACCGGCCACACCTACGGTGTGTACGGGCCTCTCTCGCTTGGGGCCACAACACTCATGTTTGAAGGTGTGCCCACATGGCCCTACCCCGATAGGTACTGGCGTATTGTGGAAAACTTCCGGGTCAACATATTCTACACCGCGCCTACAGTCATTCGCTCGCTCATGCGCATGAACGAGGCCTGGACCGAACGCTACGACCTGCGCAGCCTGCGCATTCTTGGCAGCGTGGGTGAGCCCATCAACCCAGAGGCTTGGCAGTGGTATCATAAAAACATCGGCGGCGGCGAACTGCCCATCGTGGATACGTGGTGGCAGACCGAAACCGGCGGCGCCATGATTGCCCCCATGCCCTACGCAACCAAGCTCAAGCCCGGCTCGGCCACCAAACCCCTGCCCGGCATTGATGCTGCGGTTATTGGCTCGGCCTCGCGCGATGGCGACATAGCCGAGGCTGGCAGCAAGGCTGGGCATCTGGTTATCCGCCGCCCTTGGCCCGGCATGATGCAGGGCGTGTACAATGATGAAGAAAAGTACCAGTCCTACTTTTCGCGCTTCGGCTGCTACTCGTCAGGCGACGCGGCAGAAATTGATCAGGACGGTTACTTCTGGATTCTGGGCCGAGTGGACGACTCCATCAACGTTTCGGGCCACCGCCTTTCCACGGCTGAAATTGAAGCCGTGCTGGCCGCATGCCCCGAAGTGGGTGAAGCAGCGGTGGTTCCCATGCCGCATGCCCTCAAGGGCGAAGGCATTTACGCCTACGTTGTCACCCGCGACGAAGTGCCGTGGAGTGCCCAGCTGCGCGTAAAACTGCGCGACGCTGTGCGCCGCGACATTGGCGCACTGGCCAGCCCAGAATTCATTCAGTTTGTGGACGCCATGCCCAAGACCACTTCGGGCAAGATCATACGCCGCATGCTGCGCAAGATCGCTGGCGACAGCTATGACGACATCGGCGACACCACTTCGCTGGCCGAACCCGAAGTGATCGGCAAGATCATTGAAGGACACCGCAACCTTGTTGCTGGCAGACACGAAACGGAAAGCGCCCCGCAAGGCGAGGCCGCTGCCGCGCAGGAATAGTACTTCAGGGGTCTGGCTGCCCGGAGCGGCCTTGCCCCCTAACCGGGTCGTTCCCTCAACGCCCCGGTAAAACAGCACACCCCCGCATTATTGTGCCAATGCGGGGGTGTGCTGCTTGTGTATTGAGCTAGTAAATTTTTGCATGCCTGCGATTGCTCGCAGCTAACGCTAAATTACGGCCTTTTATTTGTGCAATCCTCTGATTTTGGCCCGCAACAATCTGGCTCGGCAGATGCAGTTGTTCCAGATCCGGCAGAGCCAGCTTCGGCAGCACCAGATCCGGCCACGGCGCTCCACCTGTAGAGGGTTTCGCGCATCCAGGCCCACACGGCCCTGCTTTCTTCAGGCATACACACGGTGGCAAGACACAGGGCAATCACCAACAGGGCAAGCGCCGCCAACACAAGGGCCAACGCCTGAACCGCCAGAGCAAAGGCAGCCACCCCGGCAAAAGCAATCAGCGCCCACTTGCCCGCAAAAATCCCGCCGCGCGTACAGGCGGCGCGTATCTTGGCAACAATATCCATTACACAGCCTTGCGCCGCACCCACACATGGCGGCCAGCCATAACTGCCCATACAAGCCCAGCCAAAATATGCACAGGCTTTGGCCCAGAAAGGCCAGCAGCCAGACACACGCCAGCAGCGCCCATCATGGCCCTAACCTCAAGCTTGCGGCGCGAAATACCCAAAACATTGCGTTTGTCGCCCTTGCCGCCAACAGCGGCGCAGGGTGCTGCAACGGCACGGGCAGCACTGTTGCCCCGCCAACTTTCGCACCGGCGGGCACGGGCAGCGGCGCGCCTCTCTGCCGCAACCTCCGCCCGCGGTCTGGCAAGCACCGGCACGCTGGTTTCAAGCCGTGCGCACAGGCCAGCAACATCCACACCCGGCTGCAAAAGCAGCAACAGCGATTCTGCACCGGGGCGCACTTCTTCAACACCCTCTTCCTTGCCAAGGGCATTTTGCGCCGCCGCGCGAACAGCAACCTCGCCCAGAGCAGGATGCCGTAAACGCGCCCTTCCTTCCATACAGTGCACTACATAGGCTGGAAGCATGGTTTCTCCTTGTGGCAATATCTGACCTGACCAATCAATCAAATTTGAAAACGACTTTCTTTTCTCTTGACACAGAACCGCAATGAAGGCAAGGTGGTTTTACGGAAATTGGAAACAGGAGCAAACCTGACCAGATTTTCCAGACGGTTGAAGACCGTTGAACAAATTTCCTTCAGCCTTAAACAGAGAGAGTGCACGCATGAGCCAGATTGTCAATCTGCGTCAGATGCAAGTAGGTCAGCAAGGCAAGATTGCCGCAGTGGAAGCACTTGGCGAAATGAACCGTCGCATCCGCGATATGGGCCTTATCCCTGGAACCACAGTTTCCATCGTAGGCCGTGCTCCCCTTAAGGACCCTGTTGCCCTGCGCCTTTCGGGCGTTACCATCTCCCTGCGCAACAGCGAAGCCGATTTCATCAAAGTTGACCTTGCTGGCGTGTCAAGCTAGCGTCATTTAGGTATCCATTCTCAATAGTCTGTCAGATTGTTCGTCCGGTTGCGCTTGCGTGGCCGGACGATTCCTAAACTATTATTCAGATTCGGCCCAGCCGTATCTATATACCCTTTTATTCTGAAAACACACGAGCAAGGAGAAGAAACATGAACGAAGGCATGAAGTGTGGATTGTGGTTTTTGGGCGGGGTTGCCTTGGGCGTGCTTGGCGCTGTGGCCGTAAGCAAGGGCAAACTTGATTTCAAACCTCTGGCCACCGACCTGCTGAGCCGTGGCATGGACGTTAAGGACGCCCTGCTGAGCAAGGTTGAATCCATTAAGGAAGATGTGGAAGACCTCACCGCCGAAGCCCGCCTTGCCGCTGAAAAGCGCAAGAACGCCGCCGACTCTGCCGAGGCCTAATTGCTGGGTTCTGCGACGTGCCTGCATGGCACCTCCTGCTGACGGTGCCGCCTGCTACATGTGGGCGGCATGCAGCACAAAATGTTCAAAACAGCCGTTAAGACACTAGTTCGGGACAGTGCGGCTAAGGCCGCTTCGCTTCAAGGAGCACGCATGCGTTTTTTTATTGTCCATGAGTTGCGTGGCATCACAACGCCCGATTCCGGCAGAATGCGCGTGCGCGCGTCAGGCAGCCTTGGCGGCGGTCGGGCAGAAGCGCTGGCCGGTGCTTTGGCCTCGCTTGAAGGCATTAGCAACGTGAGTGCCAATGCCTTGGTGGGCAGTCTGCTTATTTTTTATGATACCGAAGAAAGCCGCGTTACAGCCCTTACCCTGCTGCTGGGCGCAGCCGATGCCAACGGCCAGTTTGGTCAGGCTGATCTGCCCGCCACAATGGAACCTGCATCGGGCAACGGCCTTATGCCGCTGGTGCGCTATGTTTTTGTGCGCCCGTTTTTGCCCCTTGCTTTGCGGGTAATGAACAGCATTGTGGGTGCGCTGCCCTATATTTTTAAGGGGCTGGGCGCACTGCTGCGCGGCACGCTGAGTGTTGACGTGCTCGACGCTGCTGCCATTGGTGCCTCGCTGGTCATGGGCGATTTTCGCACGGTTAGCATGCTCACCCTGCTGCTGGGTCTGGGCGAAACACTTGAAGACTGGACACGCCGCCGCTCCATGGCATCGCTCACCGAAAGCCTTGCCCTGAATGTGGAAAACGTATGGTTGCTGGTTGAAGGCACAGAAATTTCCGTACCGCTTGCCCAAGTACGCGAGGGCGACCTTGTGGTTGTGCACGCTGGGGGCTCCATCCCCGTGGACGGCGAGGTTGTGGATGGCTGCGGCTTGGTTAACCAGTCGTCCATGACAGGTGAACCCTTGGGCGTGCACCGTGCCGAAGGTGCCTCTGTTTACGCGGGTACCGCGCTTGAAGAAGGGCGCCTTGTTATACGCGCCCGCCATGTGGGCGACGGCACTCGCCTGCGTCAGGTTGTTAAATTTATTGAAGAATCAGAATCTCTCAAGGCTGGCGTGCAGGGCAAATTTGAAAAAATGGCCGATATGGCCGTGCCCTTTACCTTTGGCCTTGCCGGGCTTGTGTGGCTGATTACCCGCGACTTTCGCCGGGCCTCGTCTGTACTGCTGGTCGATTATTCGTGCGCACTCAAGCTGGCCACGCCGCTGGCGGTGCTGGCATCCATGCGCGAGGGCGCCCGCCACGGCATTGCCATCAAGGGGGGCCGCTACCTTGAGGCCTTAAGCGAGGCCGACACTCTGGTATTTGACAAAACCGGCACGCTTACTCAGGCCAGCCCCAAGGTTGTGGAGGTTATTCCCGCCCAAGGCTTTGACCGTGATGAAGTACTGCGCGTCATGGCCTGCCTTGAGGAGCATTTTCCCCACCCTGTGGCCAGAGCCGTTGTGCGCAAGGCTGAGGAAGAAGACCTGCAACACGCCGAAGAACACGCGCAGGTGGAATATGTGGTTGCGCACGGCGTGGCCTCTACCCTGCACGGCAAAAAAATGCGTGTGGGCAGCCGCCACTACATCGAACACGATGAAGGTGTGGATCTTTCGCCGCTGGCAGATGCCATTGTCGAGCAGACAGCCCTTGGCCGCTCGCTGCTGTTTATGAGTGAAGACGGCGTGGCCGCTGGCCTTGTGGCTATTGAAGACCCCCTGCGGCCAGAAGCGGCCCGCGTGGTTGAAACCATGCGCAACCTTGGCATGCGGCGGGTGCTCATGCTCACCGGCGACGACGAGCGCACCGCCCGCGCAGTGGCTGCGCAGGTAGGCATAACCGAATTTCGGGCACAAGTGCTGCCAACTGACAAGGCCCGCATTGTGCAGGAACTGGCGGCAGAGGGCTGCAAGGTGCTTATGGTTGGCGACGGCATCAACGATGCCCCGGCCCTTTCGGCTGCCCACGTGGGCGTTGCTATGAGCGACGGTACAGACCTTGCCCGCGAGGTAGCCAACGTGCTGCTGACCCACCCAAGCCTTGAGGGCCTCATAAGCGCCCGCATGCTGGGCGACCGCACACTGCGGCGCATCCACGGCAATTTTGTGGCTACCATGACCCTTAACAGCCTCTTTTTGATGGGCGGCCTGTTTATGGTGCTGGGCCCTGGTGTTTCTGCCCTACTGCACAATGTCACAACATTGGGTGTGGCCCTCAACGCCATGCGCCCCCACCTGCCAGCAAGCCTGCCCGGCGAGGAGCTTCACTATGAGCGCCATCCATCTGCTTAAATATGTGCGCAGTTTTGTGGACGGCAGGGTGCGCATACGCCACCCCGCCCTGCGGCACGAAGCCGTAGTGCGTCTGGCACAGGAAAAAATGGGCACCATCACTGGCGTGCACTCTGTTGAGGGCAACTGTGTGAGCGGCTCCATTTTGATTACCTACGACAGCAAAACCATACCGCGAGAGAGGCTCTTTGCCATTGGCGAGGCATGGGCACGGTATCTGGATGCCGTGAATAAAGGGCAGCAAAGCACAGTTCCCCATTTCTAAAAGACAATCCCCGTCCGGCAGTACCGGGCGGGGATTGTTGCATAAATGGTGCAGTGCCAAGCTTGCGTAAAGCCTTTACGCAAGCCCCTTGCTCACCAGCCATTGCTCAAATATTGCAAGATGGGCGGCAAAGGTTTTGCGGCCATAGCCCATGCGGAAGTACGGCTCTTTAATGCCATAGACCGATCCCGGCAACAGCAGCACCCCGGCCTCGTGGGCCAGCCTTTCGCAAAAATCGCCCATGGGTTCGCTCACCTGCATTCGCGGAAAACCAATGGGCCCGGCCTGAGGCCTATTGTAGGTAAAGAGATGCCCGTGGCGGGCAAAAAACGCGTCTGCTGTTTGCAGGTTTTCTGCAATGATGCTGCGATTTTTCTCCAGCAGTTCCGGGCCGTGCCGCAGAGCTACAAGAGCTAGCGCCTCGGAAGGAGTGGCCCCACAGATGCTCAGGTAATTCTTGTAGCGGGCAATGCCCTCCATAAGCTCCGCATCCTTGCAGGCAAGCCAGCCCACCCGCAGCCCCGGCAGGCCGTAAGCCTTGCTGAGCACCCCAAGCGAAATGCCCCGCTCGTAGGCATCGGCTATCCAAGGGGCGGTGTCGGCGGTAACGTTTTTGTCATTCCAGCCAAGCCCCCGGTACACCTCGTCGCAAAAAATCCATGCCCCGTGCTTGCGGGCCAGAGCGCACAAAGTTTCTGTCTGCGCCGTGTCCAGAGTAAAGCCAGTGGGGTTGTGCGGCGTGTTCAGCACAATGGCCTTGGTATCAGGCCGCATAAGGGCAGCCAGCTCGTCCATGTCGGCTTGCCAGCCTGTGTCTGTCTGCCGCAAATGCCACAAATCCACCTTGCAGCCTACGCTTCGGGCCACTTCGTACAGCGACTGGTACGCAGGAAACATGCAGACCACATGGTCGCCCGGTTCAAGCAGGGTGTTCATGCAGGCAAAAATGCCCTCTTGCGCACCCGTGAACAATACCACGTTTTCTTCTGCCATGCCGCAGTAGAGCTCGGCCACGGCTTGCCTAAGGTCGGGCCTGCCGTTGTTTTCGCCGTAGCCAAGGCTGGTGTTCAAAAATTGGCGCTGCGCTTGGGCGGCATCGGGCTCAAAGCTCAACAGGGCCTCAATGCTCATGGCCTCGCAGTCAGACTGGGCCAGCAGGTAGGGAGTGGAAAATTCGTATTTGCCAAAAAAAACTTCGAGCTCAAATGCCGGAACACGCATGGTCTGCCCCAATGGCAAAAACGCTTGTCGCTAAAGCCGCGTCTGCCGTCTTGATCAAGGTTTACGAAATATACGCAGCACATATTTTTGCCAAGGCGCGTAGCCTCGTGCATGGCTCATGCCTTGCCCAATCAGAGCATTGCCACCCCGTGTTGTGCCCCATCAATGGGCTGTACGCATTGCGGCCCTTGCCGCACGCCGCCGCCCTTTGCGCCAAATCTTATAACGGCGGCTCAAACGGTCAAGGCACAGATAAACCACGGGGGTGGTGTACAGGGTCAGCAGCTGGCTTACCAGCAGGCCGCCCACAATGGTAACGCCAAGAGGCTGGCGTATTTCTGCGCCGTCGCCATGCCCCAGCGCCAGCGGCACTGCACCTAGAATGGCCGCCGCTGTTGTCATCATGATGGGACGAAAGCGCAGCAAACAGGCCTCGTAAATAGCTTTGTCCGGGGGCAAGTTGCGGGTACGCGCCGCCTCTAGGGCAAAATCTACCATCATAATGGCGTTCTTTTTGACAATACCGCACAAGAGCAGCACGCCAATAAGCGCAATAACGCTGAACTCCATGCCAAAGGCCATAAGGGCCAGCAAGGCCCCGCCGCCCGCAGAAGGCAGGGTTGAAAGAATCGTAAGCGGGTGGATGAGGCTTTCGTAAAGCATGCCCAGCACAATATACAGAGCCGCCAGCGCTGCCAGCACCAGCACCACCTGATTTCCCGCCGTATCGCTGAACATTTTGGCCGTACCCTGAAAACCGCTCACCACTGTAGACGGCATGCCCAACTCTGCCTTGATGGCCGCCAGTGCCTCTTGCGCCTGTGAAAGCGAGGCCCCCGTTGCCAGATTGAATGAAATGGTCACTGCGGCAAACTGGCCCTGATGCGCCACCGAAAGAGGCGCAAAGGCGGGAACCACCTGAGCCACGCTGAGCAGGGGCACAAGGCCATTTTTGCCCGGCAGACGCACTTTTTCAAGCGCCTCGGCCCCGGCCAACCAGTCTGGCCCATATTCAAGCACGACGTGGTACTGGTTTTTATCCTGATAAATGGTTGATGCCTGACTTTGCCCAAAGGCATTGCCAAGGGCCGCATCCACATCCTTCATGGTAAGGCCGTAACGGGCCAGAGCATCGCGGTCTACCTTAACCATGGTTTCAAGGCCCCGCTCTTCAATATCGCTGTCCACATCCTTGAACAGGGGGTTGGCGGCTACGGCTCTTTGCAGTTTGCGGCCCCACGTGCGCAGGTCATCCAGATTGTCGGCCTGCAAGGTGTATTGGTACTGAGAGCGTGCACCGCGCCCGCCCATCATAATATCCTGCGCTGGCTGCAAAAATATCTGCATGCCCGGTTCGGCGGCCAGCCTGCCGCGTAGCCTTCCTATCACGCCCATGGCGTCTATTTTGCGCTCTTCCAGAGGCTTGAGGGCGATAAACACACCACCGCCGCCACCGCGCCCGCTGTTGATGTTGCCCGACACATGCTGCACAGCAGGATCTGTCTTGATGACATCAACCAGTTTGCGCAGTTTTGCCTGCGAAGCCTGAAACGAAGCGCTCTGATCGGTACGGATACCGCCCATGATGACGCCCGTATCCTGCTGCGGAAAAAAGCCCTTGGGCACAACAACATACATCCACACATTGGCGGCAATCACCACCAACAGAGAGCAAATTGTCAGGCGTGGATGACGCAGCACCACTGGCAAGGTTGCCGCATAACCGCGCTGCATGCCAGAGAGCAGCCTCCCCCAATAATCCCCCACGCGCGCCAGCAGCCGCCACCACAGACCGGCAAGCCCACCCGCGTTCAGACGGGCGGCCTGCGCGGCTGCGGCATCTTCATGCGCCATGGGCCGCAAGAGCACGGCGCTCATCATGGGGGTGGTGGTAAGCGAAACAACCATGGAAACCAGCACTGCCGTGGTGAGCACCACAGAAAATTCGCGGAACAGCCGCCCCACCAGCCCACCCATGAAAAGAATGGGTGTAAACACCGCAACCAGCGAAATGGAAATGGACACAACGGTAAAGCCCACCTCGCGCGCTCCGCGCAGGGCTGCCCGCATGGGGGTTTCGCCCATTTCGAGGCGGCGCACGATATTTTCAAGCACCACGATGGCATCATCCACCACAAAGCCGGTGGAAACGGTCAGGGCCATGAGCGAAAGGTTATCAAGGCTGTACCCGCACAGATACATGACGCCAAAGGTCGCCAGCAACGACACTGGGGCCGCCACAGCGGGTATGGCCGTGGCTCTGCCGTTGCGCAAAAACAAAAAGGTAACTAGCACCACCAGCGCCATGGAAAGCGCCAGACTTTTTTCCACCTCGCGCAACGAGGCGCGGATGGTCAGTGAACGGTCGAGTCTCAGGCCAAGGTCGGCGCTTTCGGGCAGCCACGAGCGCAACTGCGGCAGCATTTCTTTAACCTGATCTACCGTTTCAATAATATTGGCCCCCGGCGAACGAAATACTATCAACAACACTGCCGGTTTGCCGTTTGAAACAGCCATGGCGCGCACGTCTTCCGGGCCGTCCTTGATCTCTGCCACATCCGAGAGACGTATGATTTTGTCTGCCCTGCGGGCGACAATAAGCGACTTGTAGTCTTCTGCCTTGCGCAACTGGTCGCTTGCACCTATCAGCCAATACTGCCCGCCATTGTCCACCTGCCCCTTGGGCATAAAGGCATTGGCCGCTGCCAGTGCTGTGCGCACGTCGCTCATGGTCAGGCCAGCCCTGTTGAGGGCGTCTGGTATCACGTCCACCCGCACGGCGGGCAGTGCGCCGCCGCCCACGATAACTTCGCCCACGCCCGACAGCTGCGAAATTTTTTGCGCCAGCACGGTAGAGGCCGCATCGTACAGCTGGGTGCGTGTCAGCACCTCCGACGTAATGGCCAGAATCATGATGGGTGCGCCAGCCGGGTTCACCTTGCGGTAAGAAGGGTTGGAGGGCATGGTGGGCAGATTTGAACGGGCCGCGTTGATGGAAGACTGCACGTCTCTGGCCGCGCCGTCGATATTGCGGTCAAGATCAAATTGCAGCACCACCTCTGTGCTTGAGAGGGAGCTTGTGGAGGTCATTTCCGTAACGCCCGCAATACGCCCAAGCGAGCGCTCTAGCGGCGTGGCAACGGTGGCGGCCATGGTTTCCGGCCCTGCGCCGGGCAGTTTGGCTCGCACTATCACCACAGGAAAATCCACCTGCGGCAAGGGAGCCACAGGCAAAAGGCCAAAGGCTACAATGCCCGCAAGAGCAAGGGCAAGGGTCAACAGGGTGGTGGCCACAGGCCTACGGATAAAGGGCGCGGATATACTGGCTGGCAGGGCTTCTGGCCCAAGGCGGTGCTTGCGTCCGGCCTCGCGCAGCGCACGCAGACGGCTGGCAACAGTTTTTTTGTCCTCCGTTTCAGAACCGGAAGTTTTCATCCCGCCCTGCTGCCCTTTGCGCGCAGGAACAGGCGCATCGGCATTTTCCCGGTCGCTGTTCATGGCCGAGCCTCATCCGCCGGATTATGGGCAACATGCCCCTCTCCCTGCTCTGCCCTGTTCCCTCTGAAACGGACACTCAGGCGGTCAAACCACAGATAGATAACCGGGGTTGTAAACAGCGTAAGGGCCTGACTGAAAATGAGCCCGCCCACCATGGTAACACCCAGAGGCCGACGCAGCTCTGCGCCCATGCCCCAGCCGATCATGAGGGGCAGCGCACCAAGCAGGGCCGCCATGGTGGTCATAAGAATAGGCCGCAGCCGCAGCAAACAGGCCTGCCGTATGGCCGCCAGCGGCTCCTTGCCCTCGTTGCGTTCTGCATCCAGCGCAAAGTCGATCATCATGATGGCATTTTTCTTAACAATACCGATGAGCAGAATAATGCCGATAATGCCCACCACACCAAGATCCATATCTGCCAGCATGAGCGCCAGCAAGGCCCCCACGCCCGCCGAGGGCAGCGTTGAAAGAATGGTAACGGGGTGCACGTAGCTTTCATACAGCACGCCCAGCACAATATACATGGTGATGATTGCCGCCAGAATAAGCCAAATCTGGTTATCTGTAGACGTGGCAAAGGCCTTGGCCGCGCCCTGCAACTGGGTGCGCAGGGCCGCAGGCAGCTTAAGCTCAGCTTCTGTTTCTTTAAGCGCCTTGACCGCCGCGCCCAGCGACGAACCCCGCGCCACGTTGAACGATATGGTAGCCACAGGAAACTGCCCCTGCCGCGCTATAGAAAGCCGCACGGGGCGCTCCTCCAGCGTGGCCAGACTGGTGAGCGGCACAGGCTTGCCATCGCCGCCCGACACATAAATATTTTCCATAGACTGCGGGCCCATACGAAAACGCGGCGCAGTTTCGAGCACAACCTTGTACTGGTTGGTCTGCGTAAATATGGTTGAGATCAGCCGCTGGCCAAGGGCATCATAGAGGGCGTTGTCGATGGTCTCCATGCTGATGCCAAGGCGGCCCGCCGCGTCGCGGTTGATATTGAGCCAAGCCATACGCCCCGGACTTTGGTAGTCACTGGTGACCAGTTCAAGCTCTGGCCGTTGCGCCAGCCCGTTCACAATGCGCGGAACCCATTCGTCCAGATGATCCCTGTTCAGGGCCTCTACCGTAAACTGGTACTGGGTACGCGAAATACGGTCTTCGATGGTAAGGTCCTGCACAGGTTGCAAATACAGGGTTATGCCCGGCAGACTGGCGGCTTTTTCCATAATACGGCGGGCAATGGCAGGGGATCGCGCGTCGCGATCTTCCAGCGGCTTGAGCTCCACAGATAGGCGCGAAGTGCCCAAGCTCTGGTTGATGCCGTCCACACCCACAAAAAACACCACGCCCTCAACAGCCGGGTCTTGAAGAATAACCTCGGCCAGCTGGCGCTGCCGTCCGGCCATGGCTTCAAAAGATGTATCCTGAGGCGCTTCGGCAATGCCCTGAATGACACCAGTATCTTGAACGGGAAAAAACCCTTTGGCCACAACGATATACAACAGCACTGTCAGCACCAACGTTCCACCGGCCACGGCCAGAGTAAGGCTTTGGTGGCACAGCACCCAGTCGAGTTTTTCTTCGTACCAAGTCAGCAGACGGGCAAAAAAACTGCCGTTTTCCTGCTTGTCAGCGTGCTCTTCGGGCCGCAGCATGACCGCGCACAGCATGGGTGTGAGCGTGAGCGAAATAACCGCCGAAATAAGTATGGTAACGGCCAGCGTAACCGCAAAT
>CAYPRZ010000008.1:0-9812 GCA_964413315.1 uncultured Desulfovibrio sp. | reverse complement strand
CTGCTTGCGCCGCTGTATATCGCGCAGGCTGACCAGCCGCCCAACCACATCGCCCATGAACAGCAGCGGAATAAGCACCGCCACCAGCGAAATGGTAAGCGAAATAATGGTAAAACCTATCTGCCCCGCGCCTGTAAGGGCCGCCTGCACAGGCTTTTGTCCCTGTTCCAGATAGCGCGAGATGTTTTCAATAACCACAATGGCGTCGTCCACCACAAAGCCGGTGGCGATAACAAGCGCCATAAGGGTAAGGTTGTTGAGCGAATACCCGGCCAGATGCATGACGCCCAGCGTGCCCACCAACGAGAGCGGCACAGCCAGCGCGGGAATGATGGTGGCTCTGGCATTGCGCAAAAAAAGCCAGATAACCCAGATAACCAGCGCCACAGCCAGCAGCAGTTCGAGCTGTACATCGTGCACGGTGGCACGAATGGTGGTGGTTCGGTCGGTTACTACCCGCACGTCCACATTGCCGGGCAGGGTCTGCTTGAGCACGGGTAAGAGCTGCATAACCCTGTCGGCCACGCCAATGACGTTGGCTCCCGGCTGACGCTGCACCGAAAGCACGATGGCAGGGCGAAAGCCCACGCCCTCGCCCGCCACATAGGCGGCAAGGCGGGCGTTTTCTGCCCCTTCCACCACATCGGCCACGTCGCGCAATCGCAGGGGGCCGCCATCCTTGTAGCCAATAATGGCCTCGGCATAGGCATCGGCTGAGGTCAACTGATCGTTGGAATTAATGGTGCTGGCCCGCTCCGGCCCGTCAAAGCTGCCCTTTGCATCGTTGACGTTGGCCTTGGCAATGGCGGTGCGCACGTCGGCAAGGGTTAAGCCAGCGTTGGCCAGCGCCTTGGGGTTTACCTGCACGCGCACGGCAGGGCGCTGCCCGCCCGAAAGCGTCACCAGACCCACGCCGGGCAGTTGCGAAATTTTTTGCGCCATGCGTGTGTCTACCAGATCTTCCAGCCTCGTGAGGGGCAAGGCATCGCTGGTGACAGCAAGGGTGATAACCGGCGGGTCGGCGGGGTTGACCTTATTGTAAATGGGGGGCGACGGCAGGTCGCTGGGCAGCAGGTTGTTGGCGGCATTGATGGCCGCCTGCACTTCCTGTTCTGCCACGTCCAGCGCAAGGGCCAGATCAAATTGCAGGGTCACCACCGAGGCCCCGGCGGACGAAAGCGAGCTCATCTGCACAAGACCGGGCATGAGGCCAAACTGCCGCTCCAAGGGTGCGGTAATCACCGATGCCATCACATCGGGCGAAGCGCCGGGGTACAGGGTTTGCACCTGAATGGTGGGATAGTCTATCTGCGGCAGGGCCGCCACGGGCAGGTATCGGTAGCCCAGAAGCCCTGAAAGAAACAGGGCCACCATGAGCAGCGAGGTGGCGATGGGCCGCAGAATAAATATACGTGATAGATTCATAGGGCAGGTGCTCCCCCTACAGGCAGGGGTGTAGGAACGGCAACCCCGCAACGGCCCGGCGGTTATTCCGCAATCTGGGCTTTGGGAGTTTCTGTTGTGGCGGCAACTTTAACGGCAATGCCGTCGCGCAGACGGTCGAGCCCGTCAACAACAACCAGTTCACCCGGCTCAAGGCCTTTTTCCACAACGGCCAGAGTGTTGCTGGTGATGCCGGGTGTGATGGGCCGCACGGTTACCGCGTCCTGCCCTTTGTCGTTCTTGGCGGCCACATACACGTAGGCCCCGCGTGAACCCAGCTGTACGGCAGATGCGGGCACAGTTATGGCGTTTTGGAGCACGCGCACCTGCAAGCGGGCATTCACAAACTGGTTGGGGTACAGGGCCCCGGCAGTGTTGGGAAAACGCGCCTTAAGCTTTACCGTGCCGGTGGAAAGGTCAATCTGATTATCCAGTGAAAGCAGACCGCCCACGTCAAGCTGGTGTTTCTGCTCGCGGTCCCATGCCTGAACAGGCAAAGGTTGACGGTCCACGTCGTCCTCATGGGCACGCAGGGCCTGTACCACCAGCGGAACCTGACTCTCCGGCAGTGTAAATACCACGTCACAGGGGCTTACCTCGGTAATGCGCACAATACCTGAAGTATCCGATGCCTTGATCATGTTGCCTTCATCCACATTGCGCAGACCAAGACGGCCCGAAACAGGCGCAGTTATGCGGCTGTAGCTGAGCTGCAAGGCGGCAGAATCCACAGCAGCCTTGTCGGCCTCAACCGTGCCCTCGTACTGCCGTACCAGAGCGCGCTGCGTTTCATACTGCTGGGTGGCAATGTAGTTACCTTGCGCCAACGTGGCGTAACGCGCCAAATCCTTGCGTGCATTGTCGAGCTGGGCCTGATCCTTGGCCAGCGTACCACGCGCCTGATCAAGGGCGGCCTTGAATGGACGAGGGTCGATCTCGGCCAGCAGATCGCCGGCTTTCACACGCTGGCCTTCCTGAAAGTGCAGACGCTGCAACTGGCCGTCTACCCGGCTGGTCACAAGCACGTCACTGGAAGGCAACACCGTACCCAGCCCATTTAGATAATGCGGAACATTCTGGGCAAGCGAGGGCGCAACGCGCACTGGGGGCATTTCCATATTCATGCCCTTGCGGGCCTGACCGCCACCAATAAACAGCCGCCAACACACCAGCGCCGCCAGCGCAAGCAGCAAGAGCAGCAGATAGCGCCGCTTGCCGGAAAAAAATCCAGAGGCAGAGGCTGTGCCCTGCCGAAGTTTAACATCTGACATTATATGTCAACTCCCTAAGATCTTGGAGTAAATTGCACACGAAACACGGCTTCGCTGCCAGCCGGTTCAGATATAAGGTCAAGCTGCCAGCCAAGCCGCTCACACGCTCTAAGGGCAAGTGAGAGCCCAAGGCCCGCGCCGCTGCCACCAGTATGAGCACACCGCACCCCTCTGGCAAATACATCAATACCCGCAGGGATGTGCCCACTGTTGCGAACCAGCAGTTGGCCCGCACAGAGCGCAACAGAGGCGCGCCCATTCTCTGTGTACTGACAAGCATTGTCCAGCAGATTATTAAAAACAATGCCAGCCAGTTCCTTTTGCCCACGGGCAACTATACCAGAGGAAATGTTAGTTTGTAAAACCACAGGCTTGTGCTGTTTTGGCACGCTGCCAAAGCCGCGCCCCGCCTTGTTGAACGGCCTGCCCAATGAAAGCGGAGGGGCATCCTCAGCTGTTTTAGAGTCTGCCTGCTCGCCAAGGCATAACACTCCGTCGCCCGCCATTTCGGCAACAATACCCCACAGCAGGGCACTACAGTCAAGGTTGTGGAATTCAATTTCTTCTGGACGGCGAGCCAGCATCAACAAGGTATGGACGGTGTTGGACATACGGCCGGTGGTGCGCAAAAGCCGCTGCACCACAGGAGCCAAATTTTCGGACTGGGGCAGACGTTGCAACTGCATTTCCAAAATTTCCAAGCCACCCTGCATCACCGTGAGCGGGGTACGCAGTTCATGGCTCACATCGCCGGTAAAATTGCTTTCGCGCTGTACAAAGCGTTGCAGTGCTTCCTCCCGCGCGGCAATGGCCCGCGCCAGCACGCCAACTTCGTCATCAAGGTTTGTAAGCGGGATGGGCGGCGCACTTTCTTCCTGTTGCGCCCCGGCTTGCAAATAGCTTGCAGAACGGCTTTCTACTGCCGCTGTGAGCCGGCTTAACGGGCCCGTGAGTCTGCGGCTCAGCACAACGGCAAGCACAACGGCAAGGCCAAGCCCGCTGACAGCACAAAGCAGCAATATGCGGTTAAGACGCTGTTTTAATGCCAAAAATGCGCCAGTACCCCCGTTGAGCACATAGATAACACCGTCTCTGCGCTCTATAAGAATAAATTCTTCCATGTGGCTAATGAAGTGCAGGCCATCGGACATATTTTGCCAACCCTGAGGAACCTGCTTGCCCACAAGAAAACGCCAGTGCATGACCACCGCAAGGTCTTCACCATAGTACAGATTGCCCCCACCGTTGTCTTCCGCCTCCCATGCGCGTTTTTCGGCTTCAATAAAGGCATCCATCACGGGTCTGGCGTGCCAGCCCACTAGGTAGGTTCCTAGAGAATCAAATGAAAGCCGCCCCACTATGCCCAAAGCTGCGCTCATAAGCAGGGCCAAAAACACAAAAGCCGCCAGCAAACGTCGGCGGATACTGGTCCTGCGGCGCAAAGCGCCATTGGCAAGTGCGGATGGGTGAGTGTTGGGCCGTGGCATCAATCGGCATCTCCGGGCTCGGTGCTCAGGCGATAGCCCACATGAGGAACAGTGTGCAGCAGGGGCACTGCAAAGGGTTTGTCGAGTTCGCGGCGCAGCTCGTGGATATGCGTGCGCAGGGCGCTGCCTTCCGGCGGGTCTTCGCCCCACAGGGAATGCTCCATATCTTCGCGCCGCACAAGCCCCGGCGCAACGCGTATCAGCTCGTCAAGAATCCGAAATCCCGTAGGGCTCAGCCGCAAACGGCGGCCTTGGCGCTCGGCCCAGTGCTCACTGGCGTTGAATGTCACATCGGCATACGTCCACAAAGCGCCACTTGCAGCGGCATTGGTTGAAGACATGCGTCCACGGCGCAACAGTGCGCGTATTCTGGCCTCGAGCTCTTTAAGGGCAAAGGGTTTGACAAGGTAATCGTCTGCCCCTGCCTCCAGCCCCAGAACCCTGTCGGCCACCGCATCCCTAGCTGTAAGCATTATAACGGGGGTGTGCCGCTGGTGCTCCTCGCGCAACTTGCGGCACAGGCTTATGCCGTCAAGTCCGGGCAGCATCACGTCCAGCACAATGCAGTCAAAATGCTGCGCAAGCGCCATGGAAAGCCCTGTTTTGCCATTTCTGGCGCAGTCGAGCTCGTAACCCAACGGCTCCAAAAAGCCGTATAGGTTGGCGAGGATGTCCTCGTTATCCTCTATCAGCAACAGGGCGATGGGCATACTAACGCTTCACCGTGCCCGGCTTTTGCGGGCTATTGGCAATTTCTGGCATATCCTTGGCCGTAATGGGGCCAAGTATGGTTATGGAGTCCACCTCAACCTCGTTGGGGCGCTTGCGGTTCCAGTCCACATGGCCTAGTAGGCGCACCTTGTCCTTGGGGGTAACCGTGAGCTGCTCAAAAACCTTGTTGTCGATCTCTACCACCACTTGTCCACTGTGGTCTTCAAACTGATAACGGTGCTTGCGCCTTGGCAGTTTTTCGACCAGATGCCCCTCAAGTATGCACGGTGCGTCATCCTGCGCACCAAGCACGTCTACAGCTCTGGTTACAGTGGCCGCAACACCTGGCCCCTCAAAGCCCGCCGCGCATACAGGCTGCGTTGTAATAAAAACGAGGCTGAGGGTCAGGCACAAAAGCAAGGCGTAAAGGCCGGGGCGCACTGTCTGCATGCTGTTCTCCAAAAGGCCGGGCTGCACCGCCGGGTGGGCAATATATGATGGCGGGAATGGGGATGGCGGTTGGCTGAGGAATAATGCTTTCCGGTGTCCGCGCACTGTGGCGCAGCCTGCGGACACCGGAAACAAAGGCAATATATGCAACCGAGGCGACTATTGCTGTATTTCAGCCTTGCGCACGCCCATCACGGCTTCCTTGCCAGACTTAACCACCATAACGCCGGTCAGGCGAACCTTGCTCTGCGCTTCAAGGTGGGTAGCGGCAGCGGCTTTTTTGCTCAGGGCCACGGTCATGCGGCCAGTGCCGTCTTCAAAAACGTAGCGGTTCTTTTTGCCCTGCACGGCTTCCACAATGGTGCCGGTAACAGCCACGGGGGTTTTGTTGGCAGAGGCCAAGGCCTTGGCTACCGTATCCACAGGGGCGACTTTTGTCACGCTTTTGGCTTTGCGGGCGGTGGTGGGGGTTGCGGGAGCATCGGCAGCGTCAGCGGCATAAGCAGGGGCGGCAAGCATCAGGGACATGAGCAAGATAAGCAGATAACGCATATTTCCTCCAGAAACGTGCTTTATAATTTGCAACGCGTCAAATGTCGCGCGCGGCCTTACATTGCAAACACTGCCGTCAACGAAGCGTTAAGAATTGCCCAACTGATAAATTAATTTGCTACTGCTAGGTTCTGATTTTGCCCTTGTGCAGAGGCAGTCCTTGTGATGCCAGAGCAAAGCTGGTATGCTGCCAGTATGAAAGAACTTGATCCACACACAATCCGCCCCTGCCTTGCTTGCGGTGGAACCAATGTTCATCTGGAGTCCATGCTTCCTCCCGGCCGCAAACAGGAAGTATGGCGCGTTGTCTGTTCATGCGGGCAAACCTCGCAGCAATGGTCTGTTTCTCAGGGGGCGGCCATCCGCGCTTGGAACCGCAACCTAGCCAGTGAGCACGACATGGATAAAATCGCCGCACCCGGTGTTACCCCCAAGAGCTAACCAACTTCCAACGCGCTGCAAGCAGCCAGCGCCCCTACAGCAGGCAATTTGAGCAGGTTTGCCCCGGCTGGCACGCAACGTGCCGTAAGGGCAAACAGTGCTCAATCCAGCTCTCTGCCCACCCATACGGCCCTGCCAATAATGCGCACCATGCCCGCCAGCTGCTCGCTTGTGTCTGCCTCTATGGGCGCATAATCGGGGTTGACGCTGGTAAGAATGAGCTTGCCCGGCATGGCGTCCAGCACCTTCAGGTACACCATGTCTTCCACTCCCACTGCATAAATTCTGCCCGGCACAGGTTCACGCTGGCTCTGGTCAATAAGCACCACATCGTTATTCACTATGCGCGGCTGCATGCTGTCGCCCGAAACGCGCAGCAATACCATGTGCGCCGGATTGCCCTTGCGCCGCAAAAAATCCCACCTAAAGGCATAGTGCCGCAGTACTTCGCCATCGGTTTCAAAGCTGCCCGCCCCGGCAGACAGCCGCGCTTCGGCCATGGGTACCATCATAAGCCGCGCCTCAGCCGTGTGCACTATACCGCCGCCACAATCACCGCGCCCTGCCAGCAGCCAGTCAAGCGAGCAATCTAGCGCCTCAGCAAGACGCACGGCATGGCTGCCCTTGGGCATTTGCCCGTTTTCATACTGTTGAATGGTCGTCAAACTCAGCCCTACCACCTCTGCAAGAACCTGTTTGTGTAAACCCAGCATTTCCCTTCGCTGACGCATACGCGTACCAAATTCTGCTATCAGGGGCGATTGTGCTGTCTTCATGATTTTCCCTTATTTTTTTATTGCCCACGGTCCAACACATAGCATTGCAGAGCTGGGCACAAAGCGCTTGTTTCATCAAATAACGCTTCCGTTTATGCATACCTATATTTGTTTTCAATTAATTTCAAGTTTTCCTTAAAACTCAAAGAAAACTTTTAATTCTATATGTTTTGGGCGCCAATGCCAGTGCAAAAATAAAAAAATCTACTGTTAAAACAGACTATTAAAACTTTTCCATTCAATAAAACTTTTCCTTGACTATCCCGCAAAATAGTGATTTTTCTATTTTACGGCCCTGTAAATTTAATTTTCTATTTTTGGAGCATAGCATGTCCGTATTTTATGACGACATCCAAAACCTTAGCGCTGTGCTGGATTCCTTACACTCTGACGTATGTGCATTCCAGCAACCGGTTCTGCGTTTGGTAATTGACCATCTGCGCCTTTTGGCCAGCCAGAAAGAACAGGCACACCAAGCCCTGTGTTGCCCGCTTTCGCAAACATCGCCCAGCACACCAATCATGCCGATACATTGCATACTGGCGCGCACCTGCCCCATTGTGGAGACGCGCTATGACCAATAGGCTTTTAGAGGTTGCTGTGCCCGACAATGAGCAGTCGGCCACAGCACAGACAGGCAACACTTCTCCAGCAGAACCGAATAAAAGACCTACCCGTCGCAAAAGAAGCGCCAGCTGGGGCACAATCTGCAACAATGGTGATGAAGAATATCAGTGGACAGAGCTTATTGAGCATTTGCCGGACAATGTCCGAATCATATGGCGGGCAGTTGACGATCTGCGCCAGTTTTGGCGGCTGCT
The DNA here is from genome assembly GCA_964413315.1 of uncultured Desulfovibrio sp. Taxonomy (GTDB): domain Bacteria; phylum Desulfobacterota; class Desulfovibrionia; order Desulfovibrionales; family Desulfovibrionaceae; genus Desulfovibrio. The sequence goes on along the minus strand of CAYPRZ010000008.1, from coordinate 1,860 downwards.
GCACGCCTTTGGCGGGCAGAGTATTCGCGTGCCGCGCATTTTGCCCAAGAGTAAGAGTCATGCGCTGCGCAAAAGCCTTGGGGTGGCGTGCCTACGCAAACTCATGGCTGTTTTTGGCGGCACAAGCATCTATGTGCCGCGTTGCACCGCCCTTGTAAATCTGTTGCGCCAGCGCAACATCATTAAGGATTTTTCACACACTACCCGTCGCGGCTCTAGCAGCACGGCTGCTGTGGCAAATCTGGCGCGCCGCCACGGCATATCAGACCGCCGAGTGTGGCAGATATTGAAAAAGGAAAATTCCGTTCCCCCGCATGCCCGCCTGATTCTCAGGTTGGGCGATTCTGCCCAACAGGCCAGTCGCAAAGCCGGTGACAACTGTTGACGCGCATCCAACCGCCCTCCTTGCAAAAATTTTAAGCCAGCGCATTTGCTGGCTTTTTTTGTAAACAAACGTGCATTTTACCCGCATTTTTCCACAAAACTGGCGTAAACCAAGGGTTTCAAGTTACTGAAACGTTTCAGTCTTACGCGCGCCCCGCTTTTTGGCATGTTGTGCACACGCCGCCCCCGTGCGGCCCACAAATCCATTAAGGAGTGCGCCATGTCCAATGCCTTTGAATCTGCCCATGCATTCACCGCCCAGTGGGAGGGCGGCCTTACCGACCACCCTGCCGACCCCGGCGGCCTCACCAACTACGGCGTGTCACTGCGATGGGTGCAGGATCTTGCCCAACAGGCACGCCAAAAGTGCCTGCGCCAGCACAAAAACTGTGAATCCTGCCCTCAGGCAAAAACCCTCACGTGCACCTGCGCCGACATTGACCTGGACATGGACGGCGACGTGGATGCCGATGACATCCGCGCCTGCACCCGCGCACAGGCGGCCCACCTGTTCAAAAAGCACTTTTGGGATGCTCTGTGCTGCGCCGCCTTGCCCCTGCCCTTGGCCGTTGCCCTGTACGACGGCGCGGTAAACATGGGGCCTGGCAGGGCTGTGCGCCAGTTGCAGCAGGGCATGAATGCCGTGGGCGAAGCCCAGCTCGACCACTATACCTCCATTGCCGAAGACGGCGTATCCGGCCCGCGCACAGCAGAGCTTGCAGAAGCCCTTGAAGCGGCCAATCTGCACTGGTTTGCCGCACGGCAGATTTTGCGCCTGCGCGATGCCTTTTACCGCGATCTGGCAGCCAGACGGCCCTCGCTAAAGGTTTTTCTTGAAGGCTGGCGCAACAGGGTCAAGGCCCTTGGACAGTATCTGGCCGAGCTTGAGCGGGAGGCACACTAGCATGTGGGCCCTGCTTGGTTCTCTCATCGGCGGCATCACAGGCGCAGTGGGCAAAATGCTGCCCGACCGCAGCAAACAAAATGAAGCCCAAGGCCGCATCAACGAGGCAGAAATAAACGGAGCACCCGCCAGCTCACTGCGGCTGTGGCGATCCTTCTTGGGCTGGATGCTCTCCCTGCTTTTTGGTTGGGAGGTGGCAGGGCGCCTCATTGTTATTCCCATGTTTTTTCCCGACTGGTGCAACCACCTGCCCCCGTCGGCCCTCAACCAGATCATGACCCTGCTGCTGGGCATGCTGGGGTTGGGTTTTTAAGCCACCAGCGGCCACCAAACAATGGGGCTAAAGGACACGGAATCATGGACATTTTTTCTTCCAACGGGGCAAGTTTGCTTGTGCTGCTGATTCAGGGGCTGTTTGCTTGGGCGCTGTGGAGCCTGCGGCGGGCCTTTGTGCGCACCGAAGACTATGCCCTGCATGTGCAGCGCGATGCCCGGCGCGAGGCAGCCACTGCCCGCAGGCTAGGCACGCTTGAGGAGCACCTGCGCCTCACGCCAGACACCGCAGACATGGC
>CAYPRZ010000007.1:1305-27415 GCA_964413315.1 uncultured Desulfovibrio sp. | reverse complement strand
CAAATGACGTTTTTTTTGTTATTTGCACTCTCATTGAGCCCTTTTGGGGCCTAGGCATCCAGAAAAAGGCGCGTGGACATGTAGCGCTCGGCTGTATCGCAGGCAAAAGTAACGATATGCTTGCCCTGCATTTCTGGCCGCGCTGCAATATCGAGCGCCGCGCGCACATTGGAACCGGTTGATATGCCAACCATAAGGCCCTGCGCCATAAGCTGGCGGGCAGTTTGTATGGCAAGCTCCCCATCCATTTGCACAATTTCGTCCAGCAGGTTTCGGTCAAGAATAGGGGGTACAAAGTCGGCGCCAATTCCCTGAATAAGGTGCGGGCCAGCCTTGCCGCCCGAAAGCACCGGTGATGCGGCGGGCTCTACGGCCACAACACGGAATCCGGGGATGCGCTCTTTAAGATACCTGCCCGTGCCTGTAATGGACGAGCCAGAGCCCACACCGGCAACCAGCACGTCCATCTTGCCCACGCTGTCCTTAAAAATTTCCGGCCCTGTGGTCTTGTAGTGGGCCACCACGGCCTGCTGATTGGTAAACTGGCCAAGAACAAAGCCTTCTTGCTCTTCGGCAATGCGCTTTGCTGCCGCCACAGCCCCACTCATTCCTTGCTCTGCCGGGGTAAGTACAAGCTCTGCGCCCAGCGCCCGCAGCAGATTGCGGCGTTCAACGCTCATGGATTCGGGCATGGTCAACACGCAACGCAACCCGCGCATGGGGGCAACCAGAGCCATGCCAATGCCCATATTGCCACTGGTAGCCTCTACCAGCAGACCGCCAGGCTCTACGCGGCCTTCGTCCAATGCTTCACCTATAAGATGAAAGGCCACCCTGTCCTTGATGGACCCGCCGGGGTTGCGGTTCTCAAGCTTGAGCCAGACCGTACCGGGCAAATCGCGCGAGAGGTCAAGACGGAGCAGGGGGGTATTGCCGATGGTTTGCAAAACACTGGTTAACATGGAAACACATGCCTCTTGGTAAAAAAACGCCTGAAAATTCGGCTCTATGACAGAAATACGCTTTACAACAGGGAGATTTTGCTTAACTCTTTAAACATAACCATAGAAGAAAGCGTTTGCATTGGCAATTTTTGTGCGCACTGGTTTAAACGGCCCACCTTGGGAGGACACCATGAAAATTCTTGCTGCATTGTTCGCTGCCCTTATGATTACACTTTCCAGCGGTCTTGCCCAGGCAAAGCCCGACACAGTGGAGCTGTATATCGAAGCCGTTATGATCGGCGACGTACCCGCCCTTGAAACCCTGCTGGCCCCAAACTACTGGCACATTAATGCCAACGGCCACATTGAGGACAAGGAGCACTTTATCAATACCATCAAAAACAAGGAACTGGTCATCGACCGGCTTACCTTCACCAACGCCCGCACTGCCATGATCAGCGATGCCAAGCTTATCACCGGCACAGGCTATCTCAAGGCCAAGGCCACGCCTCCCCTGCCTCAGGGCCTTATGCGCGTAACGGTGGTGGTGGTTTCTAACAAGGGCCGTGAGCAGATTGTGCTGTTTCAGGCCACACCCGTTATCGCCACAGAAGACTGCAACGACGGCAACTGCAAAATCCAGTAACCGCCGCCAGACATATGCCGCCCCCATTATCCGTGCGGGGCCACAGGTCGGGAGCGCGCGTTCCCGGCCTGTTTTTTACCCATGTGCAACCGTTGCGGGCAGACGCAAAAAGCCGCCCCTGCATGCAAGGGCGGCTTTTTAACGTAATTCGGGGTATGGCGGGCCGTATTACGCCGGGTGGAAAGTTTAGACGGGCGAAACTTCAAAGTTTGCGGCAACCCTTACCCTGTCGCTCACAATGGCGGCAGGGATGTTGGGGCCAATGCCAAAATCGCTGCGGTTCACCTCACCGGTGATGCTGAACGACTGCGTTTCCTTGTTGTTGATGGGGTTGGTGATCCTGTCACTGGCAGTGATGGCAAAGGTCACCTCGCGGGAAACACCACGCATGTCCAAAATACCCGTGATGGTACCTGTCTTGTCTGCCCCCAGCCGCACCCCAGTGCTCTGAAAGCTCAATTCCTGATGCTGGGCCACATCAAAAAAATCTGCCGAGCGCAAATGCTCGTCACGCGCATGCACGTGTGTATCAATACTGGCTGCCTTGGCTGTCATGGAAAAAACAGCTTCACCAAGGTTGTCGCCCGGAACATCCACGTCAATATCCACATCGGCAAACCTGCCGTTAATATCCGTAATCATAAGATGCCGCACAACAAATCCCAAATGGGAATGGTCGGGATCGTTCTTCCAAGTAGCCATAACAACCTCCTGCTCTGTGCAGGTTACGTGTATGTATTGGAGTTTTTGGGGCAAACCCTGCCCGCCAAAAACATACCTTCAAGCTATGATTTTTTAAGTAAGTCCTTGCTATGCAGAGTCAAGCACCCACAGCTTTTTTTGTGTAAAAAACTGCGGCAGGCAGTGAGCCCGCCGCAGCCTGAATGATTTAAAAAACGCCCGGCAGACCGTGGTCGCGCAGGGCCGCATCGCACGAACCAAGGTGATAGGTGGTGTGCGAGGCCAGCATGACCATAACCGCGCCATAGCTGAGCTCGCGGCAATCTTTTTGCTCACCCTTTCCTGAACACGGGTCAGGTCGGCATCAGTCAGCCTTGCCACGCGTGCATCCACAGCGGCCTTGACCGTAGCGCCGTAGGCCTTCATGGCCTCCTTGCTCACCACCTGCTGACCCTGCTCTTTAAGCATGAGCACGCCAAACTCAGTAGGCGCGGGCACAATGGTGTCGTCATCATTTTCAAGAATAAAGAAGTTGAGCACGGCAACCGTATGCGCCACCTGCTGCCATACGGGCCAACCGCCGTTGGTTTCGGCCCAGATTTCGTCGGGGCACACATCCATAAACTGGCACAGCAGGCCCCAAGCACGCTGATACGGGTTTTCAAGCTCTGCAACTATCGCTCTGGACATTGATACATCCTCCAACGGTAAGAGTGTCGGGCAAGCAGCTCTTGCTCATAATCAAAAAACCAAAAACCGCCGCAGCTCCGCAGGTGCGGGCATACGGCGGTTTCAGCAATGCACGGACAGGCCAAACCTGCCGTTAAAGCCTATTCAAAGCGGCTTGCACCGGTGATCAGCACCATGTCGGTGGGCACATTTTCGTGGAAGCCCACGGTCTTGGTTTTGACCTTGGCAATCTTGTCCACGTTTTCCATGCCTTCAACCACTTTGCCAAAAACGCAGTAGCCCCAGCCGTCAGGGGTGGGCGAGCTGTGGTTGAGAAATGCGTTGTCCACCAGATTGATGAAAAACTGGGCCGTAGCGCTGTGGGGATCGCGGGTACGGGCCATGGCAAGGGTGCCGCGGTCGTTTTTAACGCCGTTGTCGGCTTCGTTGGTCACAGGCTCGCGGGTGGGCTTTTCGTCCATACGCGCGCCCATGCCGCCGCCCTGAATCATGAAACCGGGAATAACGCGGTGAAAAATGGTGTTGGCGTAAAAGCCGTCATCCACATATTTCAAAAAATTGGCAACGGTTTGGGGGGCCTTATCGGCAAAAAGCTCCACCAGAATGTCGCCGGATGTTGTTTCCAGCAAAACCGTAGGGTTGTCGGACATGGGTGCTCCTTGAGTAGTTATTCGCACAGCGGGGTCTAACCCGCCATTGGCGCGAATATAGGGCATGAGGCCCCAGATGACAATGCCCGTTTACCAGTATAGGCTGCAAGCCATGAACCGCAAGACTCTCAAAGCGCAACCGGCCACCCTGCCGGGTCTGCCGCAAGGGGGCCAGCCCCTGCCCAATCATCTGCCCCCACACCATCACCTTGCAGAGCTGCAAACCGCCCTGCTCCAGTGGTTTGCACAAAACCAGCGCAGTCTGCCTTGGCGGGTCAACTACACCCCTTACGAGGTGTGGATATCCGAAGTCATGCTGCAACAAACCCAGATGGAGCGCGGCGTCAGCTACTTCAAAAACTGGATGCGCCGCTTTCCCGACATCGCCAGCCTTGCCGCCGCCAGCGAAGAAGAAGTGCTGCGGCAGTGGGAAGGTTTGGGCTATTATTCTCGCGCACGGCATATTTTGACAGCCGCACGCAAAATAATGACTGAGCACGGCGGCAGTTTTCCTTCTGATCTTGCTTCCATACGCGCCCTGCCCGGTGTGGGCCCCTATACGGCTGGCGCGGTGGCAAGCATCGCCTTTGGCGAAAAGCTGCCCTGTGTTGACGCCAATGTAGAACGCGTGGTTGCCCGTATTTTTGATGTGGACAGCCCCGTTAAACAGGACCCGGCAGCGGGCATTATTCACCAATGGGCGTTGCGCCTTGTACCCGAAGGGCTGGCGCGCGAGCACAATCAGGCCATGATGGAGCTGGGCGCCCTTGTATGCCGCAAAAAGCCCCTGTGTGGCTCGTGTCCGCTAGCGCAGCTCTGTATCAGCCGACACCTTGGCATCACCGACCAGCGCCCAGTGCCGGGCAAAAGGGCCACCATCACGCCGGTCAAGGCCGTTACCGGGGTGCTGCATTGCGGCAACAGGGTATTTGTACAAAAGCGCCCGCCCTCTGGCGTGTGGGGCAATTTGTGGGAATTTCCCGGTGGCAGGGTTGAGGCAGATGAAAGCCCAGAACAGGCCAGCGTGCGCGAATTTATGGAAGAAACAGGCTTTGCCGTGCGTGTGGCTAAACGGCACGGCATCATTCGCCACGGTTACACCACCTACCGGCTGACCCTGCATTGCTTTGGGCTGGAATTTGCCAGCCCGCCCAAATCACAAGTGCCTCCGCTGCCCAAACAGCTTACGGCGGCCACAGAATGCCGGTGGGTTAGCCCTCAAGAACTTAACGAACTGGCCATGCCCGCAGCCCACCGCAAACTGGCCGACAAACTTTTTGCAGGGCCAGAAGCAGATACCCCTCGGCAGGTTCGGCTGCCAGACAGCAACCAAGAGTAACAAAAAGGGCGGCCCACAGTGCCGCCCTTTTTTCAGAATCAAAACGATGTGCCGCAGCAAAAAGCTCTAGTCTGCAACAACCGAAAGCACAGTCTTGTTGGGGTTCTTCTGGCAGACCTTCATGATCTGGGTCAGGTTGTTTTCCACAGCATCGGCGTCAAGCTTGGTGTCGCCGGTTTTGGCGCTGGCGTAGCCGTCCAGCCAAAAATAGAACATGGTCATGGTCTGGGCGTCCAGTTCCATAAAGGCGCTGCACTTCAACTTGCCAAAGTCGATTTTTTCGGCTGAGGCTGTCATGGGCATGGCAAACATGGCCGCCAACACAATTGCAAAAAACAACTTTTTCATCTTGCACTTCCAGTGTTACAGGTTTCAGGACGTACCGTATGCAGCACAAAGAGCGACATGAAATTGATCAGTCTGTGCAACATGCATCAATACAGCAATATAATACTATATAGCTCATTTACACGCTGTTTATCTGGCATGCCTGCAATCAAACACCGAAGAGCATTCTAATAAAAAAACTCTCCGCAAAGGATATTGCCTCACTGCCCCATATGCCTCGCATTGCATTAGAAATACTGTCTTATTTTTCTATTTTTGTCGATATGCTCGGACATCAGATAAAATCCATCAAAAAAGAAGTTTTACACGCTTTTCAAACATGCGCGCTTACGCTGCTCTCGCAAAATAACGTTTTGCATGCTCAGTATCGCACCATTTTTCTTTTTTTAATAAGGGCATTACGTAATACTATATTCATAGTACATTACTTTGATTTTCAACCTGCATACAAACAAAAAACGCGGTCCGAAGACCGCGTTTTGCGCAATGAATACTCTGTCAAAAATTATTTGCCTGCTGCGTCCGCTGCCATTTTTTTGCGTTCCATGACCTTTGCTACAGCCTCAGCCAGACCGCCGAGCGAGGTTTCCTTGTAGCGCGATTGCAGGTCGAGGCCGGTGCGGTACATGACCTCAATTATTTCATCCAGCGAAATTACACGCTGGCGGCCATCTTCCAGCCGCGAAAGCTGAGCGCAGTTTACCGCACGTTCTGCGGCAACGCCGTTGCGCTCGATGCAGGGAATCTGCACCAGCCCCCCCACAGGATCGCAGGTAAGGCCAAGGTTGTGCTCCATGCCAATCTCTGCCGCCACTTCCACCTGCTTGACGTTGCCGCCCGTAACCGCGCAGTAGGCCCCCGCCGCCATGGAGCAGGCCACGCCCACTTCGCCCTGGCAGCCCACCTCTGCGCCCGATATGGACGCGTTGAGCTTGTAAAACAGGCCAATGGCCCCGGCAGTGAGCAAAAAATCTCGCGCGCCTTCGTCCGTGGCATGGGGGTAAAAATTCAAATAATACAGCAGTACCGCTGGCACTATGCCCGCTGCCCCGTTGGTGGGGGCTGTGACAATGCGCCCGCCAGAGGCGTTTTCTTCTGCCACGGCAAATGCATAGAGCATGGGCCACAGGCTCAGGTCGCGCCGCCCTGCCGCCTGAAGGGCGCTGACCTTGCGCAAAAGATTGGGCGCACGGCGGCGCACATTATACCCGCCGGGCAGCACACCGTCTGTATAGCAGCCACGCTCCACAGCCTCGCGCATAACGTCCATGATAGCCGTAACGCGGTCATTTACCTCACTTTCAGACCGCCAAAACACCTCGTTGGCCAGCACAATCTGCGCTATGGTCTTGTTTTCGCGCGCGCAGATTTCAAACAGCTCGGCAGCCTTTTCGTAAGGGTAAGGAGGCGTGGCATAGAGTTCGCGCTGGCGGTCAAAGTCGTCGTCTGTGCGAATAAAACCGCCGCCGATGGAATAATAATTTTTAGTGTACAGCTGCTGCCCATCGGCAGCATAGGCCGAGAGTGTCATGGCATTGGAATGGCGCGGCAAAAAAATGCCCTTGTGCTGGCACACATCACGCTGAAAATTAAAAGGAATGGTGTACGCGCACATGAGCACCAGATCGGCATTGTTTTGCAGCTCTGCGGTGCGGCGGGCCATCTGCGCAATGTCCACCTCTTGCGGCTCTTCGCCTTCAATACCTGCCAGCACGGCGCCCAAGGTTCCGTGCCCCTCGCCCGTAAGCGCCAGCGAACCGAACAGCTCTACCTTAACCCGCTGCACAAAGGGCAGCATGCCCAGCACGGCCAGCTCGCCCGCAAAGGCCTTGCCCGCCACCATGGGGCCAACAGTATGAGAACTGGACGGTCCGATGCCAATTTTAAACAGGTCAAAAACGCTGAGCATGACGCTCCTCCCGCAAATAGCATAACAAGGCGCAAGGGCCCATACCGCACACTATCCCGGAAAGGTTACGGTACACAAGCAGTTACCAAAAAACAGCCTACTTGGTCAGAGCATGGGGCGTTGCATCGCGCAACTCTGCCGCGCGCCCGGCCAGCCGCTGCATGAGCGCAAGCAGGATTTCTTTGTCCTGCACAGAAAACACCTTTGTGACTGCATCGTCCCAAACTTCTATGACGCTCATTATCTGCGGGTACAGCTCATGGGCACGCTGGGTAAGAAATACCGTGGCCGTGCGCTTGTCATCCTGATTGACCTCGCGACGTATTAGGCCCTTTTTTTCCAGTTGCGCTAGGGTGCGGGCCACGTTGCTTTTATTGATACAGATAAGTTCGGGCAGTTTGTCCTGCGTGATGCCAGGATTATCAAAAAGGTTGAGGATGAACTGATACTGGCTGCTGTTAAGACCAAACGGCGCAAGGGCCCTGTTGAGGTACAGAAAGTAGTTTCTGTTGGCCAGTGTAATCCACCTGTAGGCAAGTTTCATGGTGCTTTCCTGTAGCTGGTTGTAGGCATACGCGCAGCATGACCTAGAAATCATACCCGCGCCAAGTGCGGTTATCCTAGCAGGCTACTCTTGAGACACGCTCCTTGACAAGGGGGGAACGCCAAAGGCATTTGAAGTTGCGAACGCAACCTTTTTATACAAAAGGACCAAGCAAACCATGCCAAAAAAATGTTGCCGTGCACGGGCAATGCAGCAAAACAGCACCAGCTTTGGCGAGGCCCTTGCCGCCATCTGCCGGGGCAATTTTATGGTTGTAACCTGCATCAACCTGCTGCTGATGACAGACTATTATCTTGTCTTTGTCACCGGCACTGCCCATGTGCAAAAAACCTTTGGCGTCAGCCTGAGCGTGGCGGGATTTTCTTCTGGCATCATGGTTATCGGCTGCCTCGCGGGCCGCTTTGCTACAGGCAACCAGATGTCTGCCCTTGGCGGCAAGCCCTGTCTGCTGGCGGGCTTATTGCTCTTTACAGCCAGCATTGGCGGCCTTGGGCTTGCGCACTCACTGCCGCTTATTTTTGTGCAACGCTTTGTGGCCGGTTTTGGCGTGGGGGTTGCGGGTACTGCTACCGGGGCCATTGTGGCCTATGTGGTTCCTGTGCGCTTTCATGGCCTTGGCATCGGAATTTTTACCATGGGTGCGGCCCTAGCGTTAGCCCTCGGCCCCTTTTTGGGCATTAGCCTTTCCCAAAACTACGGTTATCAGGCCTTGGTGCAGCTCAGCGGCTTTATCTGTCTGCTGTGCCTGTTCATCTTTATTTTTTTGCGCAATCTGCCGCCCATGCGGTTACGTGTACGCCCGGTTTTTCGCCTTTACAGCTACATAGACCCGCGAGTGGTGCGCTTTTCGCTGGTGGCCCTAGTGGTTTGCCCCGGCTACGGCTGCGTACAGGCCTTTTTGCCCACGTTTGCCGCAGAACATGGGCTTACGGGCACTGCGAGCATATTTTTTCTGTGCTATGCGGCTGCGGCCCTGCTCACCCGGCCTCAAACCGGGCGCCTTTTTGATACGCACGGCGAGCATGTGGTCATCTATCCGGCATTGCTGGTTACCTCGCTGGCCCTGCTTGTACTCTCGCAAGCGCACAGCACTGCCGTGCTCTTGTGCGCGGGGCTCTTGCTTGGCGTGGGCTTTGCCAATTTTCAGTCTGTGGGGCAAGCGGTGTCGCTCTCGCTGGTTTCCCGGTCACGCTATGCGCAGGCCACCACCACCTTCTATATCTTTTTTGATCTGGGTATTGGCCTTGGGCCCTATGTTTTCGGGCAGCTCATACCCATGGCCGGATACAGCGGCATGTTCCGGACTCTTGGCATGATTGTTATGGGCAGCGTGGGGCTATACCGCATTGTTCACGGCAAACGCGTTCAATAAAAGTGCCGTAACCGTCCGGCTGTGCCCGTGCTGCGGGCTTGCCTCTTTTTTCCTACGGTTGTAGGCTGGTGGATAAAGATATTTTCCCAAGCCAAGAGGAATACATGGCAAGTCAGAAGCCCCCCAAAGAATCAGCAGAATCCACGTCGGCAGCCAAGCCCGCCGATGCCAAATCCACCAGCGCACAAACCTTGCAGGCCGCTTCTGAAGCTGCCTCGCAGGCAGAACAGCACAAAGGCCTCAGCAAGGTCAGCAAGGGTGTTTTTTTTGTAGGTATTGGCCTAGCCCTTGTGCTGGGAATCTATGTGGGCAGCCTTGTGCCCTCCATGTTTGGCCCTGAACCTGTACAACAGGTTCCGGTTCAGCAGACCGCACAGACTCAATCTCAGGCTCCTGCTCAGGCCAAGCAGGACAACCAGCCCCCCATTCCGCCCGAACTGGTGGCCAAGATCGCTGCCATGGAACAGACCGTTTTGGCCGACCCCAAAAACGCGCAAAACTGGACCGAGCTCGGCAACCTCTATTTTGACACCGGCCAGTCGCGCAAGGCGACCAGTGCCTACGAGCGTTCGCTTGCCCTTGCCCCCGACAATGCCGACGTGCTCACCGACCTTGGCATCATGTACCGCGAGCTTGGCGAATACGACAAGGCTGTGGTGAGTTTTCGCCGCGCCTCAAGCGTGAATCCCCGGCACGAAAACGCCATGTTCAATGAAGGCGTGGTTCTTTATTTTGACCTCAAGCGCAAGGACGACGCCATGAAGGCATGGCAGCGACTGCTGGCGGTCAACCCCGGCGCACGTGCCCCCGACGGGCAGACTGTTTCGGATGTGATCAAAAATTTGCGCTAGCCTAGGCTGGCCGCAAATCTGTCACGACACGGCAAACCGCCCCCTGCCGCGAAATCGGAGGCGCATCTGTGCCTGAAGGGGGAAGCATATAGATCTACCGGCGAACTTACAGGCGGAACAACCATGATTGTCTTTTTCTCCGGCATGTCACGTGCCGTGCTGCGCGTGTGCGCTCTGTTTTTGTGCGTTATCTGCGCAAGTTTCGGCGTACCTTCCACTGCGCACAGCGGCATGATTCCGCCCGTGCTGCGCGCGCCCAGCGTGTCGCTGCTGCCTGACCTGCAATACTTTATTGATGTTACGGGAACCATGGATGTGGAGGAGGCCGCCGCCCCCGCCAACAGCCAAATGTTCAAACCGCTTAACGTCAAGGAACTCCCCCGTCTTGCAGGGGTGATGTGGCTGCGCTTTACCCTTGCCCCCCTGCCTGCTGGTGGCCGTTCTCAGGCCATATTGCTGGACATGGGGCCGGATGTTCCTGCTGATCCCGTTCTGTTCCAGCCTACCCCCAGCCCCATCGCCGACAGCATTGAGTGGCGCGAAATTTTGCCCACCCACCGCAATGTCTTGCTGCTGCCCGAACCGGGGGCAGAGGCCATTACCTGCTATATTCGCCTCGACGGTCTGCCCGGTATCTGGTTTTCGCCCACACTGCGCACCCCGCAAGACGCTGCCACCAACTGGGGCAGCCTTTCTGGCACTGCGGCCCTGCTGGCTCTTGCCGTAGTAATGCTATTGTGCCTGTTGCGCGGCCTCTCTGAAAGAGGCCAGTGGCGCGTGTGGACAGCCCTGTATGTGGGTGTGGCCCTGATGCAGGGAACGCTTGGCATGCCCGCATACGGCGCAGGGCACATAACGCTCAATCAGGCTCTGGCAGTGCTTGCGCCGGGGCTGGCCCTCATGCTGTTGCCCCATGTGGGGCGTCACCTCATGCGCACACGTGGCCGCTCGCCCCTGCTCGACGCACAGTTTGTGCTGCTTTCGCTGCCCGGCGCGGCGCTGGCCCTGCTGCCGCTTTTGCCCGGCTTTGGCTGGAGCATACGCTATCTTTCCCTGTGGCCCGCATGTACCATCATCTTTACGCTCAGCGCCCTTGGCGGTGCCATCATGGGCCTTGGCGGCGCGCGCCGCTTTTTGCTGGGCTGCCTTGTGCCGCCCATGTTTGTGGCTGCGGGCATCATGGGCCTTGATTACGGCTACGCGGCAAACCTGCTGGCTTCTGCCCCCCTGTGGGGCACAGCCCTGAGCGCCCTGCTTAGTGCCGGAACCGGTCTGCCGCGTGATGCCGCCCAAAATGATGCAAACAAGGCCGAAGCCAACAAGACAGAATCAAGCAAAGGCAAAAAACGCGACTCAGCAGCAGCCAAAAGGAACATTGCTGGGCTGGATGCCGCCTTGGTGAGCTCCAGCCTTGGCGACGGCCCCATCAATCTGGACGCCCCGCTGGACGACCCCAACCTGCGTTTGCTGCCCCCCTCTGCCGCGGGCAAGACTGCCGCAGACTTTTCTGCCCTGCCGGTGGATATTTCAGACAATGCTGTCCCTGCCCCGGTAGCAGCCCGCGCCCCCCAAAAGGGTGCTGCCAGCGTAAACCCCGGCATGTGGGAAAACCTGCTGCGCCCGCCGCTCGACCGCCTCATGCGCGAGGGCGCGGCCTTGGGCCATTGCTCCCTGCCCCCTGCCGTGCGCCAGTATGCAGAAAACATGATCAACGCTGCGGGCGACCTTGCCAAGATTCTCGACAATCCCGGTGAATCGCTGGAGCAGAGCGGCGTTGGCGAACAGCGCGCTCCCTTCAACTTGCAGCACCTTGTGCGCGAAGCCCACGATGCCGTAACCACTGCTGCGGAAAACGCCGGCATTGGCCTTGCGTGGTACATGCCCCCCCTGCTCGGCCACATGTATGAAGGACAAGCCCGCGCCCTGCGCGAAACCCTGAGTCTGCTGCTCGAAAGCGCCGTGCGCGCCACCTCGCGCGGTGCGGTGCACCTTTCTGTGAGGCGCGTGCCCGAAACCGCCGATCCCGGCCATCTGCTCTTTACCGTAACTGACAGCGGCGCGGGCATACCGCCCCGCGACAGGTCTACGCTGGCACTCACCCGCGCGTGGGAGCTGGCCGGTTCCAACAGCGGCTATCTCAATGTGGAATGCGGCCCGCAAGGAACATCCATTGCCTTTACCTTGCGCCTCAAACCCCTTGAAAATACAGCAGATGCCGACAAAGCGGCAGCTCAGGCCCGTGGCCCGCACATTGCCGTGGTGGCCGAAAGCGCCGTTGACCGTCAGGCCCTTGCCCACATGATCACCAACTTGGGCTGCAACAGCACAGAATCGCGCAGCATGCGCGAGGCCCTGCAATGCAACCGCGAGGCCCCGGCCCTCATGCTTGTGGTGCAGTACCCGCACCACGGCCCCGCCGAGGCTGATGCTCTTGGCCGCTTTGAAGCCGAAGCGCTGGAAACGGGCTTGCCCGTGTTCAAGGCTCTGGCCATCACCAAGGATGACAAGCAGTGGGATGCGCTGGCTGAAACCGGCTACACCCACGCCCTGCTCGACCCGGTGGACGCAGAAGCCTTTGCAGCTACCCTGAACGAAGTGCTCACCGAAGGCGGATTTTTGGGCGACAGCCCCGCCAGCCCCACGGCAGAAGAGCCCGCCGAGCCCGTAATGCCCGATCAGACAGAAATGGCCTTGGCCGCTGCCGCTGTGGGATCAGCAGTTGCTGGCTTTGGCCCAGAAACGGCAGCGGTTGTGGAAGACACCCCGCAGCAGCCTGTGGAGCTCACCCTTGACGCGCCCACGGCCGAAGAGGCAGCAGCCCCGCAGCGTATGGATGCCCACACACAAGCGCCCACGCCGAACGATCTACCCGATCTTTTTGGCGATGATACGCTCACACAGGGTTCTTTGCTGTCCAATCTGCCCCAGCAGGATCTGCTACCTTCTGACCATGGCGTGGCCGTGCCCGCTTCTGAAATTCAGATGCCCCTGCCGCACGAGGAACCCCTTTCGTTCCGCACACAGGAGCAGCAAGGTCCTTCCCTTTCTGCCGAACAGGGCAACATGCTGCTGCCGCTCATGGGCGATACCCAGCAGAACAATGACCCGCAAGAGGATGATCAGGCCCCCATCGAGCTCACAGAACTTTTGCCCGAAGAAGACAACGGCGAGACGGGCCAACTGTCTCTCTCCATGCCCGAAGCAGCAGATACCTCCACAAATACCCAAGCCGACACGCTGCCCTATATACAACCAGCAGTGGCCGAAGCTCCCGCTGCCGAGCCTGAGGCAGAACAGCTTGCGACTATTTTGCCCGAACAGATGCCCGAACCAGAGGTTCCTGTGGCCCTGTCTGAAGCTGCCCCTGTCGACTTGCAAGAGCCCACAGCGCAGCCCGCCACAGCTACTGCTGACGAATTTCTGGCTTCCGCAGGGCTTGAAGGCCCCCACTGGGCCGCAGAAGACACCACCACGGCAGACAAACCCGCTGCCCACAATGCCGCTACAGAACTGCCCGAAAACACAAGTGATACTGCGGACGAGGGTGTGATTGCCGAGAACTCACAGCAAGGGATCAACACGCCAGAAGTAGCCCAACCTACGGCATTTGAGCCCATTGAGTGGCCTCAGCCCGCTTCAATCGAGCCTACCGCTGAGCCTGACCCAATTGAGGCTGCCCCCATTGAATCGGGCCTGTCAGAACCCGTGCAAGCTGTCACGTCTGCGCATGATGACAAGGCAAGTGTGACGCCTGCCGAATTTATTGAAGCTTCACTTCCCGTTGAGGACCCCTTTGCCGAACCTGCGGAATATCCAGCCAACGACAACGCGGTAACGCCAGATGAAGCAGTGGCAGCCCCTGCTGATGAACCGCTTGCGGCCCAGAACATCACCCCGCTCAGGTCCATGAGCGACCGGGTTGGCGAAGCCACGCTTACGCCCGTCAACGCGGCAGCCAACAACGGTTTTGACGTGCCTGCCCCAGCGGGCAGAGGCGCGTGGGACAACTACAGCCTGCACGAAGAATGGGTGGGTGAACCCATGCCCATTGGTACCCCCGTGCCCACGGCACGCATGGCCACCCAAGTTCAGCCAACGGCCCCAGCAGCACAGGCTCCCGCACCTGCTGCCACCGCCGCTTTTGCACCGCAGGAGAAAAAATCCTACGTAAGCCCCAGCCTTGCGCACCCCGGTGAATGGGTGGGCGAACCCATGCCCATGGCCAAGCCTGCCAAGCAGGAGGAACCCGCCGAAGCACAGGCCGAAGCACAGGCCGATGACCGTCGCAACCGACAGGTAGAGATGCCCCGCACCGCCACGGGCAGGATGATCCTAAAACTACTGGGCAGCTCTGGCGACAGGCCGTTGGATACAGAAAAAGCCTCGGCGGCCCCCAGCGGCAAGCCCGATCTTTTGGCTGATCTTGCAGCCATGCCGGAACAGGATACCGACCCAACTGCACCAGTCTCTGCGCCAGTGTCTGCGCCTGTGTCGGGGTCTTCTTCCATGCCCGAATCTGCCCCCACCGCCACAGAACCGCGTCGTGCGGCCACGGCTCTCAAGGCCAGCGGCAAGGGCAGTTCCATAATGAACTTTATTGCCGGAGCCGCCGAGGCCCTGCGCCATACAGAACACAATGGCACCCCTCAGGCAGAGCAAAAAAATCAGCCCGCCGCTGACGCGCCCAGCAGCAGGCTACAATACGCGCGAGAAATGGCTTCTGCCGCTCCAAACGCCCCAGAGCCAGCTCAGACAGCCGCACCAGCTTCCGTGCCCCCTGCGGCCCTTGTGGCCCCAAATGCACCGCGCGAGACTGACCAAACCATTCCCCAGCTTGTGGCACGCCTTGACGCGGCCATGGACGATGCCCAGCAGGGCTTTAAAAACCGACGTTGCGCAGTGGTGGGCGAGGCGGCCAACCGCATCGCCAGCGAATCTGACGCCTTTGGTTTTCGCGTGTTGGCCCGCATGGCCCGCTGCGTGGAACGCGCCGCCAAGGCCAACGATATGAATGCCCTGCGCGACCTTTTACCAGAACTGGCCGTGGCGGTTGAACGCAACCGCATCGGCCTTACCCCGCGCCGCTAGCTGGCTAACGCCGCTGGCAGTAACAGGCAACATAAGGGACACCATGTACAAGACAGTTCTTATCCCCGTAAGCGGCAAGAATGGGCTGACCCGCGCCAAGGCGGCCCTGACCCATGCCCGCAGACTCTCCTGCGGAGAAATTGTACTGCTGCACGTTTTTGAGCCCCTGCCTCAGATTGTGGGCGGCGAGGCACATGCCGAACTGCTTGCAGAACAAAAGGCCAAGGGGCAGACCCTGCTCAATACCGTTATGTCCGATTCTGATACATCTGGTAAGCAGGTTCGCTGCCGCGTGGAAGAAGGCACCACGGCAGAAACCATTATTCGTGTGGCCCACGAAGAAAACGCCGAACTCATCATCATGTACACTGACGGCCGCGACGGCTTGCAGGACATGCTGCTTGGTTCTGTAACCGAACGCGTGCTGCGCAATACCGATACAGCCCTTTTGGTCATACGGCATTAGTCGCCAACAGGCGCCGTTATGGCGCAGCCACGCTATAACCCGTGCGCACCCACTGCTGACGCGCACTCACTGTGGGGCAAAAATGTTGCTTATTGTTGAAACTGTAGGGCTGTTGGTTGCACACGTACTGTCGTGGGTTGCTGTGTGCCACGCCCTGCTCACCAAACACGACCCGCGTGCGGCCCTTGGCTGGACTGTAACGGCCCTGTTTTTGCCAGTCGTTGGGCCCTTGCTGTACGCCTGTTTTGGCATTAGCAGGGCAGAAAGCCGCGCCAGCCGCATCATGCGGCGGCAGCAACCGCTTGAGCCAGACTACGCGCACCCGCCTTTTTCAAAAATTCCGCCAGAAAATATACCCGACAGCATTGCCCGCATGGAGCATATTGGCCGTGTGCTCGCCGAACAGCACCTGACCAGCGGCAACAGCATAAGCCTGCTGCGCAACGGCGATCAGGCCTATCCGGCCATGATAGCGGCCATTGAGAATGCCAAGGATCATGTTTTTCTGTGCACTTACATCTTTAATGCCGGACAAGTTGCTACAGCTTTTGGCGAAGCCATGGCCCGTGCTGCGCAGCGCGGTGTGGACGTGCGCCTGCTGGTAGACGGCATAGGCGTGCTTTATTCTCTGCGTAAGCCCTGGAAAAAACTTGCCAAACGTGGCGTTCAGGTGGCCCAGTTCATGCCGCCGCGCCTGTTTCCGCCCAATTTCAGCATCAACCTGCGCAACCACCGCAAAATGCTGGTCTGCGACAGCGTGGCCTTTACCGGCGGCATGAACATTGCCGACGACAATCTGGCCGCTGGCAAAACCAAGTACGTGCAAGACATGCACTTTATGTGTGAGGGCCCCATTGTGGACCAGTTGCGGCGGGCCTTTTTGCTCAACTGGGGTTTTTGCACCACCAACTACACCCCTCTGCCGCCCACAACCACCCTGCCGCGAGGCGACAGCCGCTGCCGCATCATCATGGACGGCCCCGGCTCTGAGGCCGACATTCTCAACGACATTTACTGCGCCATCATCAATGCGGCCCGCCGCTCGGTGCGCATCATGACGCCCTACTTCCTGCCTTCGCACGGGCTTGTTTCGGCCCTGCGCTCGGCAGGCCAGCGCGGGGTGGACGTGCGCATAGTGCTGCCTGCCAAAAACAACCTTTTTTATGTGCACTGGGCGCAATACCGTCTGCTGCCCACCCTGCTGCAAGCGGGTGTGCGCGTGTGGTACCAGCAGCCGCCCTTTGCCCACACCAAGCTGCTGGCTGTGGACGGCTACTATTGCCAGATTGGCTCTGCCAATCTGGACGCCCGCAGCCTGCGGCTCAATTTTGAAATGAACATGGAAGTGTTCAACCCCGACCTGCACGACCAAATCACCGCTCACATCGACAGGGCCATCATAACCGGCAAGGAAATCACCGCATCCGAACTTGCCGCCCTGCCCCTGCTCATAAAGCTGCGCAACGCCGCCTGCTGGATCTTTTCGCCCTATCTGTAGCCCAGAACACAAAAGCCCCCCACGTGCCTCCTTGCCCGCAATACGGGCAAAAAAAGCACATGGGGGGCCAGCACTGTTGCTAGGCGGCTGCTAGCCGAATACCCGCACTATTTCCTTGGCGTCCATGTCAGGATGGATGGGCTTGAGCGCCAAACGGCAGAAGTCGTCGGGCCTGTCCATGTCCAACTTGAGGTCAGGGCGGCGCAGCCAGTCTTCCTCTGGGTCAAAGGTGCCAATTTTGAAACTGGCGGCATTGTCCCAAATGTAGTTGAGGCAGTGCTCGCGCTGCGAGGTTTGCGTGGCCTTGACGTCCAGCTCTTCCAGCAGCTCGCGCGACAGTATCTCTGCCCCAAGGCCGTCGGGCCACTGGTTGTTGCGCGGAATGTGGTTGTAGGCATAGTCCCAGCTGCCCTGATCGTAAAAATCCACCAGCCGGTCAACGGCCCCAGCCCAGATGAGCGGGTTGTCGGCGCACACGCGCACCACGCGCCCGGCGTCGGCTTTGCGGGCCGCCAGACAAAACCGGGCCAGCACGTCATCCTCCGACCCTGCCACGCAGGGCACGCCGCGTCTTTGCAGGTGCTCCATCAGCACGCAGTCAAGCGGGGTATCGGGCACGGCCACCATTATGCCGTCGAGCCTTGCCGCCTGGGCAAGCCGCCGCGTAACCCAGTCAATAACGGGCACGTCGCGCAGACAGAGCAGCGATTTCATGGGAAGCCGCGTAGAGCCGAGGCGGGCCTGAATAATGGCTATAACCTTGCCGGTCTTGGGCATGGGCGATCCTTTCTGACTGTTGAGCTTTGAGCGGTTGAGCGTAGAGCGGTTAGGGCGCGGCAGATTCCGCCTGCGGGCTGGCTGCGCCTTCTTGCAGGATATTCTGCATCAGGCCCACCACACGCGCCTTGTTGGCCGTAAAATTAAGGGCATTTTGCCTGTCCCAAAAGCGTTGCCGCCGGGCATTCTTGAGCATGGCCAAAAAAACATTGCGAATCTTGGCGTCGCTCACCCTGTCCATAATGCCCACAAAGGCAAAGCCATTGCGGGGGCGGGCAAAGGTGTGGCGTGCCTCCCGCTCGTGGTGGGCCAGCACCATGGAAGGAATGCGCATATGGGCCAGCTCGTACACCGTGCGGCCAGCCGAACAGATGGCAAGGTCGGCCCCTTCCATCATGCGGCTCATGACATTGGTGGCCCAAGTAAACTGCACCAGCGGATTTTCCAGTTTGGCAAGGTGGGCTTCCATGGCGTCCTTGTGTGCATAGCCCGGCCCGGCCACAAGGCGGATGCAGATGCCGTAGGCACGGCAGATAGGCTCGATAATGTCGAGCACCCGGCGCGAACAGTCGTTGAGGTCTGTGCCGCCAAAGGTGATGAGCACGGTCTTGAGCTCTGGCCGTAAGGGATTGCGGGCCGCACCCAAAAATTCGTCGCGCAGGCAAAAATAGTCTGGCCCGTAGCACAGGCGCTCGTTGCTGTCCCTGTCTTCGTACAGGGCGTTGACCACCAGCCGTGCCCAGTCTGCACCGGGGCCTTCGTCCTCAAAATTCACGCAGCGCACGCCAGCCGTGGTCAGGCGCGCCATGTAGGCCGATGTGGTGTTGAGAATGTCGTTGACCACCAGATCAGGCCGCATGCGCAGCACGGTGTCTGCCAGATCCTCGTTGCCCTGACGCACGATCTTGTAATCCTTGCGGGCAATGCTCTCCACCGCCAGCTCGCTCTCACGCGTGCACACAAAGCTGACCTTGTGGTTGGTTATCTCGTGGGCCAGCATAAGCGCGCGAAAAACATGCCCCATGCCGATGGCGGGCCAGCCAGCCACCACAAAGACAACGTGCCGCCGCTGCAACAAATGCTCGCAAATCCACCAGTCCTGATAGCCCTGAATTTCAATGGCCCTGTCGTTGAGAAAATAGGGCACGATCTTGCCGCGCCCCAATGTATGACCGTTGGCTTTTTCCAGCAGTGCCATGCGCAGGATGATAAGGGCGCGGCTTTCGACCACCATGGTTTTTTCGCTGTCATCGCCCGCGCCTTCGTCCAACAGACTTTCCAGCCCTTCTCCCTGCACGTTCCAGATGCGCTGGCGCATACTTTTGACTGTCACAAGGCTATCGGCATGCGCATCGCGGTAGCGCTTCCAAGCGTCTTCCACGTCCACCCATGTGAGCAGGGGGCACGAGGCCCGCAAAATCATGCAGTGCTCGTAGTCACGCGCAAGTTCGGTGAGCAGACCGCGCATTTCTGTAACAATATCAAGGCTTGTAAAGCGCAAATCCTTGTTCCAGTGGTGGCGCACGCCCGCACGTTCGCAAATAAGCGCAATTTCCTGACTGTCGGTCAGCACCATGATGTCATCACCGGGCAACACGCTGCGCGCGGTGTTGATGGCCCTTTCCACAAGCGTGACCCCAGCCAGTTTTTTTACCAGCTGATCAGGGATAACGGCGTTCTTTTTGATGGCAGGTATGACGATGCAGCGTTCTTTCACGTTTTGTTCTCTGCTGTGCGGAAAGGGAACAGGCGGCGGTTCACAAGCCCCGGATTACACCAGCAATGCCGATGCCGTCCGGGGGCCAAACAGGTGCTTCTAGCGCAGGCTGACCAAAACCTCGCGGGTAGATGCCAGCATATAGTCAAATTCTTCCTCGCTCAGCCAGTGCTGGAAGGGGAAGGAGATCATGGTGTCAAAGAAGGTATCGGCATTGGGGCAGTTGGCCGTGCCCATGCCGAGGCGGCGATAGTACTCGTAGCGGTCCAGCGGAATATACTGCACCACGCACTTCACGCCTTTTTCGTTGAACATGGCCCGCATAAAACGGTCACGCGCCTCAACGCCCGTGGTCATACGCGCAGCCAGCAGGTGGTAGTTGTGGCGGGGTGAGTCCACGCGGTGGAACTCCAGCTCAGGAAAATCAGCCAGAGCGTCAATAAAGCGCAGGGCGCGGGCGCGCTTTTCGTCGTTGATGCTGTCGATGCGCTCAAGCAGCTTGGCCCCAAGGGCGCATTCCACTTCGCCAAGGCAGTAGTTGTTGGGTTGCAGCGGCTCGCCGTCCAGCATGGGCAGGTCAACGTTGCCCATGGCGGGCTTCCAGTAGTCGGGGCGCTCATAGTCAAAGCCGCAGTGCCCGTTGTGGCGCAGGGTGGGCACAAGGGCCGCCAGCTTGGGATCGCGCACATAGAGCATGCCGCCCTCGCCAAGGGTGGTGAGATTCTTGTGCGAATGGAACGAAAAAATGGCCATATCGCCAAAGGCGCCAGCCTTTTTGCCGTCAACCACAGAGCCGATGGCCTGAGCCGCGTCTTCAATGAGGATCAGTCCGCGCTCCTTGCACAGGGCGGCAATGGCGGTCATGTCGGCCACATAGCCATACAGATGTACCACCACCACGGCCTTGGTGCGGGGGGTAATGGCTTTTTCGATGGTTTCGGCAGTGACAACCCTTGTCAGCAGGTCTACGTCTGCCCAAGCCATTGTGGCGCCCTTTTTGATATAGGGGTAGGCAGAGGCCGTAAACGTGTGCGAGGGCATGACCACTTCGTCACCGGGCTTGAACCGACACAGCTGAGCAGAAAGTTCCAGCGCCGAAACACCGTTCATGGTCACAAAGCAGCTGCCTTGGGCAACACCCTGATAAGCGGCAAATTTGC
Organism: uncultured Desulfovibrio sp.; assembly: GCA_964413315.1. GTDB lineage: Bacteria > Desulfobacterota > Desulfovibrionia > Desulfovibrionales > Desulfovibrionaceae > Desulfovibrio. Next base: position 6,714 of record CAYPRZ010000007.1, on the reverse strand, counting down.
TTTCAAAATCGCGCATGTGCACGCCTTGGGTAAGGGGGTCGGCACTGCGCATGGCCTCCACAACCACCGCAATTTCTTCTTCCGTATAGCGGATGGCACGGCCACTGAAATTTACTTTAATGTCCATGCGGACTCCTTGTGGCAAATGCGCCGCCGGAAAACCCGGCGGCGCACAATATTCGGTTATCACTCCAGACGCGTGCGCTTTTGGCGCAACACCTGTTACATGCGCAGGAAGCGCTCGATAACATTTTCCTTGGTGAGGATCTTTTTGAAATCCGGGCCAAGGCGGTTGGAAAGCGGCTTTTCGTGCACAATGCTGGCGCCGTAAAGGGCGTCGTACTGTGCGTCGGTAAGGCCCTGACAGATGCCCTTGGGCAAGTCGATACCCTGACGTTCCATCATGACCATAAAGTCTTTGTATTCGTCGGGGTAGATGTCTTCAAGCACCGACAGGGCGTAGCAGTTGGCAATGCCGTGGTGCATGTGCAGCACCATGCTCAGGCCCGCAGAAATGGGGTGCACCACACCCACAAAACCGGCAGCCATGCCGCCAAGGAAGGAGGCGATCATGAGCTTTTCACGGTTTTCGTCGCTCATCATGTCGTTGGAAAGGTAGACCTGCTTGCTGAGGTCAATGGCCTTTTCAGCCAGCGAATCCACCACCACGTTGCGGTAAGAGCCGGTGATGCTCTCAAAGCAGTGCATGTAAGTATCAATACCCGTGTAGAAATACTGGTTGCGCGGCACGCTGGCGGTGAGGTCGGGGTCTAGCAGCACCTGTTCAAACATGGTGTAGTCGCTGTTCATGCCCAGCTTGATGTTCTTTACCTCGTTGCAGATGATACCCGTGCGCGAGGTTTCAGAACCTGTGCCCGAAAGGGTAGGCACGGCGATTTTGTAGGGGGCGGGATTTTTGACCAGCTCCCATCCCTGATAGTTTTCAGCCTTGCCGGGGTTGGTCAGCAGGTTGCCCACGCACTTGCAGGTATCCAGCACGCAGCCGCCGCCAAGGGCCAGCAGGGCGCAGGGGTTTGCGCCGTTAAGGAAGGCTTTGACCTGATCGGTGTAGCCGTCCACGCTGTCTGTGGTGGGTTCGTCCACGGTATCTATGTAGAGTACCATGTCCTTGCTTTCCACCGGCAGCTTGGCAAGCAGGTCCTTGCCTTCAAAAAATTTGTCCACAAAAAACACGGCGGGGCCATTTACGGCGGCGCGACGCGCGCCGAGCAAATCGCCAAGCTGGGTAAGACTACCCGAACCAATCATATAATAACCGACATTTTTCGCGTTGCGATACATAGTTGCCCTCTCAATAATGGCAGATGATGACCGGGCCATACGCTATAGCCAAACGTCTGGCAAGCTGGCCTGCAATGGGCCAGCGGCGCGGATTTTCGCCTGTTGCCGCCATGCGGCGGTGCAACATTTTATGTTGCTCTTAGACCCCTGATCCGTCAAGCGGATCCGGCCCGAAGCGATTGGGGCCGGCAGTGCCCTTGAGCGCGTAAAATATCAGCAGCCAAAGGCTTGCAAGACCAGCGGCACTGCCCGCCAGCATCAGCAGCCAGTCGGCTTCAAGCACCGCTCCTGCTACGGCTGGCAAGGCCGCTGCCAGCGGCAGCGCCTGCCACCAGCCCGAAAAATTGCGGTCGTGCAGCCTACGCGTGGTAACGCCCACTGTGGGCAGCAACAGCCACAATGCCTGAACGGCGCTGACAATGGAACCCAGCGCGGGCAACAATGAACCCAGCAGGGCCACCACAAAATTCATAATTAATGTAAACAGGCAGAACCACCAGAATTCAGACCTAGAGGCCCGCCCCTTGAAGCAGCAGTACTTTTGGGTCAGGCAGATTTTAACAGCCTCTTTGAACTCCATGTGGTTCTCCCTTATTGCTGGGGCTAGGCCCTGTGCTTGCGCCACGACTGCACGGTATTGCTCAGCAGCATGGCAATGGTCATGGGGCCCACACCGCCGGGAACAGGCGTGATGGCCTGTGCCTTGGGGCTTACGCTGGCAAAGTCGGCATCGCCGCACAGGCCTTCTGGCGTGCGGTTGATACCCACGTCAATAACCACCGCGCCCTCACGCACCATGTCGCCCGTGATGCAGCGGGGCCGGCCCATGGCAAGAAAAAGAAAATCGGCCTGACGGCACTGTTCGGCAAGGTCGGGCGTGCGCGAATGGCAAACGGTCACCGTGGCATCGCCAAAACGACCAGAACGGGCCAGCAGCATGGCCAGCGGCTTGCCAACAATGTTGGAACGCCCCACAACCACGGCCTTTTTGCCGCTGGTGGGCAGGTCGTAGCGGCGCAGCAATTCCATAACGCCAGCGGGTGTGCACGAAACATAGCCCGGCAAACCAAGCGAAAGCCGCCCCACGCTCACAGGGTGGAATCCATCCACGTCCTTTTCGGGATCAATGGCCAGCAGGCATTCCTGCGCGTCCAGCCCCTTGGGCAAGGGCAGCTGCAACAAAATGCCGTCAACATTGGGGTTGGCATTGCATTGGCTGATAAGGTCGAGCAATTCCTGCTGGGAGGTTGTGGCAGGCAGATGGTGGGGGAAGGAAACAATACCAGCCTCGGCACAGGCGCGCTCTTTATTGCGCACATATACCTGCGAGGCGGGGTCTTCGCCCACAAGAATAACCGCAAGCCCCGGTGCGCGATGCCCCTGAGCAATGGCGGCGGTCACTTCCGCGCCAAGTTCAGCGCGGATATCGGCGGCTGTTTTTTTGCCGTCAATCAAAATCATGGTAAACTCCGAAAGTATGATGGCCGCCCAAAACAGGGCGACCGCCGCTCCCGGCCGGTGCGGCGGTCGCTGGTAAACCCGCGCACTTCCAAGGGCGGTTGCACGCGGGTTGGAGGTCCATACGCGATCAGCGGTAAAAAGCCCGCAAATCTGGCCAGTTATGGCAGGGTTTGCGGGCGTGTGGATTTAGTCTTCGTCTTCCAGTTGCAGATAGTATTCGGCCATGATGGGGCCAAAGAAATCCGCGTCGTCGCCCAGTTCTTCTTCGATGCGCAGCAGCTGGTTGTACTTGGCCATGCGCTCAGAACGGCAGAGCGAACCAGTCTTGATCTGGCCAGCGTTCACGCCCACGGCAAGGTCGGCGATAAAGCTGTCTTCCGTTTCGCCAGAGCGGTGCGAAACAACGGTGCTATACGAGGCTTCCTTGGCCATCTCGATGGTGTCGAGGGTTTCGGTAACCGTACCAATCTGGTTGAGCTTGATGAGAATGGAGTTGCCCACACCCTGATCAATGCCCTCGGCCAGAATGGCGGGGTTAGTCACGAACACGTCGTCGCCCACCAGCTGCACATGGTCGCCCAAGGCGGCGCTCAGCATGCCCCAGCCGTCCCAGTCGCTTTCGGCCATGCCGTCTTCGATGGAAATGAGGGGGTACTTTTGGGTGAATTCGCCCAGCCAGTCGCTCATTTCGGCATTGTTAAAGCTCTTGCCTTCGCCGCCGAGCACATACTTGCCGTCTTTGAAAAATTCGCTGGCCGCAACGTCGATGGCCAAGGCCACTTCTGAGCCGGGGTTGTAGCCCGCTTCTTCAATGGCCTTGATGATGTAGCCAAAGGCTTCGTCGTGGTTCTTGAGGTTGGGGGCAAAGCCGCCCTCGTCGCCCACGCTGGTGACGTGGCCGTCTTTTTTCAGAATGGCCTGAAGGGTGTGGAAAATTTCTGCGCCGATGCGCAGCGAATCACGGAAGGTCATGGCGCCCACGGGCATGATCATGAATTCCTGAATATCCAGATTGTTGGGAGCGTGCGCGCCGCCGTTGATGATGTTCATCATGGGCACGGGCAGCACCTTGGCGTTGATGCCGCCAAGATACTTGTAGAGCGGCAGACCCAGAAATTCAGAGGCCACACGGGCGCAAGCCATGGAAACACCCAGCATGGCATTGGCACCAAGGCGGGCCTTGTTGTCCGTGCCATCAAGGTCGATGAGCGTGTTGTCAATCTGCACCTGGCGCAGCACATCCATGCCAACAATGGCTTCGGCGATTTCACCGTTGACGTTGTCAACGGCCTTGGTCACGCCCTTGCCGCCAAAACGGCTTTTGTCACCATCGCGCATTTCCAGAGCTTCGCGGCTGCCCGTTGAGGCTCCCGAAGGCACTGCCGCACGGGCACTGTGACCTGATTCCAGCGTCACTTCCACTTCAACAGTGGGGTTGCCGCGCGAATCAAGGATTTCACGGCCATAAATAGAAGCAATGCTGCTCATTGTCGACTCCTTTTGCCCTAGCGGGCTTGTTTACAAAATATGCACCACGGCGCAATGGGCCGACGGCGAAAATGTAGTCAGAAATAAAGCAGGCCCGTAAAACGTATCTCAGGGCCGGAAGCGGCAAAGCGGGAATACTGCGCTCCAAAAGCACTGGAGCCCGGTTGCAGCAAGGGGGAAGCCCGGCGCTATTCCACCGCGCCGTGTTCTTCATAGTGCAGCCTGCGCAGGCCATCAAGCAGCAGCATGGGCAAAACCTGATCAAAAACAGGGCTCACCCGTGCAATGGAAGCGGCAAAACCGCCCGTGCCAAGCACCTTGACCGGCCCGGACATCTGCCTTTTGAGCCGCTGGGTAAGCCCCTCGACCATACAGGCAAAACCAAAAACAAGGCCGTGCTGGATACTGGTGGTGGTATTGCGCCCCGGCGTTGGTTCGTCAGCGCGCACATCCAGATTGACTCTGGGCAGCTTGGCCGCCTCGCGCGAAAGAGCGGTAAGGGCCGTGCGCGGGCCGGGAAAAATAAGGCCGCCCATGTAGGCATCACCACTGACGCAGTCAATGGTCACGGCAGTGCCAAAATCGACCACCAGCAGGGAGGGAATTTCAGGATACATCCGGCGGGCAGCATACGCGCCCACAAGGCGGTCTGCACCCACTTCGGCCGGGCGTTCGTAGCGGTTTTCAAGCGGCACGGGCAGTTCTTTGCCCACGCGCTGCAAAGGGCAACCCACATAACGGGCCACAGCCTCGCGCAACAGCGGGTCAAAGCCGGGGGCCACAGAAGAGGCCACGCAAGCCTTGAGCTGCGAAGCCGTAACGCCAGCATGCTGCAACAGCGTGAGAAGGGTAAGGCCAAAATTGTCTGCCGTTTGGGCGGTATCGGTGCGCAGGGTGTACGAGGTCAGCACATGCCGCTCGTTGCCCAAGCCAATTTTGATGGATGTATTGCCTATGTCAAAAAGCAGAATCTCTGGCTGCATGGGCGCCTCCGCAAAGGCCTGAAAGGTTACAGGGCTGGATTATGCCCAATTTGCCCCTGCTAGGCAAGCTGCCCCGCAGGGCAAAGGCCTGTGGCTGCCACAACCGCTGGTATACGCCCGCCACAGGCAACAACAAACAGCGGCCCCGCGCTGCGGTGCCATCTTGCGTGCACAA
>CAYPRZ010000007.1:0-1205 GCA_964413315.1 uncultured Desulfovibrio sp. | reverse complement strand
CCACAGGCAACAACAAACAGCGGCCCCGCGCTGCGGTGCCATCTTGCGTGCACAACAGGCGCGGGGCCAGATTTTCTTGCCCTTGCGGCTGTGCCGCACAGGGGGTGCGCTTACGTCTATTCCACCGTTACGCTCTTGGCCAGATTGCGGGGTTGGTCCACATCCTTGCCGAGGTAGTCGGCTGTTTCATAGCTGAAAAGCTGCAAGGCGGGCAGGGCCATAAAGCCAGCCAGCGGAGCGGGCAGCTTGGGGATAACCCAAGTATCTTCGGCTCCAAGGTCAAAACCCTCGTTGGTCAGGGCAATAACCTTGCCCTGACGCGCCTGCACTTCCACCATGTTGGACTTCACCTTGGGCAGCAGACTGTCGTCCAGAGCCAGAGCAAAGGTGGGGAAGGAGGGGTCGATGAGGGCGATGGGGCCGTGCTTCATTTCGCCAGCGGCGTAACCCTCGGCATGGATGTACGAAAGTTCTTTGAGCTTCAGCGCGCCTTCGAGAGCCAGTGGGTAGCAGTGGCCGCGCCCAAGGTAAAAGAAATTATGGGCCTGCGCATACTTGCGCGAAAGCTCACGTGCCTTTTCGTGCATGGGGGGCAGGGCCGCATCCAGCATGGCGGGCAGGTTTTCGAGCATATCAATAATCTTGCGGCGCTCGTCTGCGGTCATGGTGCCGTTGCGCTTGCTCCAGTACAAAGCCATAAGGGCCAGCATAAGCATCTGGCTGCACATGGCCTTGGTGGAGGCCACGCTTATTTCAGGCCCGGCCTGTGTGTAAAGTACGGCAGAGGCATCGCGCGCTATGGAAGAGCCCACCACGTTGCACAGGCCAAGCACGGTAATGCCACGTTCGCGGGCAATGCGCAGGGCAGCCAGAGTGTCGGCTGTTTCGCCGCTCTGGCTGATAACCAGCACCATGTCGTCCTTGTCGAGCAAGAGCGAGTCGCGGTAGCGGAATTCAGAGGCTATTTCTACCTGCACGGGCACATGGGCCCAGTGCTCCAGCAGGTGGCGGCCCCACATGCCCGAATGGTACGATGTGCCACAGGCCACAATATGCAGACGGCGCGGCACAGGCAGGTTGTCCAGCTCGGTCAGGCGCACATCGCTGTGGTCGCCTTCCACACGGCCTGTGAGGCCGTCGGTAATAACGCGGGGCTGCTCAAAAATTTCCTTGAGCATAAAGTGGCGGTAGCCGCCCTTTTGCGC
>CAYPRZ010000006.1:27585-27918 GCA_964413315.1 uncultured Desulfovibrio sp. | reverse complement strand
CCCGCATGAGCCAAACCAAATCGAGCGTTGCTGGGCAGACAGCGTGGCAGACTTTGCCCTGAAGTACGGCATTTCTCTGCGTGAGCGGGATGTTTTGTGCCTGATTCTTGAAGGGTGCGACACAGCAGCCATATGCGACAGGCTGCATATTTCTGAAAACACGCTGAAAACCCACATTCGGCAGATATTGCGCAAGACAGAAACACGCAACAGAAATGCCCTGTTGGTTCTCTTTTTTAATGAAGAAAATATGGTAAAAGAGGTCGTTGCACAGCTGGAAAGCTTTTAGCAGCTCTGCACCCGGCGGCAACGCCATCCACGAGCCGCAGGGGC
>CAYPRZ010000006.1:4867-27575 GCA_964413315.1 uncultured Desulfovibrio sp. | reverse complement strand
AGCGTAGTGCACGTTGGCGATATCTGGCCGCAACCGTTTGAATAGCTTGTAAGCCTGAAGCGACCTGTAGCCATACTGGCAGTGCAGCAGCACCGCAGTGCCTTGCGGAATGTTTTTTACCAGATGGTGAAAAGCGTACAGCGGCATGTTTACAGCATTGGGAAGATGCCCGTCGGCAAATTCCTTTTGGCTGCGCACGTCAATAACAAGCAGCCCCGGCGTGGTGCGCAGGTACCTGCGGGCTTCTTCTGGCGACAACGACGCCGAAGCCCCTTCGCTGGTGTCTGCCGACACTGCAAACTGCCTGTAAGTCCATGTTTCAACGCAGGCAATAACCAGTAGCACTGCCAAAATTGTCAGCAGCCGCAGCTTTCCACGCGACCCTTGATACAAGGCAATGCCATTTTCTGCTGTTCCCATTACCAACCTCTATTGCCAACGCCTTCCGCAGTCGTTTTTTCTCAAACTGTAAATTGCAGTGCTCTTGCAGAAACTTATTTACCGCTTTCCTTGTGCGAGACACACAATTCTTAACTGCTTTTCTAGTGATCGGGTAAATTTTGTGCGCTGGCAAGGAAGAAATGCGTTTTTATGCAGGGAGTGTACTCTTATGGTACTCGACCGAATAAAAACGTATTTCTGACGCAGCCAGCGCGCAAAAGAATCCGATCATTCACTCCAAGCCGTATTTGCGCAGCTTATTATGTAAAGTAGCCCGCGTAATACCCAATTGCCGCGCCGCCTCGCTTTTGTTGTCGCCGGTTTGGCGCAGGGTTTCTTCGATGGCGCGGCGCTCCACGGTGTCGAGGGGCAGACCGGCTAGGGAGGCATCCGCATCGGGTTGGCGCTCTTCGAGCGGAGCTGGGCCGGTTACTACGGTGGGCAGCTCGCGCTCAGTAATGAGGTCGCCGTTGCAGAGAATAATGGCCCGTTCCACGGCGTTTTCTAGCTCGCGCACGTTGCCGGGCCATGCGTAACGCAGCATGCAGGCAAGAGCCTGAGGCGAAAAGCCGCGCACGCTTTTGCGGTTGCGGCTGGCAAAGCGCTCCAGAAAATGGGCGGCTAGAACGGGGATATCCTCTGCCCTGTCGCGCAGGGGCGGCACTTCTATGCAAATGACGTTGAGGCGAAAATAGAGATCCTCGCGAAAGCGCTTTTGGGCCACTTCTTCGCGCAGGTCGCGGTTGGTGGCGGCAATGATGCGCACGTCCACGGTTATGGCGGCGTCGGCCCCCACGCGCTGCACCTCGCCCTGTTGCAGGGCGCGCAAAAGCTTGGACTGAAGGGGAAGAGGCATTTCGCCAATTTCGTCCAAAAAGAGCGTGCCGCCGTTGGCTTGGGCAAAGCGTCCCTCGCGGCGTCGGTCTGCCCCGGTAAAAGACCCTTTTTCGTGCCCAAATAACTCTGATTCCAGCAAATTTTCTGCCAGCGCAGCGCAGTTTACCGTCACCAGCGGTTTTTCTGCCCGTGCGCTTGCGCAGTGCAGGGCGCGGGCCACCAGTTCCTTGCCTGTACCCGATTCGCCAGTGATGAGCACAGTGGCCTCGGTGGGCGCAACCGTGGCGATAATTTCCTGCATGGCACGGATGGGCGCACTGCGACCAAGAATGCCGGGGCGCGTGGCCGCATCGCTGAGCTGACGGCGCAGTTCGCGGTTTTCTACGCTGAGGCGCGAGTGTTCAATGGCCTTTTCAAGCGCGTGCCTAAGCGCCTCAAAATCCAGCGGCTTGACCAGATAGTCGTATGCGCCAAGGCGCAGGGCTTCCACCGCAGTTTCCACAGACGAGTAGGCCGTCATAAGCACAACGGGCAGGGCGGGATTGTATTCCAGAATATTCTTGAGCGCGTGTATGCCGTCCATACGTGCCATGCGCACGTCTGTCAGCACTGCGTCAAAGGATTTTTCGCGCACAAGGTCTACGGCCTCGTCGCCGTCGGTGGCTTCTTCCACAGCGTATCCCCACGAACGCAGCATGGTTCGCAGCATGCCACGGTGGGCATCGTCATCGTCTACAACCAGAATACAGGTGCTCACTGCTTCCTCACTTTATGCTTGGCAACCAGCCAGAATCAGTCTGCCCGCTTGGGCTGCGCCGCATCGCCCTGCGCCGCACGGGGCAGCCAGATACGAAACGTGGTTTCGCCACGCCGCGCTGCCTGCGCCGGACGCGAGGTGACGCTGATTTCGCCGTCGTGGGCCTCAACAATTTTATGAACCATAGCCAGCCCAAGGCCCGTGCCCTGCCCCTTGGTGGTAAAGTAGGGGTCAAAGATGTGCGGCAGCTGGGCTGGCTCTATGCCTGTGCCGTTGTCGCGCACCATAAGGCACACACGGCCCTTGCGCTCCACAATGGCAAGCGTGAGCTGCCCGCCGTCCGGCATGGCGTCCAAGGCGTTGAGGCAAAGATTCAGCAGGGCTTGCCCCATGCGTTCCGGGTCGGCCATGGCCAGCGGCACCCGGCGAGGCGCACGGCATACAATCTTGATACCCCGCTTTTCCGCATCCTGATGCACAAGCCGGGTCACGTGATCTATCACCAGCTTGAGGTCTGCGGGGTGGGGGCTCACATCACTGGGGCGCGAAAGACCTATAAGATCCATAATAACGCGGTTGAGGCGGTCAACCTCGTGTACCATAACATTTGCGGCCTCGCGGTCTTCGCTGCCCTCAGGAAAACGCTGGCCAAAGTAGGTTGCATAGCCCTTGATGGAACTTAAGGGATTGCGGATTTCATGGGCCACACCGGCAGCCAGATTACCCACGGCAGCCAGTTTTTCCTTGCGGCGCACTTCTTCCTCAAGGCGGCGCACCTTGCCCTCAGCCATGCGCTGCCGCTGGCGCGATTCGCGCGCGCGTTCGGCATAATACAGGGCCACCAGACAGGCCAAACCAACCAGCAGGGTTACGGCGGCCAGCATGGCCACATAATCGCGGTTCTGACTGCGCGTTATTTCAAAGGGTGAAAGATCAAGGCCAAGAAAAATCACCGGCAGGGGAAAGCCCCGTGGCAAGTCACGTATGCCCGGCGAAAACTGCCGGTATACTGCAAACACGCGCCGTCCCTCCATGCGCATGATTCCCCAGTGGGGCAGCATGTCGGGCGCAAGATCGTGCATTATAATGTCGTCGGCCTCGCGCCCGCCCACCTGCAATATCTCGCCAAGGCGTGCCGGGTTGCTGTGGGCCACGATGGTTCCGTCTGGCATGGTTACGGCCACAAATACAATGCCGGGGCTGTCGGCCATTTCTTCCAGCAGCACTTGCAGGCGCACGCCAGCCTCACTACGCATGCCCGACCGCAAAATGCTTTCAAATGCAATTATCAGCGACGAACCCTTTTCGGCCAGCAAACGGGCCATGGCGGCCTCGCTGCGGTCAATGGAAATGAGCGTCAGCAAGGTGACCATAAGCGCCAGCACTACCGCAGCACCGCCCAGCAGCAGCCCCAAAGGGGTGCGCGCCGCAACATAGGCAGCCTGAGATATTTTTGCCGTATCGGCTTGCACCGTGGAGGCAGCACCTGTTCGGGCAGCCTCTGGCGATTTTTTTTCAGTGGTGTTTTCCATACTCATGTATGATGCTCGGCATTATTTTGCTGGCCGCAGCCATGATTACAATCGGTCAAAAAATTTGCACGCTTCTTGCAATACTTTTTACATTCCACGTGCCCACAAAGCCTGGAATCTTGCCACCCCGCTCAGTGCTTGGTATGAGAGCGGGACGAGTTTATTTTCCAGAAGGTCTTTTATGATGAAACCCCTTCTTTCTCTTTGTGTTCTGGCCAGTCTTTGTCTTCCCCAACCAACGGCGGCAGATCAGACCGACTATGCAGAATATACGCCTGCACCGGGCAGCCCAGCCTCAGTACACGCGGCAGACATGCGCGCGTGGCTGCAACAGCTCTCGCCCTCGCAGAGGGCCAAGGCTCAGGCTGTGATTGACGAATACTCCCCCAAGGTCAACGAACTGCGCAAGAGTATCATGCAAAAAAAGAATGAACTCGCGCAGCTGAGTTATAACCAAAACACCTCGCCCGAAACCCTGCCCCGCTTGGGGCACGAGCTGCAACAGCTACGGGACGAACTGCGCGCACTTCTGCAACGGGCAGACCAACGCATGGACAACGAGGTGGGGGTTCCGCTCGGCAGCCCGCAAACACGCGGATGCAGCATGGAATATCCCGGTCTGTCTACTTCCGCCAGCAAATAACCGCGACCACACACTCACAGCAGCACGCGCCCGCCATTTCGGTGGGCGCGTTTTTTATGCACCCAAGCTCTATAGGGCTGTAAGAAAATTATGCAGATGTACAAATTTTATACATAGATTAACCTTCTATGTATAAAAAACATACGCTTCCCTGCCCCGCCACGCAACGCAAAACAGGTTACTCACCTTAACATTCTGATTTTAATATTTAAATTAGTTTTGGCACGGGCATTGCTCTATAGCAAGCAAACGTTGCAAGAACAACGAACCCATATACAGAAATTTTGATCACGAGGTAGCTTTCCATGAAATCCAAAAACATCGCCATTGCAGCCATACTTGCAGCAACCCTGATGGGAAGCGCCATCACTGTTTACAGTCAGCCGTCCCCCGCTGGCGATATGCCCGAAGGCATGCGGGAAATGGGCGGCTGCCAGGGCGAGATGCCCTGCCCCGGCATGCAGGGACACGGCATGCACGGCATGATGGGCCGAGGCGCTTACACCCCAGAACAGCAACAGAAATATGATGCCATTGTGGCCGATTTCGCCAAGCAGATGGAACCCGTCAAAGATCAGATGTTTATCAAAAGGCAAGAGCTGCGCGCCCTGCAAAATGCGGCCAACCCCGATATAGCGGCTGTGCGCGCCACTGCGACTGAAATGCTGCAACTCAGAAAACAGCTTGGTCAACTGCACGAAACCATGACCCAGCGCATTGAAAAAGAAGTGGGCAAACCTGCGGCAGCCATGCCCAAAAAGGATGCCCCCGCTCAAGCCAAACATCAGCACGGCGCGGCCCAATAGCCACTATCCCAAATTGCCGCTCCCAACACGTCCGCCCATGGCGGTGAACATATAAAGCCTCCTACAGCACAACATTTCCGTTATGCCTCTTCCCCCAAGGGGGCATAACGGAGCCTCCAAAGAACCTCCTCCTTTGAACAGAACCTTATAACCATCAACACCCTCCCTTCCTTCTCGGCCACCGGTTCCCCCCCGGTGGCCGCCTTCTTTTCATGCAGCAAACAAATGGCAGAACACTGCGGGAATACTGCGGAGTCTTTTGCGCGGGCACGGAGCAGTAGCTTACGGTTAGAGCGGTGGCGAGCCCAGCAACAACTGCGGTTCACACGCGCTTTCAAATGTAAGTGCCCGCAAGCCCAAAGCCATCCATGACGGGCGCAGTTCGCCCCCCGCACCCCAAAAAAAGCCCTGCATGGCCCGTGGCAAGCGCAGCCCAAAGCCGCACTCTGGCAAAAACTTTTGCCGCATGTCAGGCGCTTGCAGCGCCTCACGCACGGCCAGCAGCAGGGCACGGCCCTTGACTCTGCCGCCCAGCTCTCCATCTACAGGCCCAGCCAGAATGGCCTCGGCCAGTCCTTGTTCCGGGGCAAGCCCCATGCGTATTACCGGCACATCAGCGCGCATGGCCGCAAGCCAGCCTTGGGCAAGGGCATCAAGAGTTGTTTCAAGCGGCCATGGTGAATAGTTGCCCTCGCGCCACATGGCAGCGAGGCCCGTGCCCTCAAGCACCAGACAAGGATAGAAGCGCAGCATGTGCGCCCCGGCGGCAAGGGCCTTAGGCACGTCTTGGGCAAAATGCTGTGGCGTGTGGCCGGGCATGCCGGGCAAGAGCTGCACGCCAAGTTTCAGACCAGCCGCACGCACAGCGGCACAGGCCGCCAGCGCTGTTGCGCCCGTGTAACCACGGCGCGATGCCGCCAGGGCGCTGTCATCAAAGCTTTGCACGCCCAGCTCCACCACGCCGCAGCCAGCGCTACGCAAGCGCAGCAGAGTTGCGGCATCCACCCTGTCGGGGCGGGTGGAGCAGCGGAACGAACTGATCCAGCCCTGTTCCAAAGCTTCGCGGGCCATATCCAGACAGGCCGATAATTCATTTTCAGGCAGGGCGGTAAATGTTCCGCCGTAGAATGCCAGCTCTGCCGGGGGCTGGCCTGCATTGTGCCTGTGGCGAAGGTTTTGCCGCGCCTCGTGCAGCACCTGCGCAATACCGTTGCTGACCTGCGGTGCGGCCGGATCTACAGAGCCCAGCAAAGGGCTGGTTTCTGCAATGCCAGTCTGCACATCCTGCGCACAAAACACGCAGCGCACCGGGCAACCCCGAAAGGGCAAAAACACCGGCACAACCGACTGCCGCCCCCCTGCTTTGCCCAGCCCGCATTTCCAGTGCAGAGGCGTCGACCCCTTGTGTAAAGAATCACAAAAAAGCCGCCAATAGTCTGCATTATCGAGCGAATTACTCTGATAAAGGGGGGCGCTTGCGTCCAAAATGGCGGACGACGAAAACTTTTTTTTGCGGGGCATAAGTGCTCACTGACTGTGAAACGGTATGTAGAGCGCGTTGTACGGAAATTGGCATGCAGGTGAAATTTTTAAAAAAACCTTGCTCTGCTTGTAAGTTGCGTGTATTTTACACAAAAGTTCCGTTCGTGTGAAGCTGACGACCATTGCTGCGGGGCACCAGGAACACGGGGTTCCATTAAGCCATACCAGCGCACTGCGCCGGAGAGCACTATGAAAAAAACACTGACCAAAGCGGACATCGTGGAGGCCATCTACGAAGAAACGGACAAAAACCGTGTAGATGTCAAGAACGTGGTCGAAAAACTGCTGGAGATCATGAAGGTCGCCATCAAAAAAGACCGGGCCCTGCTGATCAGCGGGTTTGGCAAGTTTGAGTGTTACGACAAGGCCTCCCGCAAGGGCCGCAATCCCAAGACTGATGAAACCATCACCCTGCCCCCGCGCAAGGTAATGGTGTTCCGGCTTTCGCGCAAACTGCGCGCAGAGCTGAACCCCTAGGCAACCTGCGGAGCCTCGGCAGCTAAGGCATGCCGGTAGGGGCGCGTGTGACGCGTTTCTTGTCGTGCGCGCTTTTTTCTTTGCCTTTTTTCAGCGTGTTGCGCCCTTGCTGGTGTTGTGCATGCCCCGGCTGAAAAGGTGTACAGGCTGAGTGCCAACCCCGCCTTTACGGTGGGGGGCTTGGCAGCACCCAAAGGCAAGAAGCTGGCGTTTTTTGCGCTGCCAAATTTTGCAGCACACCCCAGCCGCAGCTTGCGGCAGAATACTGGCTGACGCCGAGCGGCGGGCATGTCCACGCCGCCCAACGGGAGTCGCACATGCTTTTCAACTCGTATTCCTTCCTTTTTGCCTTTCTACCCTTGCTGCTGGTGTGCTGGCGGCTGGCTCAGGGCTACGGCCCCACGGGTCTGGCCTTGGTACTGCTGGCCTTCTCCACAGTATTTTATGGCCTGTGGGGTTTGCCGTTTCTTATCATGCTGGCAGTTATACTGGGCATGAACTACGCCTTTGCCCTTGCCCTTGCCGCGCCAGACCCGGAACCGGCCCCATGCGCCGCCACGCCGGAATCTGACACCCCCCAAGGCGCTGACGCAGAGGCCGAATCCAAGGCCGAAAGCACCTGCATGTGCGGCTCGCGCAAGCAGAGCGGCTGCCGTTTTCGCCTGAGCCGCAAAAATCTGCTTACCGTGGCTCTGGTGCTCAACCTGCTGCCCCTGCTGTGGTTCAAATATTCCGCATTTCTGGCCCAAAATATTTCTGCGCTGCTGCATGTGCAGTGGCACTTTACCTCGCCGGGGCTGCCCCTTGGCATTTCATTCTATACCTTTATTCAGATTGCATGGCTTGTAAGCGTGTACCGGGGGCAGGTGACGCCACAAGGCTTTACCCGCCACGCGCTGTTTTCTGCCTGTTTTCCCTACGTTATTTCTGGCCCCATTGTGCGTTACGAGCAGATGGGCTCGCAGTTTGACGCGCTGGCCCCCACCACCGCTGAGAATCTGGCACGGGGCTTTGCGCTCTTTACCATGGGCATGGTCAAGAAGGTTCTGCTGGCCGACAGCATAGCCCTTTACGCCGACTCGGTGTTCAACGCCGCCGAAAAGGCCTTTCCGCTCAGCGGCGGCGAGGCATGGCTGGGTTCGCTGTGCTACACCTTTCAGTTGTATTTTGACTTTTCGGGCTACACCGACATGGCCGTGGGTCTTGGCCTCATGCTGGGGCTCAAGCTGCCTGAAAACTTCGATTCGCCTTACAAATCCACGGGCATTGTGGATTTTTGGCGGCGCTGGCATATCACCCTCAGTTCGTGGCTGCGCGACTTTCTGTATATCCCCCTTGGCGGCAACCGTCAGGGCCGGTTCATGCAGTACCGCAACCTGTTTCTGACCATGCTTATCGGCGGCGCGTGGCACGGCGCTGGCTGGACATTTATTGTATGGGGTGCGCTGCACGGTTCGATGCTGAGCATCAACCACTTTTTCCGCGCGTGCATCAAGGGCAAGGCGCTAGAGCGCATTCTGGCCCTTGCGCCACTGCGGCTGTGCTCCATACTATTTACGTTTTTCTGCATCAACCTGTGCTGGGTTGTGTTCCGCGCGCTGACCATCGAGGGCGCGGGGCGCATGTTCAAAGCCATGTTTACGGGGCCGTTTACGCGTGAAGCTGCGGGCCTGAGCGCAACAACCGACGGGCTCAGCGGCTTTGCCGCCATGGTGGCCCGCTGGCTGCCCAACAACTACATTCAGGGGTGGATTCCCTTTGCCCTTCTGCTGGTGAGCTTTTTTGTAGTGTGGGCTCTGCCCAACACACACGAAATGCTGCACGGCAGGCGCGACGGCACATTCCCGCGCCTTGCCTGGCGGCCCACCACCGCTTGGGCCACGGGGCTGGCTGTCATGGCCTTCCTGACCCTGATTTTGGTTTCGCGCAAGGCGACCTTCCTGTACTTCCAATTTTAACCACGCGTGAACGCCATGAACAACATCACAGAAGCCGCCTTTTTGAAGCGTTATTTTCTTGTGCTGCTGGGCCTAGTCCTAGCGGGATGCCTGCTGGCTGTTCCCTACACCGCGTGGTGGCTGCGCAGCAGCGGCGACGTGGCTGTGGAACGGGCCGTTGCCACCCAGTCCAAGGGCAATTTTGCCGTGTTTGGGTCTGGCGTGTCGCAGGACTTTGTGGACTACAAACTTCAGCTCTACGCCAAGGTCAAACCTGAAATTGCCGCCGTGGGCTCCTCGCGCGTCATGCAGTTTCGCGGGGCCTACTTTCGCAAGCCCTTCCTGAACGTGGGCGGCACGGCGGGTAACCTGCCTGTGCTGCGCTCGACCATCGACGCCATGCTGCAAATCCACAAGCCCGAAGCCGTAATCATCGGCTTGGACTTCTGGTGGTTCATGCCGCAGTGGAATGCCGACCCATTCAAAGAAGAGCCCCCCACCAGCGGATCGTACAACTACGGCTTTGACAGCCTCAAAAAGCCTTGGACATGGCTGCTGGAAGGCAAAATATCGGCCAAAAACTTTATTGCGCCACTGCTGCCGCAATCCATGGGCGGATTCCGCGACAACCGCTTTGGCACCATGGCCCAGCAGTTTGACGATGGCTTTGGCTCAGACGGCTCGTGGTACTACACCGGCGAAAGCACTGGCCAAAAGCGCCCCTTCGATTACCAGTTCGAGGATACCCTCAAGCAGGTTCGCTATGGGACCAAGGCATTTTTCCACGCCAAACCCCTGCCCGGCAGCCGTGACCCCGGCGGCATAAGCTCTGCGCATCTCGATGCCTTTGCCGAAATCTACTGCCGCCTCAAGGCCCGTGGCATTGCCACCTTTGTATTCATTTCGCCCCTTTCGGTGCGTGTGCTTGAAGCCATGCGCGAGCGCGAGGGCGACTACCAGCACCTGTTCCGCCTGCGCGAGGCACTGCTGGCACGCGGCATTGACGTTATGGACTTTACCGATCCGCGCACCTTTGCTTCTGGCGACTGCGAATTCTTTGACGGCTTCCACGGCGGCGAGGTAACCTACGCCCGCATGCTGCGCGATATGGCCGACCGCTGGCCCGCCTTGCTGGGTTATGTGAATATGGATAGAATAAATGCCACTCTGCGCGACTGGCGCGGCTACGCGTTGGTGCCCGATGAGCGGTTGACAAGCCGCCCCGAAGTGGACTTTATGAACTTTAATTGCCCCAAACGTAAACCGTAAGGAACACAAACATGTTTCTTCGATGGGGCGCGGCGTGCAGCCGCGCCCATCTTATTTCAGCCTGTAGAGTGGCTCTTGTGTGTGGGCTTTCGCTGGCACTTTCTCTGCCCCTTGCCTTGCCGCACGGTCTGGCCTTGGCCGCCTCAGACTCTGTATTTGTTCGCGGCGCTGGTGCCACCAACGGTGCAGCCCCCACATCACCCACGCTTGGCGGGCAGCCCAACCCCGGCTATACCTCACCAACGCTCACGCCGGCGCCAGCCAACGCAATCCAGACGCCAACGGTGCAAACACCGACAGTTCAAAATCCCGTTGCACCAGCGCCAGCCAGCCCCGGCACACCGCAGGTCAGCCCCCTGACCGCGCCCGGCGTGCCCGCGCCAGCTCAAGCGCAGCAGCCACAGAGCCCGCCGGTTCAAGGTGCGGCCTCTCCTGCCGCCCCTGCGGCAACAGCCCAGCCCGTGCAGCCATCTGCCCCAGCGGCAGAAGCCCCCAAAAAGCCCGAAGCTCCCGCCAAGGACAAAAATTCCAGAGGCCGCAAGGATAAAAAATCCAAAAAAGGCCAAAAGGAAGACGAACCCCAGCAGAAACCTGCTGCGGTCGAAGAAGCTCCCACCCCCAAGGCAACGGCCCCCGCACCGCAAAAATCCGCCCCGCCCACACAGGCCGAGGAAGCAGCCATGGCCTATGCCAAGGGCGACTATGCCACGGCAGAGAGTATTTGGCGCAAGCATGCCGAGGCTGGCGACGGCCAGGCCATGAACAACCTTGGCGTGCTGTATGATCTTGGTCAGGGTGTGGAGCCCGACATGGGCCGAGCCCTGCACTGGTTTGCAGAATCGGCCAAGACAGGTCACCCATCTGGCATGAGTAACTATGGCCGCATGCTTGAGCAGGGGCGCGGCATTGAGGCCAACCCCGCCGAGGCCGCCCGCTGGTTTGACCTTGCGGCGCGTCAGGGACAGCCTGAGGCCCAGTATAATCTGGGCATGCTGTACGAGCTTGGCCGGGGTGTATCACAAGATTTCAAGGCGGCTGCGGCTTGGTACAGCCGAGCTGCCGCACAGCAGCAAACCGAGGCCTTGTTTCGCCTTGGGCATTTTTACCGCATAGGGCAGGGCGTGACCAAGAACCCCGCGCGTGCGGTGCTGCTACTCTATGCCGCCGCCATGAACGGCGACCCCAACGCCATGAAAGACTTGGAAGAAATGGCCCGCACCGAGCCCACGCGGCCCGAAGCCGTGCTGTTTGGTCAGCGGCTGGACAATACGGACAGAAATTCCATGCGCACGGCCCTGAAGCAATACGGGGCCACCGTTACCCGTGAGGACAACGCCTACATCTGCGATCTTTACGATGCTGCCAAGGTTGCCCCCGGCGCACGCCAGATGGCCATTTGCTACGGCCCCGGCGACCCTGCCCCGCTGGGTTTTCTTGAGCTGGATTACGCCGCCCCCGACAACAGCGTTGAAGCGCTCATTCTCAAGATGGTCACCGACCGTTTTGGCCCGCCCTCTGCTGGCGAAGGCGACGATGCCCACCTGTGGAACCTTGGTTCTGTGGTGGTTGCCACGCGCTATGAGCCCACACGGGGGCAGTTTAGCCTCATGTACATGGTTCCCCGCGTGTACCACCTCACGCGGCAGCGTTAGGCTTTGCGGGGGCTAACCCGTTTGCCGCCATGCAGGGCTGGCGACCAGCCACGGCAAAAGCGGATAAAACTGTCCATGCCCGCAGAATGGTATTTTGATTGATGCCAGCAGAGCGAAAACCTGCGTGAAAACTGCTGGTTGAGCCGGATTATGGCAAAACGGCTGCTGAAACCCGGCAACTCGGCCATAAGCCGCGAGGCAAAGGTAATGCCCATGCCGCGCTCTACCATACCTAGCACGCCCTCGGTGGAACTGAGGCTCAATGCCACTGTATACGGCGCAATGAGCGCCCCAAGGGTGTGCTCAAAATAGGCCCGTGTGCCAGAATTGGGCTCGCGCAGAATCCAGCGCTGGCCTGCCAGTTCTTCGGGAGCGTGGGCTTTGCCGTCTGCAAGCGCGTGCCCCCGGCAGGCCACCACCGCCATTTCGTCCTGCAACCACGGTTCGGCCACCATCTGTGGCAGGTGCTGCTCACCCTCCAGCAGCACCACGTCCAGCGTGTAATTTTCCACCAGCTCAAGCAAACGCGCCGTATTGGCAATCTGCGCCTTGGGCAGCCATGCGTGCCCACTTTCAAAATCGTGCAACAGCTGTGGCAGCAGATAGTTGCCAATGGTCTTGCTTGCTCCCACATTCAAAAAACATGCTCCGCCAGCCTGAAACAACCGCTCCATGGCCTCGGCCCTTTGCAGCATTTCGTCTGCCAAGGGCCGCAGCTGTGCGCCCTCGTGGTTCAGCCGCAAGTGCGGGTGCACCCGGTCAAAAAGGCGCACGCCCAAATGCCGCTCCAACTCCTGCAATGCCTGCGATACAGCACCCTTGGTGAGAAACAGGGCGTCGGCGGCCTGCCCCAGATTTTCGTAGCGCGCCACCGCCAAAAATACATGTAATTGTTTGAGTGTCATGCCAGTACCATACCCGCAGATGTAATTGTTTAATTATTCTATACGATACATTAAATTCATTTCGATTTTCTTAATGCCCAATTCGTGGCAAATCCGCAAGCAGACCACTACCGAGGAAAGTATCATGTTGCAAAGCATACGCAGTTTTTTTCGTGCCGTTCCCACACCGCTTGCGGGTTTGGCGCTGGGCATAGCCAGTTTGGGAATGGGGATTGAAAAAAGCCTGCCCCTTCATAATGTTGGGCAGGTGCTTGGGGCGCTTACCTCCATGACACTAACCCTGCTGCTAGCGGGCAAGTTTGCCCTCAATCCCCGGCTGCTGGTTGTGAAGAGCTGCGCCATCCTGTGCTGGGCAGCATTTTGCCCACCATGGCCATGGCACTTATGCTGCAATCTAAAAGCCTGAGCATTGTTGACGCGCGGGCTGCTCAAACCTTGTGGCTGTTTGCCGTGGGCCTGCACTTGTTTCTGCTGCTGGCCTTTGTGGCTTTTCGTATCAGGCAGTTCAGCCTGAACCATATGGTTCCCAGCTGGTTTGTGCCCTTTGTGGGCATAAGCGTGGCGGCCATGACTGTGCCTAACCCGCAATATTACAGCCTCGCATATGGCCTCATGGTTTTTGGTATGCTGAGCTATACGGCCCTGCTGCCGATTATGCTGTACAGGCTTATTTTTGCCAAAGAACTTGACGATGCCTCCAAACCCACCATTGCCATTCTGGCAGCACCGGCCAGCCTTTCGCTGGTGGCCTATCTGAGCCTTGAAACATCCCCATCGCTGCTGTTGTGCAGTATGCTGCTTGGCGTGGCAGTACTTATGACCAGCATCATCTATGTGGCATTTTTCAAGCTGCTGCGGCTGCCCTTTACCCCCGGTTTTGCAGCCTATACATTCCCCATGGCGGTAGGAGCAACGGCCTTGTACAAGGTCTCGGATTTGCTGGCTGCGTATCCGGCGGCGCTGGAATATAGCCTGCAACTGAAATTTTTTGCTGTGCTGGAAATGATTGTTGCCACTGTGGTGGTGGCTTATGTGTGCTGCCGCTACCTGATTTTTTATGTGCGGGCGTGGGATACACTTGTGCGTGCCCACCGGGCCGCACACATCTAAGCTGTTTTGGCTCGTGCCCACCGGGCCGCTGAACCACCACGTCCCGAACCAGCGTGGCCCAAAGCAACTGCGGCGGCAGGCAGCAAAATTCGGCTTGCACCCAGCCCCCTGCGGCGCTAGCGTGCTCAAATGCAGCCCGTGACAGTTCACGCCTGCTTAAACGCACTCTTATGCCGCCTTGCGGCCTGTAACGCAGGTGATCCATGCTTGTTTTTGCCGCCATGCTGTTGTTGGGAATACTGCTGGGCTTTGTAGGGGCTGGCGGCGCGGGTGTCATGATCACCATGCTTAGCGTTGGGTTCAACATTCCCATGCACGTGGCACTTGGCACTTCGCTGGCGGCCATGGCGTTTACCTCGCTTTCCGGCTCCATAAGTCACTTTCGCGAGGGCAACGTCAACCGCCGTCTTGGCATGCTCATGGGTGCGTTTGGCGCGGTGGGGGCCTTTTGGGGGGCGCATATCTCATCCTCACTGGCTGCTGAAACGCTCAAGCCGCTCACTGGCATTGTGCTCATGTTTTCTGCCCTGCTCATCTACCTGCGCGTGTTTCACCCCAAGCATCCTGTGTTCAGCATTCGCTGCAACAGCACCGGCGGGCTGCGCTTCTGGCTGCTCACCAGTGTTGTGGGCATGTTCAACGGCCTTGTTTCCGGGGCTTGCGGCGTGGGGGCAACCCCCTTTATCCAGTTGACCTTGCTTATTATTTTCAACGTGCCGCTTTACCAGACCGTGGGCACAACCATGTTGGTCATTTTGCCCATTGCCGTACTGGCCAGCTTGGGATTTTTGGCGGCGGGGCATCTCGACCCCACACTCTTTATGCAGGTGCTGGCCGGCCAGATTATTGGTGCCTATGTGGGGGCCAAATTTACCCGCATGGCCCCACAGTTGCTGCTCAAAAGCTGCATGGTGCTGCTGCCCGCCCTTGGGGGCATTATTCTGCTGCTGAGCCGTTAAAAAAGCCCCCGCCAGATTCTGACAGGGGCCTTGCAGCGCACACGGGCATTGGCGTCTAGGCTATTTTACCATTGACGTAAGCAGCTTGCCTACAATGGGCGAGAGCAACACGATGGCGTAAATGCGCACCAGATGGTACACCATAACCATGGGCGCTTCTGCCCCTGTACCGCCCGAAAGCGCCACTACGGCGTTGAAACCGCCGGGGCTGGTTGCCAGATAGGCCCCGCCCACCGAAAGCCCGCCCCAGCGCACAGCTATCCAAGTGCACAAAAGCCCGGCCATCAGGATTATGCAGGTTGAAAGCAGCATCATGGGCCAAGTATCGCGCACGGCATCAAGCATACCGGGGTTATACATGTTGCCCACAATAACCCCTACGCAGCCGTAAACCAAAAAGCGCACCCAGTGCGTCATATCTGGCGCGGTGATAGAGCCGCAGCTTTTAAAAATGACCACGGCAATCATGGCCCCGGTCATGGCCCCGCCGGGCAGATCGAACCTGTCAAAAACAAAACTTCCCGCTAGCCCAACGGCAAACAGCATAAGTGTTGTGCCCATAGTTTGTCCTTTGCACCACGCTGGGCGCGGCAGCTACTCTTTCATTGGCCGCAGGTAAGCGGCGCAATGCCCTGCTTACGCCTTTTTTTTTCGGCTCTCAACGGGCCAGAATGCACGATATTCCAGCCCCTATTGTAATTGCTGCGTTGGGTTTGACGCAGATTGGCTCTGTCGCTAATCTGCTGAAAGGCCACGATTTTTACAGCAGAGGATGCCATGCACTTTACGCCCAGCCCCTATTCG
The DNA here is from genome assembly GCA_964413315.1 of uncultured Desulfovibrio sp. GTDB lineage: Bacteria > Desulfobacterota > Desulfovibrionia > Desulfovibrionales > Desulfovibrionaceae > Desulfovibrio. The sequence continues at coordinate 11,904 of CAYPRZ010000006.1, read as the reverse complement.
CAAACGGAATCGCAACGCTTTGATCCCATGACCACGCGGGGCATGGTGACCTCGCCCCACTACCTTGCCACACAGGCAGGGGTGGATACGTTGCGCAAGGGCGGCACGGCTCTGGATGCGGCCATTGCTGTGGCGGCGGTGCTGGCGGTTGTGTATCCGCAGATGTGCAGTATTGGGGGCGACAATTTTTGGCTGGCGCACGAGGCCGCCACAGGCAGTCTGCACGGAATCAATGCCAGTGGCCGATCTGGCGAAAAGGCCACGCGTGATTTTTATGCGCAAAAAGGATTGGCTGCCATTCCCCTGCGCGGGCCGCTGGCAGCATGCACCGTACCGGGGGTTGTATCTGGCTGGGATGCCGCCCGCACTCTCAGCCTTTCTTGGGGCAGCCCCCTTTCGCTGGCCGATCTGTTGCAGGATGCCATAGCTCTTGCGGCAGAGGGTTTTGCCGTCACCCCCTCGCTGGCCTACTGGCTGCACGAAGACTGCAAGGCCGACCCGCAAGGCTACCGCCAGTTGCAAAACCAACCGGGCTTTGCCAGCACCTTTTTGCCCACGGGTAAACCCGCGCATGTGGGCGAACTCATGCGGCTGCCCCACCTCGCCGCCACTCTGAGCCTCATTGCCCGCGAGGGGCCGCGCACTTTTTATGAAGGCGAACTGGCCGAACGCATGACACGTTGGCTTGAAGACAACGGAGGCCTGCTGACCGCCAGAGATTTTGCCGCACACGATGCAGAAACGGTTACTCCGCTCAGCGTGCACTACCGGGGCCTTGAGGCCTGCAATCTGCCGCCCAATACGCAGGGTGTGGCCTCACTTTCCATACTCAACATCCTTGAGCATATGGACGTTGCAAGCCTTGGCGAAGGCAGTGCCCAACACATCCATGCCATTGTGGAAGCCACCAAACTGGCCTTTGCCGAGCGCGATGCACATGTTACCGATCCTGATTTTGCGCAGATTCCGCTAGATCACATGCTCTCCCCCGCGCATGGGCGCGAGCTGGCGCAGCGCATCCGCATGGATCGCGCCCTTGAACCTGCCTACCTGCTTGAGCCCAAGGGCGATACCTGCTGGTTTGGGGTAGTGGACGCGCAGGGCAACGCTGTTTCTGCCATCCAGAGTATTTTTCATGATTTTGGCGCGGGCATTGTGGCGGGGGATACGGGCATCTTGCTACAAAACAGGGGCAGTTTTTTTTCGCTTGATCCCACCCATGTGAACACGCTTGAACCCCTCAAGCGCACCATGCACACCCTCAACCCGCCCATGCTGCGCAAAAACGGCAAGCCCTGGCTAGTGTATGGAACCATGGGCGGCGAAGGCCAGCCGCAAACACAGGCCGCCCTTGTGACCCGCATGGTGGATTTTGGCCTGAGCCCGCACGATGCCGTGGCTGCCCCGCGCTGGCTGTATGGCCGCAGCTGGGGGGTGCCTGTCAACAATCTGCGCATAGAGGGCCGCTTTGCCCCACAGGTGGCCGCCACTCTGCAACACTTGGGGCACGATGTGGAAATTTTGGGCGGCTTCAGCGATCTTATGGGCCATGCGGGAGCCATATTGTGCGACGAAAACACTGGTCTGCTCTTTGGAGCCACAGACCCCCGCAGCGACGGCCTTGCCGCAGGTTACTAAGCCCGCGTTTTATGCGGCAGCAGTAGACAGCTGCCGCACTGGCTTGCGAAACTTCTACGCGTTTTTGTGTGGCGCTTGCCCCAAAATCGTGCTTATATAAAGCCACTTTTAATGTATGCAGCCAGCGCGTCATACTTTATTTGTGCTTTTGCCCTGACCACTGCCTTCAACACCAAGCGCGTCTTCTTTTACAGAAACCCTACTTTTTTGTAGAAAACTAAATATCAAGCTGTCATGCCTATTTTTTGTTTTTTTACGCCTTTTTACCGCTGGATTGCCAAAAAGAACCCGGCAGAAACTACATAAACGTATTTTCACCACTACTTATATTTTTTTCTTACTTTTCAGACAGTTAAAGTATTTTTTACGCGACAGCTAACGCCCTAGTGCGCCAAAACACGCGCGAAAAACAACAAGCCCTTGGGGAGTTGCGTCAGCGATTAAAAATAAAAACGTATAAAAATCGTGTAATTATCCTTCACATCGGCCTAATTCCATCCCCCAACCTCCATATATGGTATCATATTTGACTTACGATACCGCGTATGCGACAAGGTTCATGCACCAATAATCATTTTGTCTTTTCACTAAGTTGTGACGTTTGCGTTGACAAAAGTTACCGAAACGTAATTTTCACGAGCTTTAATCTAATTAATAATTTGTTTTTTCGGGAGGTTAGCAAAAAGGAATACTTTTTGCTTTATTCTGGCTTACCGTAATTTGGTACACCCCTGTAACTGCACATAAAACTCGGGAGGCCTTCATGAATTTGCTGAAAGTAGCGTCAGCCTGTGCCCTTTCTCTCTTTGTGGGGCAAGCGGCCATGGCCGCAGAAGCTCCAATCAAAATCGGGTTCCCCATCCCCCTTACCGGCGAAATTCCCAAGGTGGGCGAGGGTTCCAAGTACGCGGCTGAAATGCTGAAGGAAGAGATCAACGCCAAGGGCGGGCTGAAAGTGGGTGACAAAATGTACCCGCTTGAATTCATTTATGAAGATAATGAATCCAAACCCGAATCTGCCGTTAACGTCACTCTCAAGCTTATTGAGCGAGACAAGGTTCTGGCCATAGTTGGCCCGCAGTCTTCGCGTCAGGCCGTGCCCGCCGGTGCGGTTGCCAACGACGAAAAAGTTCCCATGATCACCCCCTGGTCCACCAACCCCGACGCCACCAAGGACCGCCCCTGGGTATTCCGTGGTGCCTTTCTTGATCCCTTCCAAGCTCCTGTAGCTGTTGACTTTACCACCAAAAAGTTCAGCGCCAAAAAGGCCGCCGTGCTCTTTGAAGTGTCCAACGACTACTCCAAGGGTCTTGCCGACAACTTCAAGGAAGCCTTTGAAAAGACCCACGGCAAGGGTTCTGTGGTGGCCATGGAATCGCACGGCCCCAAGGATCAGGACTTCTCGGCCCAGCTGACCAAGATCATCGCCGCCAAGCCCGACTTTATCTTTGTGCCTGAAAACTACAGCTTTGCAGCTCTTATTGTGCCTCAGGCCCGCGACCTTGGCTACAAGGGCCCCTTCATGGGTTCTGACGCTTGGGGCTCTGCCGAGCTCTTCAACCTGTGCGGCAAGGACTGCGTAAACCAGTACTTCTCCACCCACTACACGGCTGAAGGCGCTACTGGCAAAACCAAGGAATTCATTGACAAGTACAAGGCCAAGTATGGCTATGTGCCGGACGACGTTGCCGCTCTTACTTGGGACTCCATCAACATCGTGCTTCAGGCTATCCAGAAGAACGGCAAGATCGACCCCGACCTCAAGAAAGAACGCAAGATCATTCGCGACAACATGGCCAGCATGGAAAAGTTTGACGGTATCACCGGCAGCATGAAGTTTGACGAAAACCGCGATCCCATCAAGTGCGCTGTTATCGTGCGCGTGACGGAAACCGGCGCTTTCGCCTTTGTGGAATCTGTCTGCCCCAAGTAGTAATAATTGGCTCTGCCGCGCGGCCTACCCACAGGGGCCGCGCGGCGGCACAGTTTGATTTGGTTTGTTTTCAGGCCACGGGTTCAGCGGTTTAAGCAAGCAATGCGCCTTTATCTGGCGCCCCCTGCCAAATATGGATAGTTTTTTATACAATTTTGTAATATAAACAGAAATGGTTCTGCCCTGCTCACGCAGAGCTACTTACTAAGCAGACCACAATTACTTTTTTTAATTATCTGATTTTTAACAATATATTTGCATAATACTTGAGTTATTCAGGCTCGCTGCCAGCTAAAATTTTATGCATTTTCCACCTAAAGGGTGGAAAGCACACCAACTAGTACAGACTACGCACACTGTAACCGCCAGCTTTTGGGTAGCCCTATGGACTTTTTGCTGCAACAGACCCTTAACGCCTTGCAATGGGGCAGCTTTTACGCCCTCATTGCCTTGGGCTACACCCTAGTTTACGGGGTGCTGCGCCTCATCAACTTCGCCCACGGCGATATTTTTATGGTGGGGGCCTACATTTCGTTTTTTGTAGCCACGTTTCTGGTTTCTTCTGACGGATTGGGCCTTTCGCAGCCCATGACGCTGTGGCTTACCATTGTGCTCACCATGGGGCTTACGGCACTTGTGGGTGTTACGCTTGAGCGCATTGCCTACCGCCCCCTGCGCCGCAAGGGCGCACATAGGTTGTATGTGGTTATTACAGCCCTTATGTGCGGGTTGATTCTTGAAAACGGCAACCTCGCACTGCTGGGCGCAACCAAGCGCAAATTGCCTGAATTAATCGACAAAACAGTATATTCCATTGGCCCGCTGGTTATCACCAACCTGAAGGTTTGGGTTATTGTGGCGGCGGTGCTGGTATTTGTATTTTTGCAGACCATTGTTACCCGCACCAAGGTGGGCATGGCCATGCGGGCTGTATCGTGGGACCGCTTTGCCCTGCCGCTGATGGGTATTCCTCTCGACAGCGTCATTGTGGTCACCTTTGTGCTGGGCTCTGGCATAGCAGGGCTTGGCGGCATGCTGTTTGCCATGTGCTACCCCAACCTTGAGCCTTACATGGGCGCCATGATCGGCTGGAAGGCATTTATCGCCGCAGTTGTGGGCGGCATTGGCGACATACGCGGCGCGTTTGTGGGCGGCTTTTTGCTGGCCTTTGTAGAAATTATGGTGGTGGCATTTTTGCCCTCCACCTATATGGATTTGTTCTCGTTTACAATTTTGCTGCTCATCCTGTGGGTGCGGCCCACGGGCATTTTCGGCATGCCACAAACGACCAAAATCTAGCCGGAGTGTCTGATGCTGCCTCTTTTTGTTCAAACGGTTCTTGCCATACTGGGCGTGCTCTGCTTCGGCTATGCCATCAAACGTGTCATCACGCAGAAAAAGATCGACTGCCTTTTGTTTCTGCTTGGCGGTCTGGTGCTGGTTTTTGCCGAATACTTTTCGTGGATTGACGGCTACTGGCTCTCGGTCATCAAGTTCATGGGCCTCAACATTATATTTGCCACAAGCCTGAACCTCGTAAATGGCTACATGGGCGAATTTTCATGTGGTCACGCGGGCTTTATGTGTGTGGGGGCCTATGTGGGCGGGCTGATTTCCATCATTCTGTTTACAAAAAACAAAATGATGGGCGCGCCCTTGCTGCCTCCCGAACTGGCCCCCCTGCTCTTTCCCCTTGTTCTTGCCGCAGCGGGCGGGGTGGCATCCCTTTTTGGATTGCTGGTGGCCCTGCCCTCGTTCAAAACGCGCGACGACTACCTTGCCATTATCACCATTGCGGCCAACTACATTATTATTTCGGTCATCATCAACATTGACTTTGTGGGCGGCCCGCGCGGCCTTACAGGCATGCGCGGTGTTGTGCGCGCCATGGAAAGCGTGGCCGAAATTCCTTGGATGATGATTTGGATGCTGCTGGGCGTAATGATCACAACCATGATGCTGCACCGCTTGGTAAACAGCACACTGGGCAAGGGTATACCCGCCGTGTGCCAGAACGAAGTTGCCGCAGAAATCATGAGCGTCAATACAAAGCGTGTTAAGCTTGTGGCCTTTATGGTTTCGGCGGGCATAGCCGGTGTGGCGGGTGCGCTTTACGCCCACATGTTCAGCTCTATCTATGCCAACAGCTTCGGCATCATGAAGTCTACTGAGGCCATGGTAATGGTCTATCTGGGTGGCATGGGCTCGCTCTCTGGCTCGGTGCTGGCGGCTGTGCTGTTTACCCTGCTGATCGAACTTTTGCGCTTTGCCCTTCCGGCAATGAGCGACGTGGCGCACATGCTGCCCTTTGTGCCCGACTCGTTCAGCATCAGTCAGGAATGGAAGTGGGTTATCATTCCGCTGATTCTTATTCTGCTCATGCAATTTAGGCCTGAGGGCCTGCTGGGCAACCGCGAACTGACAGACGTGTTCCCCAAGCTGAAACGGCTGGTCAACTTCGGCAAGCAAGACTAGAGCAATGGACGCAGAAATACCTGCGGCAGCGGTTTGCGTACATAACTGCCCGGTATTTCAATAATGAACCGCTTTAGCGCGGCTTGCCCCAGGGCGGCCCGTCCTGAAAGCGCCATTGACACAGAGACAACCAGAACGAGTGGGGGCTGACCTTGGCACTGCTTGAAATGAAAGAAGTCACGCAACGCTTCGGCGGGCTGATTGCGTTAACGGATTTTTCCATCGCCGTGGAAGACCACTCTCTTGTGGGCCTTATCGGCCCCAACGGCGCTGGCAAAACCACGGTGTTCAATCTGGCTTCGGGCTTTTACCACGCCTCTGAAGGACAGATTATTTTTAACGGTCAGGCCTACGACACACGCCTTGAGCCGCATCAGGTCACGGCCATGGGTATGGCCCGCACCTTTCAGAACATACGCTTGTGGAACGACATGACAGTGCTCGACAACATCTGCGTGTCTCAATACCACCGGCTGGGCTACGGGCTGCTTGACGCATGGCTCAATAACGAGCGCTACAGCCGCGAAGAAAAGCGCGTGCGCCAAAAGGCCTTAAAGATTCTTGAAATTATGGAACTGGCCGATGTGGCCAATGAGTTTCCCAAAAACCTGCCCTACGGCTTGCAGCGCCGTGTGGAACTGGCCCGCGCCCTTTCCACCGACCCCAAGCTGCTGCTGCTCGACGAACCCGCCGCCGGTCTGAACTCTTCAGATGTGGACGGGCTGATCAAGCACATCCGCTGGATATTTGACGAATTCAAAATCGCCATCTGGATGATCGAACACCAGATGAAGGTGGTTATGTCGCTGTGCCAGCACATTACCGTTGTTGAATTCGGCAAAACCATTGCCAAGGGTACGCCGCAGGAAATTCAGTCCAACCCCGATGTCATCAAGGCCTACTTGGGCGACGAGAACGTGTGATGCTACTGGAAGTTGAAAATCTCTACGCCGGCTATGGCAAGATTGAAGCCCTTCACGGCATCTCTTTT
>CAYPRZ010000006.1:0-4767 GCA_964413315.1 uncultured Desulfovibrio sp. | reverse complement strand
AGCGACACGCTCTCTGGCGGCGAACAGCAAATGCTGGCCGTGGGCCGCGCTCTTATGACCAACTGCTCTGTGTTGCTGCTCGACGAGCCCTCCATGGGCCTTTCGCCCCTGCTCATGTACGACATGTTCCGCACGCTCAAGCAGCTCAACAGCGAAGGCCTGACCGTTGTTGTGGTGGAACAGAACGCCCGTCTGGCTCTTCAGGTGGCAGACCGTGGGTATGTGCTGGATACCGGAGCCATCGTGGCCGAAGGCACCGCAGCAGAGCTGGCTGACACGCCCGAAATCAAGGCAGCCTATCTGGGCGCATAGCCCACGTAAGTCTGCAATATCAGTAAATTGCAAAAGCCCCCGTTGCAAAACGGGGGCTTTTACGTTGGCGGGAGGCAGCCAAAGAAACTGCTATCCAGTGCTATTAGCTGGTAGCAACAATGGCCGCGCCGATGCGGCGTGCTGCCTCCAGTTCTTGCGGAAAATGCGCGTCTCGGTAGGCGGCCTTTTCCGATTCAGAAAACCGCTCGCACTCATACTTGCTGTAGTCGTCAAACTGGTAGGTATTACAGGCATGCAGCACCTTCGGCTCGCCAAAAAGACGGCCCACAAAGGTTTCCATGCCCTTGAGATTCTGGAGATAGCCGTACTGTTCCATTTCGGCGCTGCTTACATTCATGGCATAGATAAAGGCCGTGGGCATGCGTTTGGGCGCAAGTGAGCTGTAGTCCTTGTCGTACACAAAAAACGGAAACATCAGCCGCTCTAAAAAGCTGCGCAACATACCGGTGACATTACCAAAATAGATGGGGCTGCCAATGATAAGCCCGTCGGCCTGTGCGAACTTTTCCAGCAGTGGGGTCAGGTCGTCCTTAACTGCGCAGTGCCCGTAGCTCTTGCCGCCTTTACGCTTGCACGAAAAACAGCTTACACAACCCTTATAAGTCAGGTCGTAGAGGTGGATCATCTCGGTTTCCACGGCTTCGCCACAGGGTGCTGCCGCAGCTCCGTCCAGCGCAGCCTGCAATAACTTGACTGTATTGTGTTTCTTTCTGGGGCCACCATTGATGGCGTAAATTTTCATAATTTTCTCCTTGGGTAAGCTGGTGTGTTGTCAGGTACCGCTTGACCAAGGTGTATACCTGCTCTAAGAATATTTTTGCAAGTACGCATATTTTTCTTCCCTACTTTTTTACGAGCTCCCATGACAAAAACTCCCTCAAGCCCCACCAGCGGTCTGTACGATAACAAGACGGAATGCCCCATCCTGCATGTTTTCAGGCGCATTGGCGGCAAGTGGAAGCTGCCGATACTGTGGCATCTGGCTGATAAGGAAACAGTGCGCTACAACGAGCTTAAGCGCAGCGTGCGGGGCGTCACCAATATGATGCTGACCAAGTGTCTGCGCGAGCTGGAAGATTTCGGGCTGGTTATCCGTCAGCAATACAATGAGGTTCCCCCACGGGTGGAGTATTCGCTCACCAATCGCGGCAAAACTCTGCTCCCGGCGCTGGAACAACTATATGCATGGGGGCGAGAACAGCTGGAGTATGAGAAAAAGGCCGGACTGCTGGACGGCAGCGGCTGTGCCTGTCAGCCCACCGCAACTCAGCCTCGCGACTGAACGGGCGGCAGCTCTTGCTGAGTGGTTGCCGCGCTGCTTTGCCGGTTTTCAACCACAATACCGCCGAGTATCAGCACGCCGCCCAGCAGAGTGGCAAGGGTCATTTGCTCTCCCAGCAGGGCCGCGCCCAAAATAACCGCCGACAGCGGGTTGATTGCAATGAACACACTGGCCCGCGCCACGCCTATCTGCTTTATGCCCTCGTAATACCAGATGTAAGCCACGGCAGAACCGATCACGCCAAGGTAGAACAAGCTTGCGATCTCGGCCATGCTAAAACGCCACACGGCATCCATGCGCAACACGCCTGTAGCGGCGGCATAGCACACAAGCATGACTGTGCCAGCGTAGATGGAATAGGTTACAGTGTGCAGCGGCCCTAATTGGCGCACCACCGTTTTGCAAAATACACTGTAGGCGCTCCAGCTCAGCACGCAGCCGCCAATGAGGGCCTCGCCCAGCCAGCCACGGGCACCTGCTGCGCCCTGCGCTTCGCCCCCGCCCACCACCAGAGCCACACCGCAAAAGCACAACACAATGCCCAGTACCTTGATCGCGGGCACACGCTCCCTGTAAAACAGGTAAGCAATGAGGGTCATTACTGCGGGGTTGAGGGCCACAATGAGGGCAGAGCGAGAGGCGCTGATATACTGTAACCCGCTGAAAAAGAAAAAACTGTAAGAAAAAATACCGCAAAAACCCAACAGCGTCACCACTATGGCCTGACGGACGTTAACCCGCCGGAATCCCTTGCCAGAAAGCAGCAAAAAAAGGCTCAGGGCCGCCGAGGCCAGCACAAACCGCAGGCAGGCCGAAAACATGGGGGCAACCCCGGCCAGACTTCTGCCCGCGATAAACGTCCCCCCCCAAGCCACGGCAACCAGCGTCAGCCTTACATATACCGAAATATCTTTTGATGCTGTAATCATTGACATTATCCTGACACCTTGATTCGTGTTGCACAAGGCGGCCTTCCACAATCAAGCGAGGCCGCGCCATTGCCCCTGCGGGCATATTTGTATACATTTACGCCCATGATTATTCATAGTGAAATGACTAAATACTCATGACAGTAACACAATGACACTCACCCAGCTTGAAATATTCTCTGCCGTGGCAGCATGCCGGGGCTTTACTGCGGCGGCCTTGCAACTGGGCATTTCGCAGTCTGGCGTGTCGCACGCCATTGAGGCGCTGGAACAGGAATTTGGGATCAGCCTGTTACGGCGTGGCAAAAATCCGGAGCTTACCGATGTGGGCGCACGCCTGCTGCGTCAGGCACAGGCCATGCTTGGGTTGGCCGAATCCATGCGGCAAGAGGCCTCTGCCGCACGCGGCATGAAGCGCGGTACGCTGCGCATAGGCTCCTTTGGCCCCACGGCATCGCTGCGCCTGCTGCCCCCGGTGCTTGAAAAATACCGCGCGGCCTTTCCCGGCATCGAGATTCATGTGGACGAAGGCCCGGACAGCGAAGTTGCCCAATGGTTGGCAGATTACCGAGTGGATGTGGGCTTTGTGACCCTGCCCAATGAGCGGTTTGACACTTTTTTTCTTATGCAGGATCAACTGGTGGCCCTGCTGCCCAAGGCACACCCACTTGCGAGCAAACGATCCGTTACGCTGGCCGACCTGTGCGCCAGCCCATTTGCCATGACCAGAGCCGGATCAGAAGACATTATTGGGCGGCTGTTCCACGCGGCGGGGTTGCAACCCAACGTCCACTGCCGCTCGCTGCAGCTTGTGAGCACCATTGCCGCCGTGGCGAGGGGCGACGCTGTAAGCATTGTGGCAGAGTCGGCCCTGCCGCCTGAAACCACAAACACTTATGTTAAAAAACCACTGCGGCCCGCCGCCGTGCGCAAGGTTGCTTTGGCCGTGCCGGATACGGCCCGCATGTCACCCGCCACAAGACAATTTATACGTATTGCCCAGCAGGTATTTTCTACGCAAACAGTACACAAGGCCAAAGCAAGAGAAAAATTGCCTATTGCACGGCAACAGGTGTAGGCTGAGGCACGCACAAACTTTATCACTGGTTTCGCACTTCGGTTTCGCACAACAGAGGGGGCTTAGCATGCATGTTCTCATTCTGGGCGGTACTGGCTTTGTGGGGCGATATGTTGCATCTGCGCTGCTGCGAGAGGGCCATGAGATAAGCGTGGTTTCACGCAGTGCGGGCAAGGGTGGCACCGGCCCCCGGCGCGTGGTGTGGAACGGCTGGGACGGCGCGGCCCTGGCGGGACTGCTGGAGGGCATAGATGCCATCATAAACCTGCAAGGCGAGAATATCGGCGGGGGCCGCTGGACGGACGAACGCAAGCAGGCCATTGTGAACAGCCGCGTCGAAACCGGGCGCGCCCTGTGCGTTGCCCTGCGCATGCGCAGGGAACAGGCACACACCCTGCCCGCAACACTGTTGCAGGCCTCTGCCAGCGGCTATTACGGCCTGTGGCAAGAAAACGCCCCCCCCTGTGATGAAGAAGCGCCTTCGGGCAAGGGATTTTTGGCAGATACCTGCCGTCAGTGGGAACACAGCACCGTGCCCGTTGAGGCCCTTGGTGTGCGCCGCTGCGTGCTGCGTTTTGCGCCCGTGCTGGGCAAAAAGGCCGATGGCACGCCCGGCGGGTTTATCGAGCGCATGCTGCCGCCTTTTCGCATGCACGTGGGCGGGCCGCTGGGCTCTGGCCGCCAGCCCCTGTGCTGGACGCACCTTGAGGACATTGCCGGGGTCGCATCCATGCTGTTGCAGCGCACAGATTTGGCGGGCGCATTCAATATCTGCGCACCCCGAACCCCAAGCATGAGCGAATTTACCCGCACTCTTGGCAAGGTATGCGGCAGCCGCGCATGGTTACCCGTACCGGCCATGGTGCTGCGCCTTATGCTGGGGCAAATGGCCGACGAGCTCTTGCTCGCCGGGCAAAACCCCAAACCGCTGCGCCTACAGGCCGCTGGGTATGCCTTTCGCCAGCCAGAGCTGGAGGCCGCCCTGCGCAGCGTGCTGGACTAGGCAACATACAGGCCTAAAACGTCAATTGCTTTTGGGTGTTCCACAGGGTTCTGTAGCCAAAATAGAGCGAGCAGAAGCAGCACAGGCACACACAGGCGCAAATGGCCACCATTATGGTTATCTGGTACAGAATTGCCGTGGT
>CAYPRZ010000005.1:7348-31018 GCA_964413315.1 uncultured Desulfovibrio sp. | reverse complement strand
GTCAAGGCGCTTGAAATAGGCCGATAGGTTTTGCCCTCGGTGGCGGCACAATAAAGCATTTTTTCTGGCGCGCGGGAGGTTGTTATGAGTATTCAGGCAGTTGGCATGCGGGCGTATAGTGAGGCTGTTCAGAATTTCAGCAAGGTTCAGGGTAGCTTGCAGCAGGGTGGCTCTGCCAGCAGCACAACCCAGTTTGCCAAAACCCTTGATCAAAGTCTGTTGCGCGATAGCGTTGACCGTGGCGAAAACTTTGGCGCGCATGCCGATTTTATCAAATACCCCACTCAGGCCCACACGCCGGTAACGCCGCAAAACAGCTTTTCTGGCACCGTCAAAAGCTCGCTGAACAAGGTCAACGAGCTGGACGCAGCCAAGAATTCGGCTATCGAAGACTTTGCCTCTGGCCGTTCGCAAAACGTGCATGAGCTTATGATCATTATGCAAAAATCTAGCATGGCCATGAAGCTTACCTCCGCTGTGCGCGGCAAGGTGCTTGAAGCCTACAAAGAAATTTCCAAAATGCAGTTCTGATACCTGCCCGATACCGCGCTTATACTCCTGAACGCAAATCCCTTTCAGCATGTCTGGAAGGGATTTGGCGTTTTAGGGGTGTCACAAATTTGAACACTCTTGGCGTGTAAATAAAAAATACTTAAATTGCAGCATGTTAATGAGTGGCATGGCAATTGCTTTGGCTTGCCATATGCCCGGCCAAAGCGCCGGAATTACGCCACGTCTTCGCAGGAGCTACCATATGCCGGCTTTTCTTTTGCAGCTTGTCAATTCCATCAAGGCAGTCTGGGCCAAAATGAGCGTTATGCAACGCGTGGCCCTTATGGGTGGGTTGGTGCTTATCAGTTCTGCTGCCATCGGCCTTTCCATATGGGCCTCGCGCCCTGATTTAAAGGTGCTGTACTCCAACCTCAGCGCCGAAGACGCCAGCGTTGTCATCAAGTCGCTTCAGGCCGACAAGGTCATGTACCAGCTTACCGACAACGGCAAGACCATTCTTGTGCCCAAGGAAGTGGTGTACGATGAACGCATCAAGATCGCTGGCGAAGGCGGCTTGGTGGGGCAGGGCATTGGTTTTGAAATTTTTGACAAGGTCAAGGTCGGCCAAACCGACTTTGTGCAAAAGATCAACTATACACGCGCTCTGCAAGGCGAACTTTCGCGTACAATCAGCGAATTTCCCAATGTGGAGAGCGCCCGCGTGCACTTGGTTATTCCGCACCGTAGCCTGTTTGTAGAAGAACGCCAGTCGCCCTCTGCCTCTGTGGTGCTCAAACTCAAGCGCCCCAACATGAAGCCCGACCAAAAAGAAATCAACGCCATCCTCAACATGATGCTGATGGCGGTTGAAGGGCTCGACAAAACCCATGTTTCCATTTCAGACAACGGCGGCAAGGTGCTGTATCAGCCCGAATCAGATAGCCTTGCTGGTGCCAGCACCACCCAGATGGAGCACCGCCAGCAGGTGCAGCGCAACCTTGAGCGCCGCATAGAAGAAATGTTGCAGCCCATGTTTGGCCCTGGCCGCGTTATTGCCAAGGTGAACGTGGACATGGACTTTAGCCAGCGCACCATACGCCGCGAAATTTTTGACCCCGAAAAAACTGCTGTGCGTAGCGAGCAGCGCAGTGAAGAAAGCCAGCAGGGGCGGTCAAGTCTTGAGGGCGGCTCGCCAGACGCCAACTTCCGGGGCGACGGCATCGCCGGATCGGCCTCTACGCAGAATGGCAGCCGCGAAACGCGCACAACCAACTACGAAATAAACAAGGAAGAGCAGCAAATCGTAACCAATGTTGGCGATTTGAAGCGCATGACGGTTGCAGTCCTCATCGATGGGACGTATGAGAAGACGAGCGGGGCGTGGACCTTTGTGCCGCGTAAGGCAGAAGACCTTGACCGCGTGCGCCAGCTCGTTACCAATGCCGTGGGGCTCGACAAGACCCGTGGCGATGCTCTTGAGGTGAGCTCTGCGCCCTTTACCGATTCTGAGCCGCCCAAGGATCCCAACGTTGCCGAAATGCTGTCTGACTACGCCGAACGGCTGGGCAAGCCCCTGCTCAACGCACTGTTGGCCTTCTTGTTTCTCATGCTTGTGGTGCGGCCCGTTGTTCTGGCCCTTATTCGTCCCAAGGTTGAAGCCGGTGAAATGATCGAAGGTCTGGAGGGTCTGCCCGCAGCCGAAGAGCAGCTGGCCCTGTACGAGGCCCTTGAAGAGGCCGCCAAGACGGACGATGAAGTTGAGACTGATGATACAGATGAAATGGTATTTAAAGATGTCGAAGCACTGAAAGCGCATATTTTCAACCTGTCCGACAATCATATGGAACAGGTGGTTATGCTTGTGCGCGGCTGGATGAAAAACGATGAAACAGCTAAAGCCTAATCAAGCAAGCCGTGTTCCGGCAGAAAACAATGCGACTCTTTCGCAGCTCAAGGCCTTGCGTCTTGCGCAAAAAGAAAGCAATCAGCGCGTTGAAGAATTGAAAATGCGGCTCTTTCATATTACCGAGCAGCATATGGATCAGGCCGTGCGGCTTATCAAGCGCTGGCTTGCAGACAAGGAATGAGCAACCCCGCTGGCCTGTGCGGCCACGGTGAAGGAGTATGGAGATGGAGTTGACCGGCAAACAGCGTACTGCCGTGCTGCTGCTCGCCATGGGCGACAAATTTACGGCTGACGTGTTCAAACGTATGGACCGGCAGGAAATAGCCGACATCTCCAGAGCCATTGTGGAATTGGAGCCAGTGCCGCGTGAAGTTGTTGAAGAGGTTCTGCGCGACTTCCACGAATCGCTGGTTGAAGGTGTAGATATGATTACTGGCGGCAGCGATACGCTGAAGCGCCTGCTGGTCAAAAATCTTGATCCCGAAACCGCCAAGTACGTTATGGACTCTCTGAGTCTTGATACCGGCCCCGCGCCCTTCCGCGAGCTGGAATCGGTCAGCCCCAAGCTGCTTTCGCAGATTTTGCGCAACGAACATCCGCAAACTCTGGCCCTTATCATCGGTCATCTGCACCCCGATCAGGCCGCCAATTTGTTGACAAACCTTCCCGCTGGCGTGCGCGCCGAGGTGCTTATGCGCCTTGCGCGTCTTGAGGCCGTGCCGGAAGAAATGCTTATGGAAGTGGACAAGGTGCTCACAAGCCAGCTTATCGCCATGGGCGGCAAAGAAGGCAAAAAAGTGGGCGGCGTGCAGTCTGTGGCAGAAATCCTCAACGCGGTGGACCGCGCTACGGAAGAAGAAGTTCTTTCCGAAATCGAAGAAGACTCTGCCCAAATGGCCGAAGATATTCGCAACCTCATGTTTGTGTTTGAAGACTGCAAAAATATCGACGACCGTGGCGTGCGCGAAATGCTCAAGGAAATTTCCAACGAAGATCTTACGCTGGCCCTGCGCGGGGCAAGCGACGACCTGAGGGAAAAATTCTTCAAGAACATGTCGGAACGCGCGGGCAACATGATTCGCGAAGAACTGGAATTCATGGGCCCGGCCAAGCTTTCAGACGTGGAATCTGCCCAGCAGAATGTGGTCAAGATTGTGCGGCGGCTTGAGAGCGAAAACAAGCTGGTCATCAGCCGTGGCGCTGGCGATGTGTTTGTTTAGCGGCCAGCCGCAAAATCTGTAACCATCGGGATCGGTCATGGCGTCAGACCAGTTGCGCAAAAAATGGGGCACCATCTTCATGGGCGAGCGCGAGGCATCACCTCAGCAGCTCGATGCCATGCAAGAGCCCTTGCTCCGCGAGCGTGCGCAGCAGCAGCACCAAGAGGATTACCTCGCTAGGGTGCGCGCCAGAGCAGAGGAACGCGCACGCGAGATTCTTGGCGCGGCCTATGCCGAGCGGCAAAAGGTGCTGGAAGAAGCCGGGGCAGAGGCCCAAACCCGCATATTGCAGCTCACGCGCGAGGCGCTTGCGCTCAAGGCGCAGGCTCAGGAAGAACTGGCTCAGGCAGAGGCCGAGCACAGCAAAGCCCGCGACCTGCGTGAAGAAGCCGAAATTATTCGCGATCATGCGCATAACGATGGTTTTCAGGCGGGCATGGCACAGGCCGGGGCCGAGCTTAAGGAATTCCGGGCCGATGTGGGGCAAATGCTTGGTAATATGTTGCAAGCCCTTGAGGCCCAGCGGCATTCGCTTGGCGAGGGGTGGCGCAACGAACTTGCCGAGCTTGCCCGCGTGGCTGTAGAGGCCGGAACTGGCTGGATTTTGCAGGCCGAACACGGGCGCATTTTACAGCACTTGGTTTTCAGCTCTCTGCAACTGCTTGAAGACCGCGCCACAGTTACCGTGCGGGTGCACCCCGATGATGAGGAGACCGTTAGTGACCTGTTCCGGGCCGCGCGAGAGCGCGTGCCAGAGCTGAGCCAGTGGATTGTCAACGGCGATGCCTCTATTGAGGCTGGCGGCCTTGTGGCAGAGAGCGTCAGTGGCTCGGTAGAGAATTTGCGCGCCCATTACCGCGAAATGGTCAACGGCATTCTTGAGTACCTTACGCTGCCCCAACGCCCGCAAGACGAACCGGCGGAGCAGGCGGCTGGCGCTGCGGCCGCACAGGGGCTGGAGCATCTGGCTGAAATCATGCATCAGGAAGCCCCACCAGCGGCAGAAGTGCCAGCTACGCTGCCCGATGACGCTGAGCTGGAGCCAGAGATGACCCTCGACGAGCCCGACCATGTATCCGCAGACCTGCCAGAGGGCATGCCGGGTCATATGGCTGAAAGCTCGGACGAGGCCATTGCCGTTGGCATGAACCCCGATGAGCACGATGCCCCGGCTGACTTGGCTATGGCAGATGCCCTTGCCGAAAATGCCCAGCAGCCGCAACAGCCAGAATTTGGTCAGGAGCCCGATCAGGCCGAACAGGTTGTTGACAGCGGCTTGACACCGCACAATGCCAGCGGCTCCACGCCGCAGAATATTACTGCCGAAGCGCCAGAATTTGACGCTGTGCCCAATTTTGAGCCCGATCAGGGGGCTCTTGCGGCATCATCTGTTGATTCTGAAGCTCAGGCTGCGGCCCCTGCCGCACCGCAACACCACGAAGCTCAGGCTGCCAATCCCAGCCTTGCCGAGCTTGAAGACGAGCTTTTTCCCCTGCCAGCAGGGGAAGAAGACCATTACGCGCTGCCTCATTCCACACAGGCAGATACCGTACAGTCCCATCTTTCAGAGGCCGGTTCCAATCAAATCGACTCCAGTCAGGCCGATTTTCGTCAAGCCGATTCCAGCCAGACCGACTCCAGTCATGCCGATTCCAGCGTCTTTGTCAGCGGGGGCTTTTTGCCCGGCTCCGGCAACGGATAGCCGGAGTAGCCCGTTATGAAGCTTGATCCCGATTCCTGCATAAAGCTGCTCAAAACCAGCACTCCCGTGCGCCTCTACGGCAAGGTCAACAAGGTTGTGGGCCTTGTGGCCGAAGGCAGCGGCCTGCGCGCTCCCTTGGGGGCCGTGTGCCACATGCTGCCCGATGAGGGCGACGACGGCATAGCCGCCGAGGTGGTGGGCTTTCGTGAAGGCAACCTGCTGTTCATGCCCTACGGTGATATGCGCGGCATCCGCCCCGGCAGCCGCATACGCAATACAAGTCTGCCCCCGGTCTTTCCTGTGGGGCCCGATCTGCTGGGCCGTGCCTTTGACGCCTTTGGCACCCCGCTGGATGCGGGCACGCCCATAAGCGCCGAGCTCTATGTTTCGCCCCTGCCAGCGGGCGAGAGTTCCAAAGAAGATTTTATCCGCCAGCAGGAAGAACAGCGCCCCTTTGTGCCCCAGTGGCTCGACGAGGCCCGCAAACTATGGAATCCAGAGCTTGTGCCCATCTATGCCGACCCGCCAAGCCCGCTGCAACGCCCCCGCATCACCGATATTCTTGATGTGGGCGTGCGCTCGGTCAACAGCCTGCTCACCCTTGGCAAGGGCCAGCGCGTGGGCATCATGGCTGGTTCTGGCGTGGGCAAGTCTACGCTCATGGGCATGATGGCGCGCTACACCCGTGCCGATGTCAACGTAATCGCCCTTATTGGCGAACGCGGTCGCGAAGTGGTGGAATTTATGGAGCGCGACCTTGGCCCAGAGGGCATGGCCCGCTCTGTACTTGTTATCGCCACCTCAGACCAGTCGCCCCTTGTGCGCATGCGCGCGGCTTATGCGGCTACGGCAGTTTCGGAATACTTCCGCGACAAAGGCATGGACGTGCTGTTGATGATGGACTCGGTAACCCGTTTTGCCATGGCCGCCCGCGAGGTGGGGCTGGCAGTAGGCGAACCGCCCACCACCAAGGGCTACACTCCTTCGGTGTTTGCCCAGCTGCCCAAACTGCTGGAACGTGCGGGCCGTTCGTCAAAGGGAACTATCACAGGTATTTATACGGTACTTGTGGACGGTGACGACTTTAACGAACCCATTGCCGATGCTGTGCGCTCCATCCTAGACGGGCATATCGTGCTGACCCGCGATCTGGCTGACCAGGGGCACTTTCCTGCCATTGATGTGCTGCGTTCTATCAGCCGTTTGCGCTCAGACATCTGCCAAAGACAGGACGTGCTGGCTGGCCGTGTTATCACTCGCTGCATGAGTACCTTTCGCCGGGTAGAAGATATGATCAACATCGGCGCATACGCCAAGGGCTCCAACCCCGAAATTGACGCTGCCATTACAAAAATGCCGGATATCAATGCCTTTTTGCGGCAAGATGTGGGCGAGCCACAGTTTGTGGAGCAGTGCATGGCCCAAATGCGCGCTCTGGCCGACATGGGCGACGCCCAGCAGGGCATGCCCATGCCTGCGCAACCCAACGGCGTTGCGCCGCTGTAGCCCCATATTGCCCTGATTCATTCCATTTTTTTTATTTTTCTGAGAATGGGAATTCTGTCACATGCGGCTTGAAGGCGGCGTAGTGCTGTGCTAGCTTCTATGTGCAGCTGTTTGCAACGCGCGGTTTTCGAGCCTGCGGGGGATTGCAGGGCCAGAGCAGATTGCCATGGAAAATGATTGGCTGCTCTGTGCCGATTTTTGTAACTACAGCGCCACAAAATGCCTGCGAGGCAAAATTGTTTTGCCGGTAGGCAGGTATGTTAAAGTGTTAATGCTCTATCTTGCGGAGCCGCCATGTCCCTGAGCCGCCTGTTGGGCTTTTTAACGCGAGCCGCCCGGCGCGGTGATGAAGCCGTGTCTGCTTCTTCCGTCAATTCGGCGGAGGAGGCGCAGCGTTTTTTTGCCTTGCGGCACCATTCCTTCCGCATGTTTCTCACGTCATGGAACGCCTTTCAGGAAACCATGACCGATCTCGAATACACCCTGTGTTGCGACCATCCCTTTGGCCTGTACCGTGTGCGTGCGCTTTGCACTTCCATGGCCACACAGGTTTTTCAGTGCATCAAGCAGCTTGAACGCCTCGACCCCGCACCCTGCGCCGCCCTGTACGCCCGTTTTGGCGAAATGCAAAAACTTGTAGCAGAAGAAGTGTACGAGCCGGAGGCCTGCCTGCTGGGGCCGCTGGTGGTTCCCCTGTGTCAGGACGATGCGGGGTGCCTTGCCAGCCTGCACAGCGAGGGCCGTGTGCTGGTAGACCCGGCAACAGCAAGGCTTGAAAAGCTGCGTCCCATGTTTCCCGGTGCTGTGCCGCAGGGCTTTGTGGTTACAGCGGCGGGGTGCCAGCACTACTTTCAGAGCGGCGACCTGCAAAGCGAGATAAACCGCTGCATTCAGGCGGCTGGCGGCCTTGCCCCCAACCATCTGGCGCGGCTTTCAAAAAAGCTGGGAGCACTGGTAGAGGCAACACCGCTGCCAGAAGACCTTGCCCACGAGATAATTGAGCAGGTGAGGCGGTTGCGCGGCCTGAGCGGCAACAAGCCCATGCAGCTTTTGCTGCGTGGCCGCGTGTGGCCGCCCGCTGCGGGCGAGGGCGAGGGCTGCGGCGTTGTGCTGTGGGGGCCGCCTGTTCTTCTCAACGCGCCGGACGAAGATATATTGCGCGCGGTGCGCGCCACCCTTGCCAGCAAGCAGCGCGCTCAGGCCCTTGTGTACCGGCGCGCGCGTGGCCTTGCGGAAGGGGGGGCTGGCGTCTGCCTTACCTGCATGGCGGTGGACGCGGGCTGTTTTGGCGGTATTGCCCAGTCTTCTGCGCCGCTGAGTCCGCACAGCGAAAACGTGCACGTCTACGGTTGTGCTGGTCTGCCGCAAGAGGTGGAGTATTCTACACTGCCGATAGACGCCATAAGTGTTTCACGCGCGGCTCCGCACACGGTAACAAATCGTCGCCCTTACAAGCCCAAGCGCCCGGTGCTGGATGACGCCACTGCCATACGTGCGGCAGAGTTGGCTCTGGCCGTGGAAGAAGCCGCCGGAAGGCCTGAAGTGCTCACTTGGGCATGCAATCCCGATGGGCAGGTTTTTATGCTTATGGCGCGGCCCATGTCGCTGCCAGAAGATTCCACCCCCGATCAGCCCCAGCCCACCGCTGCACTGGACAAAGACCTGCTGCTTGAGGGGGGCTTTACGGTTAATCCCGGCCGTGTTTCTGGCCCTGCATGGGTGGCCCGCCGCTGGGAGGACGCCCGCCGTTTTCCCACTGGCGGTATTCTTGTGGTGCCAGACGACAATTATATTTGGGGTTCGCTTATCGACCGTGCCGCTGGCATTGTGGCCGAGCGCGGTTTTCAGGGGTCGCGGCTGGCCTCGCTGGCGCGGGAATTTGGCAAACCAGCGATCTTTGGCCTCAAGTGGTCTACAGAGGTTGTGGAGAGCGGCCAGCGCATAACACTGTGCGCCGACGTGTGCAGGGTTTATGAAAACCGGCAGGATTCGCTGCTGCCCAAGGTTCCGCCCGGCAAGGACTATATGCCCGGCAGCCCCGTGTACCAGATTTTGCAAACCGCCTCGCGGCGCATTTTGCCGCTTACGCTAGAGGTGGACAGCGTTGACTTTAAGGCCGCCAATTGCGCAACCTACCACGATATTGTGCGTTATTGCCACGAAAAGGCCGTGAGCGCCATGTTCAGCCTTGGCTCGGACAAAAAGTACGCGCCGCAGCGCATTAAGCAGCTGCGCGATAAGGTGGTCAAGCAGTTTTGGGTGGTCAACCTCAGCGATGGTTTTGTACGCACCCCTCAAGGGCCAGTTATTGATGTGGAAGACATTGCCTCGCTGCCCATGCAGGCCTTGTGGCAGGGCATGAATGCCCATCCCTGGCAGGGGCCGCCCCCGGTGGACGGCAAGGGTTTTCTTTCTGTGCTGTTTGAGGCAACGGCCAACCCCAATCTTGATCCCGCTGCGCAAACAGCCTATTTTACAGAAAAAAATTATTTTTTGATTTCAAGCGATTATTGCAGTCTGCATTCCCGCTTTGGATTTCATTTTGTATCGGTAGAGGCGCGCCTCTCAGACCGCACCAGCGAAAATTATCTGAATTTTCAGCTGCGCGGCGGCGCTGCCGACATTGAGCGCCGCATACTGCGTGTGCGCTTTGTGGCCGATATTCTTTGGGAATTTGGTTTTTCGCCCGTGGTGCGCAACGATGCCGTGAGCGCTACTCTTAAAGACATGGATAAAGAAGAAGGCGAACGCCTTATGGCTGTGGCCGGGTATATGACCATCCATACTCGTCAGCTCGACATGATCATGCAAGACCCCGGTCAGGTTGCCGCCCGCCGTGCGGAAATGCTGGCGCACTGCCGGGCGCTGTTTCGGGGTGAGCCCCTGAACCCTGCCGCTGGTTCATCATCTCAGGAGGCCCGTTGATGTCGTCCTCAGTGCCTGCACCCCATCGAGGCTACAGGGCCATTTACCGCCGTTTGCTGGTTACGCTGCTGCTTATGGCGCTTACGCCGCTGGCAGCGCTAGGGCTGTTTTGCCTCGACCGGCTCAGCGTCATCTATGACGAAAAAATTACTGCGGGCATTGAAGCTGTCATCAGCAGCAAGCACCGTGCCCTTGATACCTTTATGGTCGAGCGTATCGCTCAGGTCAAAAATCTGGCCTTTACGCACCCGTATGCAGACCTTAGCAATCCTGCTCGCTTGAGCGAAATTTTTAGTGTGCTGCAAAGCAATAGCCGCTCGTTTGTGGATTTGGGCATCATTGGCATGGACGGACGCCACGTTTCGTATGTGGGGCCCTTTGACCTGCGCGATGCCAACTATTCTGAAGCCCCGTGGTTTGCAGAGGTGCTGCGCAAGGGCGTGTATGTGAGTGACGTGTTTATGGGGTACCGCCATGTGCCGCATTTTATTATTGCCGTAATGCGGCACGAGGGTGGCCGCAGCTATATCATGCGGGCCACCATTGATATGGACGCCATTGACGCCTTGTTGCGGCGCATCTATTCCGGCCCACACAGCGATGCCTTTATTGTGAGCAACAGTGGGGTGTTGCAGACAAGTTCGCGCTATTACGGCTCCATTATGGGGCAGTATGATCTGCCGCAGGAAAATCTGACCCGCAACAATGTGGTCACCATGCACAAAACCATGCCCAGCGGCGAAGAAATGGTGGTGGCCCTCATGCGGCTCGATTCCATGCCTTGGGTGCTTGTGGTTATGGACGACGTGCGCGACAGCCTCAAACCCTTGCGGCAGCTCAAGGCGCTCATTCTGTTCTTTACGCTCTTGGGCGGTGCGCTCACCTGCATGGGGGCCGAGCTGTGTACGCGGCGGCTTGTGGCCTCGCTGGAAGCCTCGGATCAAAAGCAGGCCCACATTGATGCGCGCATGCTGCAATCAAGCAAGATGGCGGCCTTGGGCAAGATGGCTGCTGGTGTGGCCCACGAGGTCAACAACCCCCTCATGCTTATTCAGGAAAATGCGGGCTGGATTCGCGACCTGCTTGACGACGAAGACCCGGAAAAAATCAAAAATTACAAAGAAATCTTGGATAGTACGGAGAAAATCGAGCAGCACGTCAAGCGCGCCAAGGGCATTACCCAGCGCATGCTGGGCTTTGGGCGGCGCATGAATCCGGGCCGCACTGAAATTCTCATCAGTTCGCTGGCCGATCAGGCTTTGGAAATGCTTAAGTCTGAGGCGGGCAGCCGCAACATTGCCATTGTGCGGCAGTATGATGCCCAGATTCCGGTCATTTTGTCTGATCCGGCCCAGCTTGAGCAGATATTTATCAACGTGATCGACAATGCCATAGACGCCATGGGCAAGGACGGAACCCTTACGGTAAGCGCCCAGCCATGGAAAACCGGTGTGCGCGTGTCGTTTGCCGATACCGGGCCCGGTATGGATCAGGAAACACTGCGTCAGGTGTTTGATCCATTTTTTACCACCAAGAAGGTGGGAGAGGGCACGGGCCTTGGGCTGGCCATCTGCTACACCATTCTTGAAAAGCTGGGCGGCCGCATAGACGTGCAGAGCGAGCCCGGTCACGGCACCACCTTCAATATCTTTTTGCCTGCGGAACCGCCGCAGCTTGCGCCAGAAGAAGGCGCAGAAGCATAAGCACAACCACTGGGCGGCCCCAACGGGGCATGCTGCCATATAAAGGAGGCCTCCATGCGCGCACTGTTTGTGGACGACGAAGTGGAATTTTTGGAACTCATGCACAAGCGCCTGACCCGGCGCGGTATGGACGTTGTTACCGCGCCCGATGGGCAAACGGCCCTCAACCTGCTTGATCAGGCCATGCTGGAAGGGCAGACCTTTGAAATTGTGGTCATGGACGTGCGTATGCCCGGCATGGACGGGCTGGAAACCCTGCGTCACATGAAGGAAAAAGCCCCCAAGATTCCGGTCATTCTGCTGACAGGGCATGCCTGTATGGGCGTGGCGGTTCAGGGGCTAGATTTGGGGGCATACGACTACATGCTCAAACCCGTGGCCATCAGCGAACTGATCATCAAGATGGAGGAAGCGGCTCGGTCCGCTATGTGACATGGCGCTGCTCGACTGTCTGCGGAAAATGCTGGGGCACGATGACTCGCAGGAGCCCGACGCGGAACAGCTTGCGCGAGAGGAGGCCTTTAAGGCCCGCCTGCGGGAGCGGTGCGCGCGTTTTCGCCGCCTGCTGTCGTCCAACAAAACGGCCCTTGAGGCCATGAGCGATGTGGAAGAGCATCTTTCAGGCTCGCGCCCCTTTGGCATGGACTACGTGCATGCCGCCAGCACCCGCGCCGTAACGGCGGTTTTTCAGATGGTGCGCGACCTCAACGCGCTTTCTGACGACAGTTACGAATCCCTGCAACAGGCCTTTGACCGTATTCGCGGGAAAATGCAGAACCTGCTGGAAGAACAGCCCCATCAGGACGGCCCAAACATCATGCCGCTGGGTGATATTCGGCTGCGGCACATTACGCTGGTGGGCGGCAAAATGGCCAATCTGGGCGAGGTGGCGGCGCACGCTGGCCTTGATGTGCCCGATGGCTTTGCCGTGACCGTAAGCGCCTACTACCGCTTTATGGATTACAGCGGCCTGCGCAGCGAACTGAACCGCCGTATTCAGACCACAGACATGCACAGTCTGGACGAAGTTTTCAGCCTTTCTGCCGCATTGCAACAGGCCGTGCTCAACGCGCCCTTGCCCCCCGATCTCGAACGGGAAATTACAGAATCTGTGGCCGAAATGCAGCGGCGGGCTGGGCCGGGGCTGTTGCTGGCCCTGCGCAGCAGCGCTGTGGGCGAAGATTCGTTGGGGGTTTCTTTTGCGGGGCAGTACCGCTCTGAACTCAACGTGCCGCCAGAAGAAGCCTGTGAAGTGTGGAAAGAAATTGTGGCCAGCAAGTATGCCGTAACGGCCATGAGCTATCGGTATCAGCATGGTATTCCAGATGATACCGCGCCCATGTGCGTGGGTGTGCTTGCCATGGTTCATGCTGCCGCTGGCGGCGTGGCCTACAGCCGCGACCCCGTGGCCGCAGCGCGCGGGCAGGAGCAGGTGCTGCTCAATGCCGTACCCGGCTTGCCGCAAGGCGTGGTGGACGGCGCCGTTACCCCCGATGCCTTCATCTTTACCCGCACCAACCCCCCCAAGCCCATAAGCAAGTCGCTTGCCGGTCTTGCTGGTGTAGCGGCCAGCCTTACGGATGCACAGGCCGCAGAACTTGCACAGGTGGCGCTGGCCCTTGAGGAATACTACGCCGAACCGCAGGACGTGGAGTGGGCGCTTGATTCCCGCACGGGCCGCATTGTGGTGCTGCAAAGCCGCCCCCTGCGTGAGGCTGACGCCACCACCGAAAATACCGCCGCGCCTTTAGAGCTGTCGCAGGACGCTGGCGCATCTGTGGCGGCCATTTGTCCCCATTTGCAGGCAAATGTTACCGGTGGGCCAAAGGTCTTGGCCTGTGGCGGCGTGGCCGTTAGCCCCGGCGTGGGTATGGGGCCCGTATTTGTTGCCCGTAAGGAAGCAGATATGCTTTCCTTTCCCAAGGGCGGCATTCTTGTGGTCGAGCGGGCATTGCCGCGTTGGGCTCCGCTGCTTTCGCGTGCTGCGGGCATGGTGAGCGAAACGGGCGGCATGGCGGGCCACTTGGCCTCTGTGGCGCGCGAATACCGTTTGCCCGCGGTGTTCAGTCTGCCCAATGCCTGTAACCTGTTGGACAATGCCGGTGATGCCACGCTTGATGCGGGGCATTGTGCCGTATTCGAGGGGCTCAATCCCCAGCTTGCCGCCCAGATTCCCGAACCGCCCAATCTTATGGAAGGCAGCCCCGTACACCAGCGGCTTGATGCCCTTGCACGGCTGATGGTGCCGCTCAATCTGCTTGACCCTGAATCGCCGCAGTTTGCGCCGGAGCATTGCCAGACTCTGCACGACATTACCCGCTTTTGTCACGAAAAGTCGGTGCAGCTCATGTTTGATGACGGCTCGGACGTTAATCAGCGCATGGGCAAGCAGCTTAAGGCCGGGGTAAAGCTGCAATACTGGATTGTGGACATGGGCGGCGGATTTAGGCGGCATGTGGGGGGCCGGGTGGTGGACATTGCCGATATTGCCAGCACGCCCATGCTGGCCCTGTGGGACGGCATGGTAGCCATACCTTGGGCTGGGCCGCCAGCGGCCAGCGCGTCTGGTTTCATGACAGTGATGATTGAAAGCACCATGAACCCGGATTTGGAAAGCACCGCGCCCAATGCCATGGCCAACAAAAACTTTTTTATCATTTCAGATAATTATATGATTTTGCAGGCCCGGTACGGCTACCACTTCTGCACGGTAGAAAGTCTGGCTGGCGCAAACAATCACGAAAACTTCGTGAGCTTTCAGTTCAAGGGCGGGGCCGCAGACCGCCAGCGCCGCAGGCTGCGCGCCCGTATGGTGGCCGACCTGTTGGAGCAGCACGGCTTTCGCGCCGATGTTAAGGATGATTCGCTGTTTGCAGTGGCAGAAAATTTTTCTGCCGACGATATTCTGCAAAAAACCCGCATGATTGGCTATCTGCTCATCCACACCCGGCAGGTTGATATGATCATGCTGGAGCAGGAGCGCGCCACCGCCATGAAAAACAAGCTTGGCGGCGACATGGCCTCGCTGCTTGAGCGGCCTCTGACAACAGCGCAATAGAGCCGGGCATTTCTGAACGGCCTAGCGCTTCGCGGCGCACCCAGAATACTCATTGCATTGCCCTGACCTGAAACGGTGCAGGGCAATGCTGTTTTGCGCCGCTTTATTTCTTGCCTTCGCTTGCCCACCTGTTTACTTACAAAGGCGTGCCCCTGTGCTGAACAAGGGCACGGCCGAGATGCTATTATTTTAAGCAGTTGGGAGAACTGGCAATGAACAAACCAAGAATTTTTGTCCCCCGTGCGGTTGTGCCTGAAGCCATGGAATTGCTGCGTACCCGCTGCCAAGTAGAAGTGGGGCCAGAGGGCGGCTTGGCGCACACAGAGCTTGTTAAGGCCGTGCGCGGGTATGACGGAATTTTTACGCCAGTAATTACCCTAGATGCAGACGTTATTGATGCCATGGCTCCTACCTGCAAGGTAATTTCGTGCTTTGGTGTTGGTTTTGACCATGTGGACATTGCCGCTGCCACGCGCAATGGTATATGGGTGACCCATAATCCCGGTTTTGTTACCGAAGACACCGCAGACATGGCCTTTGCCCTGCTGCTTGGCGTAGCCCGCAGGCTGCGGGAGTGCGACCTCTATGTGCGCAGTGGCACTACCCCTTGGCCTCTGAACAGCCTCATTGGTCTGCGCGTATCAGGCAAAACATTGGGGCTTGTGGGCAGCGGCCGCATTGCGCTGGCCGTTGCTACCCGTGCGGCAGGCTTTGGCATGGCCTTGCTGTACACCGCTCGCCGCCGCAATGAGGACTTTGAAGCCCGTACCGGCGCACGCTATGTGAGCAAGCAGGATCTTTTGCGCCAGTCCGACTTTGTGAGCCTGCATGTGCCCCTTACCCCGGAAACAGACAAGTATATTGGCCGCGAGGAATTTGAGATTATGCAGCCCCACGCCGTGCTTATCAATACGGCACGCGGCAAGGTTGTGGACGAGCAGGCTTTGGTGGATGCCTTGCAGTCTGGCCTTATTGCTGCTGCCGGGCTTGATGTTTTTGAAAACGAGCCGCAGGTGCATCCTGAGTTGTGCACGTTGCCCAATGTGCTGCTGGCTCCCCACAGGGGTGTATCAACCATGGATTGCTTTAAAACACTGGGCCGCAGCAGCGCGGAAAAGATTTTTGACGCACTGGACGGCAAGCTGCCAGCCAACTGCCTGAACCCTGAAGCCCGGCAAGGGTAGTGGAAAACAGCAGGATGCTTGATCGGGAGCAGAGCGGGGGAAAATAACCGCCTCACAGCAAACGCGTAACGGCGCGGCCAAGCCGCAGCCCGCTCCTGCTTTCTGGTTGCGCTAACTGATGTTAGCGCAAAAAAAGGCTCCCGCTTTCGCGGGAGCCTTTTTACTATCAAACCAATGAGCCGAAGGGCTGGCTTAGTACATGCCGCCCATGCCACCCATGCCGCCCATGCCGCCCATGTCGGGCATGGCAGGAGCCGCACTCTTGGGTTCGGGCTTTTCAGCAATGGCGCATTCGGTGGTCAGCAACAGAGAGGCCACGGAAGCGGCGTTCTGCAGGGCCGTGCGGGTAACCTTTTTGGGGTCGATAACGCCAGCCTTGATGAGGTCTTCGTATTCGCCGGTGGCGGCGTTGAAGCCGAAGCCGTCCTTGCCCTGACGAACCTTTTCAACCACGATGGAGCCTTCAAAGCCGGCATTGTGGGCGATCTGGCGCAGGGGTTCTTCAATGGAGCGGCGGATGATGTTCACGCCTGCAAGTTCGTCGTCGTCGGCGGGCTTGATGTCGTTGAGCACCTTGGAAACGCGGATGAGGGCCGTGCCGCCGCCAGGAACGATGCCTTCTTCAACGGCAGCGCGGGTGGCGTTCAGGGCGTCTTCAACGCGGTCTTTCTTTTCTTTCATTTCCACTTCGGTGGCAGCGCCCACATGCACAACGGCCACGCCGCCCACAAGCTTGGCCAGACGTTCCTGGAGCTTTTCGCGGTCGTATTCAGAGGTGCTGTCTTCGATCTGGGCGCGGATCTGCTTCACACGGGCCTTGATGTCGTCGCCCTTGCCAGCGCCGTCAACGATGGTGGTGTTTTCTTTGTCGATCACAATGCGCTTGGCGGTGCCAAGTTCGGCAAGGGTCATGCTTTCAAGCTTGGAGCCGGTGTCGTCAGAAGCGACCTGGCCGCCGGTCAGCACGGCGATGTCCTGAAGCATGGCTTTGCGGCGGTCGCCGAAGCCGGGGGCCTTAACGGCCACAACCTGAAGGGCGCCGCGCAGCTTGTTGACCACGAGGGTGGCCAGAGCTTCGCCTTCCACGTCTTCAGCAATGATCATGAGGGGACGGTTCACCTTGGCAACCTGTTCAAGCACGGGCAGCATGTCTTTCATGCTGGAGACTTTCTTTTCCGTGCACAGGATGTAAGGGTTGTCCATTTCGCAGACCATCTTTTCGGTGTTGGTCACGAAGTAGGGGGAGAGGTAGCCACGGTCAAAGCGCATGCCTTCCACCACGTCCATGGTGGTTTCCAGACCCTTGGCTTCTTCAACGGTGATCACGCCTTCCTTGCCCACCTTGGACATGGCCTCGGCAATGATGTTGCCGATGGTGGCATCAGAGTTGGCAGAAATGGTGCCGATCTGGGCAATTTCTTTCTGGTCGCGGGTAGGCTTGGCAAGGTTGGCCAGTTCGCCGATAAGGGCTTCAACGGCCTTGTCCACGCCACGCTTGATGGCCATGGGGTTGCGGCCAGCGGCCACAAGCTTGGTGCCTTCGCGGTAAATGGCCTGAGCCAGAATGGTGGCGGTGGTGGTACCGTCGCCAGCGGCGTCAGAGGTCTTGGAGGCCACTTCTTTCACCAGCTGGGCGCCCATGTTTTCGAACTTGTCGGTCAGTTCGATTTCCTTGGCAACGGTCACGCCGTCCTTGGTGATGACAGGAGCGCCAAAGGACTTGTCAATGGCGACATTGCGGCCCGTGGGGCCCAGGGTCACTTTAACTGCGTTGGCAAGCTTGTCTACGCCACGGGCAAGTTTTTCACGGGCTTTAACGTCAAAAAGAATTTCTTTAGCGGACATTTGAAAATTTCCTCCTGAAATATAATTCGGCAGCAGTGGGAGTTAGTCAATAATGGCGAGAATGTCTTCTTCGCGCATCACAAGGTGATCAACGCCGTCCAGCTTGACTTCGGTGCCGGCATACTTGTTGAACAGCACCATGTCGCCCGCTTTCACAGCCAGAGCGACGCGTTCGCCATTTTCCCCAGCCTTGCCGGGACCAGCAGCAACAACCTGACCCTTGGAAGGCTTTTCCTTCGCCGTATCGGGGATGTACAGGCCACCGGCGGTCTTTTCTTCGGATTCAAGGCGTTTGACCAGCACACGGTCGTTAAGGGGCTTCAGCTTCATGACGTCAGATCCTCCCGGAAATGATTTTTTTTATTGTCCTTTTAGGACGCAGCAGCGGCCGCATCGCTGTGGCCGCGCTGGAAATATTGCGCGTTACGAACCGAAGCCAGATTACTTCGCCTCGGTTCCGCACCGACATAGAAATAAGACACGCTTGGAGCTTGAAAAGGGGTTGAGGCTGATTTTTTTTACTTTTTTTAAAAAAACTAAAAAAATCAAATAATTCAGCCTTGTTGCTGATCAAGCAGCCTTGTGTCTTTATGCGGTTGCGCCCATAGCGCACAATACACTGGGCAAGCAGCTCTATCGGAGCAGCGGTGCGCCGTCAAGCAGATAACTGTGCCTTTCCGTGCCAATATGGGGCGGTGTGGCCTCCTTTAGCACTGACACATGCAGTCCTTTAGCCTTGTTTGGGCCTCGCGCCGCAGCTCTTTTACGTAAGCCCTATTATTTTTAAGGTAAAAGGCCAGAGCGTGCGAAAAGTCTTTTTTTAGCAGGCCCTCAAGAATCAGCGAGCTTATTTCGCGTTCAAGCGACAGCAGCGAGTGCATGCCAATCAGTATACGCTGCTCCACAGGGGGCAGGGCACACATTTTGCGCCAAAAAACCTCTCTGGCCCGTGGCTGGTAATACCACATGTACATCATATCGAGCAGGTGAGTAATGGTTTGCCTTGCGGCGGCCCTGTCCAAGCCTTGCAGCATGCGCCAGTATTCCGCAGGGTTTTGCAGCATGCTCTCAAGGTCTTTGCTGGGAAACAGCAACTCTTGCCGCGTAAGGTTTTTGTACATCTGTACAAACTTGCTGTCATAGTCGCACTGGCGCATACGCAGATACATGTTGCGGTCGGCAAAGCCCTCGATGATCGAGGCCACCATGTCTGAAGAGCATTTGGATACGATGGCCGCGCAGTTTTGCATAAGACCGGCAGGGTCGAGCATGTGCATGGCCGTAAAAAACATGCCAAGCCCCTGCCCCATAAGCATGGAAAGCGGAATGGACAGGGCACTGCGGAACAGGTTGCCGATTATGGCCTCCTTGGGCAGCCCCCGGTAAATATTGTGGCCGGAGATGTAGGCGCTGTTGATCATGGCTATAACCGTGTACACGGCAAGCGCATTGTCCTGCACGGTAAGGCCCATTAAATCCTGCAACAGCCACAGCCGCACCACCACTTCAAGCAGCGGAACAGAAATGCCGGTGTAGAGCAGCGAATCAGCCATGCGGCTCCAGCTCACGTAGCGCTTCCACGGCACGAGCATGGAGCGGGTAAAGGCCCCGCCGCCCACAACAGCCTGCCCCACATTGCGCATAGCGGTGATGGCAAACCATATGAGCGCCCCAAACCACGTCAGCACCCACCAGCCGTCCACATAGCTAAAGGCCCACTGTGCAGGCAAAAAGCCCGCCAGAATTTTGAGGGCGTTCATTATGTCGCTGTTCATGTAGTCGGGCGACCAGCAGGGAATATTTTTTTGTGGGGGGCCTTGCGCCTCTTGCATGTCGCGGTTGACGCCCTTGGCGTCAACACCCCCAAGTGTAACAAGATTGCCGCCCTGACCCACTTGGGTTGTGTTTTTTTCAAGCCCCCAGCCGCGTACCTTGTGGCAGCCAAAATTGCCAAGGCCGGGAATGCGCCGCAGCACGCGCTGCCACAAAGGCTGGGGCTGTTGCGGCTCGTGATAATGCGTAAAGCGGTAAATATCCGTATGCACCGGCAGGGTAAGGCGCAGGGCGTTATCTTCGCTGCGCAGGGCGGCGCGGGCCTTGGGGGGCAGGGTTTCTATAAAAACCAGCCCCATGCCGTGTGTGAGATGCGAGCGGCTGGTAGAATCTGTACCGATGCGCGAACCCAGCGGCAAAAGTGCATAAAATTCCTGTAATTGTGGAATATGCGCCAAAATTTCCTGAAACAGCGGCATGCGTTCAGAATTCTTTGGTTCTCCACTTATAATGCGGCGTATGACCTGCTTGAGCCGGGGTGTGTTGCCCTCGTTGACGGCCTTTTGCAGCCTGTTGATTTCTTCCACATGCGAGAGCTGGCCGCTTGTCCATTCGCGCAGGTTAAAGAGCTCAAGGTGGGTAATGCGCCCGCGCCCAAGCCAAAGCAGTTCAAGCACGTCCT
Source organism: uncultured Desulfovibrio sp. (assembly GCA_964413315.1). Taxonomy (GTDB): domain Bacteria; phylum Desulfobacterota; class Desulfovibrionia; order Desulfovibrionales; family Desulfovibrionaceae; genus Desulfovibrio. Next base: position 11,022 of record CAYPRZ010000005.1, on the reverse strand, counting down.
GCTCGGTAAGGCCAGCAAGATTGAGTACAATCTGGCAGGGGTGCAGGGGGTAGATGTTATCGAGCAGAAATTCCGGGGGCTGCTGCATCACGGCGGGCAGCTCTTTGTGCGGCGCGTAGGGAAAAACAATTTCCGGGTTGGCCTCTGGGCCCAGCCAGTCTTCGCGCAGCATGTCAGGAACCATGTCGGTCAGTTCCGCAAGGCTCTCGCGCAGCTTTGCCACGCGCGTGGGGTTCGTTTCTGCCGCAAGGGCGGAGCGCAGGTGTTCGCCGCGTAACTGCCGCAGGGGTTCAAGCTGCTGGTAAATAAATTCGGCAAGGTGCAGCGACGAAGGCTGCCGCTGGCCTACATAGGCAAGAAATTCTGATTCCTTGATGGGCGCGGGGGCTGGCATGTTCCAGCGGGCGGCCAGCGAGGCGGCGTGCCGCTCGTTCCACGCGCGCAAAAGCTTAAGCACATACTCGCGCATCCAGTCGTTGACCGGCGCGTACTTGCGCAGCACATCAACAATATCGCGGCGGTGCAGCAGCGCGTTAAAGGCCTTGGATGTCTCCGTATTAAGTGGCGACCACGTAAATTCCACCAGCTTGCCGCGAAAGGTCGCCTTAAATTCAAGGCCAATGCGCACGGTAATGCCCATAATGCGGGCTGCGCGCAGCAGTTCCTGCGCGGCTTCTGGGTCAACGGTATTGTAGTAGATGACCGTTAAAAAGCGGATGCCCTTGATCCAAGCGTCCATAACCAGATGCGTGGGATTTTTGCGACCCTTGGTGTTGGCATCGTGCACATGGTGGTCAAAGGCGTGCTGGTTCCATTCTTCTGGCATTTCCAGCAGGTGATACTTGCGCAGCAAGGCCCGCACAATGCGCGGCGTGCCCCGCACTGCTTGATGAAACTCGTGGGCCAGCGGCAATTGGCTGTTGAGGTCGCCAGACGAGCGCACAAGGTCTTTCATTATTTGCACAAGCACGCGGGCCGTATTGTTTTGCAGCGATGAATGCGAGGAATACAGCACCTCATCGTGCAGACGGCGCAGGGCCTGCAAACGCTCGCTTGGGCCACCGGCGGCCAGACTTTCAAGCAGAACAATAACGGCGCTGGCAAGGCGCAGGCCATGAGCCGAGGTCATTTCGATAATGCCGTGGGGGTGCAGGCCCGGCTCTGGCTGCCGCAGGGCGTCATTGTGTGCGCGTGCCTCGGCAAAGGCATTTACCATCTGAATAAGCTTGTGGTCTTGCCTGTCGAACAGCAGCGAGGAAAACTTTTGGCGTGCCTGTGGGCGTTCGCCAGCAATGTCGGGTGTAGAATATGAAGGTATAGACATGGAAAAAACTTTGCAAAAGTGCTTAGGAATGTTTGCAGGGCCTGACCGACCCGCAAAAGAACTGATTTTTGTTATGATGCAGTGCCTGTGCGTGAATGTCCAGCCTCATGTTGCGAGGGGGTTTGCGCCGTATTGATAAATGGCCCAACTGTCGTTAACGGTAGTTATGGGTTCAAGCCACAACTGGCTGCTGCAAGCCATTTACCATGGGAGTACATATGTATCAGAAAACCAACGAACTGGCCGGTGGGCATGAATTTGCTACCCCTCAAGACATGCTGAACTGGCTTGAAAAGGCCATGACTGACAATATCTGGAACAACAAGGATCGCCAGCGGTTTGAGGCTGATCCGTATGCGTACACGGTCAACTTTGCTCAGGCCGCAGGGCTTGCGCTTGATGACTCGCAAACAGGCGATGTGCAGCGGCGCGTGCAGCAGTGGGCAGAGCAGCAGTATTCTGAAGCTGTTTTTGAAGAATAAGCTGATTTTTTAACCAGCGTTAGCAGGGCGCATCGGGCAGGTGGTTGCCCGGTGCGCTTTTTTGTGTATGAAAAGTTGTTGTTTGAGGCCGCTTTTTTTGTGATGCAAATTTGCAACTGTTGGTAACTATTTATCATGTTTTTGATATGGTTGTGATGCTTGCTATGCAAAGTTGTTTTGGCTTGTACAATTACAGCATGTTATCTTTAGTTTTTGTAAAACAGCAAAGAATATAAAAGTCGATATGGTGAATTAATACCCAAAAAATTCTTTTTTGTTGCAAATTGTGAATAAATTGATGAAGATTGCGGGATAAAATAATTTAACAGTTAGAATTTTCAGGGTAATCAAGTTATATGAGTGCAGTTTTACGTAAAGCAAAAGTGCTGTTAGGCAAATTGAAGAATCAGATAGAAGAGCGGCCAACGCGAACCATTTTTGTTCTGTGGGCGTTATCTATACCTTTTGCTGCATGTATTTCTTTGCTTGTTACACTGCACTGGCGAGTGGGATACTTGAATGAAGGCCTTGATGAGGCAGAGTTTTCGCTCACGCAGCGTGTGCAGCGTGTGGCAGAAATGACCGAATTCGCGTTTGATACAATCCGCAAGCTTACCGCGCTATTGGCTACAGATTCGCGTATTGTCGCGGCCCTCAAGGGGCAGGGCGACTTTGCAGAGTGCACCCGCTACCTGCAAAGCGTTGGCGACACCCTGCGGCTGCACCGTGCTTTTTTGCTAGACACAAAGGGCATTTGCGTTGCTTCAAACGATGCCAACCTTGCCAATAACCTGCTTGGCGTCAATCTGGCTGACCGCGAATATTTTATCAGTGCCATGCGTGGCGATAGCGCCGCCCAGTTTGTGGTGGGGCGCGTTTCTACCGTGCCGGGTTTCCACTTTTCTGCGCCGGTTATGGGGCCCAATGGCTATCTTGGTGTTGTGGTGCTCAAGCTCGATACCGACACGCTGGCACATCAGCTTTATTTGCCCACCGGCTTTGTTACCGACAATGCGGGTGTGGTTGTTGTTTCGCATTCTCCGGCAAACATGCTGCGTGTTGTGCCGGGGGGCGCTGCTGCACGGCTAGACCCTGTGGAAAGCAAGCTGCGCTATCAGCGTGAAAGCCTTGCCCCTGTTTATCTGCACGAAGTAATGGTGAACAAACGTGTGGCTTGGCTGCTTCAGCCAGAGGGCAAGCCCTATTTGTGCAAAACCATTACCATCGGTAAGGAAGGGCTAAGCGTTTATGGCTTTGAAGACCTTGCCCCGCTGTTGAGCGAAACTGCTGCATCTTTTACCTTTCATATACTCATGGGTTTCGTGTTTTTGGTGCTGGGCTCTGCGGTGATTATTGGCACGGCTGTGAACTTTTTGCGCGACCGATACCTGCGCGCCACTCTCGAAAAACTCAACGACTCTCTGCGGGTTCAAGCCCAGCACGATTCATTGACGGGGCTGCTTAACCGCAGAATGTTTGATGAAATGGCCGAGGCATGGTTTGCCCAAACCCTGCGGCTGGGAGTGCCTTTTTCGTTGGTGCTCTTTGACATCGACCACTTCAAGAGGCTTAACGATTCATTTGGGCATCAGGCTGGCGATGCTGTGCTGCGCGAAATTGCCAACTGTGTGCAAAATGTGCTTTCCCGTCAGGGCGACAGGCTGTTTCGCATCGGCGGCGAAGAATTTGCCGTTCTTGCCAGCGCTGCCAACGAAGGCCAGTTGCGCGCAGTTATGGAAATGATCCGCAGCACTGTGGAGCAAAGGCGTCTTCAGCATCCTGACGGGCCGGGAGCCGTGGTCACCATTTCTCTGGGCGGGCTGCTGGTGCGCGGCTGCTGCGACATGACGTTTACAGATGCCTTTAGA
>CAYPRZ010000005.1:0-7338 GCA_964413315.1 uncultured Desulfovibrio sp. | reverse complement strand
TCTGTACCACGCCAAGGCTCAGGGCCGTAACCGCTGGGTGCTGGCTGACAGCTGCTGTCAGCCAGAGAAGCCCTTTGACGGCAGATTTGCCTGACGCATGCGCGGCATTGGCTGCTGATCTTGAAATCCATTACATTGCTGAATAGTGCCCCCGTGGTTTCGGCGTGCCCGCGTTTGGGGCGAATGCCTGAGCGTGTGGAGGCCCTTGTTTGTATCTTTTTGTTGACTTTGAAATTCATTTTCATAAACTGTGCGCATTGCCCACGATACTGGGCCGAATCTTATACAGCCGCAATGGCGTAAGGAGTACAGGCGCGCATGTTTAACAGGTTTGGAACCACGCAGGAAATGATGATTCAGACTGTGCAGGAAAATGGCGAGGATCTTGTGCTAGCCATAGACAGCCGTGGCCTGTACCTCACCACAGCGCAGTTTGTGGGCCGCCCCGTTGCCGACCGCAACCGCTATAGCGGCGCGCGCACGGGGGCAGAGCAGCGCATTGCTGCCTTGGGGCTTGATGTGGCGGGGCTTGTGGCGGCCAATCAGCACCGTATTCAGGTTGAAGCCGTATCTGCCAAAAAGGTCAACCCGCTTAAGGCCTCCAAGCGCGGAGCCAAGGGCTAGGTGGCGTACTGGCGGTTTTTGCTGCTGTAGTAGCGTAGTGCTGCCGCGCATGCGGCCCTGTTCATCGCCCGTTGCACAACCGGCTGCCGCATTTGGTCGCCAGTTGTGCAGCGGGCGGTGCTGTTTTGCGTGGTCGGCATGGGGCGGTGTGGCCCCGGCCAGTGCAAAGGGTATTGTGCGCTGCATAAACTTGCGCCGTGTGTACTTTTTCCGTAGGCTTTATTCATGTCGAAAACACGCGAAATTTATATATGCTCTGCCTGCGGCTCTCAAACCATGCAGTGGCGCGGCCAATGCCCCAATTGCCATGAATGGAACACCCTGCAAGCTGCGGTACAGCCAAAATCAGCCCCCGGCGGTAACAGGCCGCGCTCAGCCATGGATTCGTCTAGCCGTCCCATTCCCCTGCGCGATGTGCAGGATGCGGGGCACAAACCCTACGGCAGCGGTCTCAAGGCTCTTGACCGCGTGCTGGGCAAGGGCCTTGTGCCCGGTGCGGCCATTCTTGTGGGTGGTGAGCCGGGCATAGGCAAATCGACCCTGCTGCTACAGGTGGCGGGGCTGGTGGCTCGGCAGGGCAGACGTGTGCTCTACGCCAGCGGCGAGGAATCGTTGCCGCAAATCAAAGGCCGCGCCGAGCGTCTTGGTATGCTTGAGCCCAACCTGCTGGCCATTGCCACCTCGCGCGTGGAAGATGTGCTGGAAGCGGCCAATGCCGCGCCGCCAGCCCTGCTGGTGGTGGATTCGGTACAGACACTTACAAGCCTTGAGGCCGATGGCCTGCCCGGTAACGTAAGTCAGGTGCGGGCTGTGGCCACGGCTCTGCTTGAGGCCTGTCGCCGCCTTTCGTGCACGCTTATTTTGGTGGGCCACGTAACCAAGGATGGCGTGCTGGCTGGCCCCCGGTTGCTTGAGCACATGGTCGATACCGTTATTTCGCTTGAGGGCGACCGCCGTCAGATGTTCCGTCTGCTGCGCGTGTTCAAAAACCGCTTTGGCCCCAACGAAGAGCTGCTGGTCTTTCGTATGGAAGAATCGGGCATGCAGATTGTGGACGACCCTTCCACATTCTTTTTGGGCCAGCGCGATCCCTCGCTTTCGGGCACGGCGGTGGTTATGGCCGTGGACGGGCAGCGCCCGTTGGCCGTGGAGGTGCAGGCGCTGGTTTCTCGCACATTTTTGAGTATCCCTCGCCGCGCCGCACTGGGTTTTGATGTGGGGCGGCTGCATTTGCTGCTGGCCGTGTTGGAAAAAAGGCTCAAGCTTAACTTTGCGCAGGTGGATATTTACGCCAAGGTGGGCGGCGGCATGAAGCTGAGCGAACCGGGGCTTGATCTGGCGCTGGTGGCCGCGGTGCTTTCGTCGTATTATGACGTGCCCATGCCGGAAAAAAGCGTGCTGTGGGGCGAGGTGGATCTTAACGGGCAGGTACGGCCCGTATCAGCGCAGGAACTGCGCCTCACACAGGCACGGCGGCTGGGTTTTGACCCCATTGTGCACCCTGCGGTGGAGCAGGGCGGTATCAGTACCATTGCTGCGCTACAGCAGCGGCTTTTTTATCGTAAATAAAGGCGGCGGGTATGGGCCTTGAAATTGAGCGCAAATATCTGCACATAGATTTGCAAAGTGTGCGTCAGAAGCTTGTCGATTGCGGGGCGCATTGTCTTGGCGCGCATTTTGAAAGCAACTGGGTGTACGACACTGCCGAGGGCGGTCTGGTGGGCGGCGGGCAGTTGCTGCGGCTGCGCACCCAGCAATGGAGCGGCACAACGCGTCACCTGCTCACGCTCAAGCTGCCTGTTACGCACAGCGGCGGCTTTAAGGTGCGTGAAGAACGCGAAACAGAAGTGGCCGATGGCGCAGAACTGCGCAGCATTCTTGAAGGTCTGGGCTACCGAGTGGCGGCGCGGTACGAAAAAATTCGCGAGCCCTGGCGTATGGACACCGTTGAGGTGGAGCTAGACATTCTGCCCTTTGCCGAAGTGGTGGAGCTTGAAGGCCGCGCAGAGGACATTGAATCGGTCGAGCGGCGTCTGAACCTTGACAATGCCGAAATAAGCACCAAAAGTTATCATGAGCTGCATCAGGAATGGTTGCGGCAAAATCACAAGCCCGCGCAGCTCTCCTTTGTGTTTGACGAAGCGCAAAGCGAGCACTGGCGCAAAAAGCTGGGCCTGACGGACAAAACCGTTACCAATCCGGCTTCGACGCGGCAGAGCTGAAACGCCTTGGGAGCCATAAATGTCTTTTATTCCGGATAATCAAACTGGCGGTGAGACCCGCGTAGTAGTGGAAAAAAAACTAAAAGAGCCGGATCGCTACCGGGTTCTGCTGCACAACGACGATTACACAAGCATGGAGTTTGTAGTTTCGATCTTGTGCGGTATTTTCCACAAAACAGCCGAAGAAGCCACGGCCATCATGCTGGCAGTACACCAGAGCGGCGTTGGCCAGTGCGGCGTGTATACCCTTGAAATTGCCGAAGCCAAGGTTCGGCGCGTTCACAATACGGCCAGGGCGGCTGGGTATCCCCTTAAATGCACCATGGAAAAAATCCATTGAGATAAGCCTATGTTGAGTAAAAACGTACAGTTGGTCATTCGGGACGCCCTTATGGAAGCCCACCGGCGACGGCATGATCTGTTGACTGTGGAGCACGTGCTCTTTGCGCTGACCAACAGCATGAAGGGCCGCATCATTCTTGAGGGCAGCGGGGCAAGCGTGCCTGTGCTGCGCGAGCAGCTTGAGGAATTTTTCAACAAAGAACTGGAAACCGTTTCGCTGGCAGAAAAGCATGAGGTCGCGCAGACAGACAGCGTGCAGCGCGTGCTTGAGCGTGCGCTTGCGCACATACGCTCTGCGGGGCGCGATGCTGTTGAGCTTGGCGATCTACTCATTTCCATAATGGACGAGGAAGAAAGCTACGCGCATTTTTACCTGCGCAAGCAGGGGGTTGAGCGCCTCGACGTGTTGACCTTCATTTCTCACGGTTTTGATGAGGGCGCTGGCTCGCGCGGCGTAGAAGCCGGTGCAGAAGCAGGAGAAAACGGCGAGGCCAAGCCCGACCCGCTGGCACAGTACACGGTAGAGCTTACGGCCCGCGCCCGTGAGGGCAAGATTGACCCTCTGGTTGGGCGCGTGGCGGAACTTGACCGCGCCGTAGAGGTGCTGTGCCGCCGCCGCAAAAATAACCCGCTGTTTGTGGGCGACCCCGGCGTTGGCAAAACCGCGCTGGCCGAGGGGCTTGCCCTGCGCATTGTGGAAGGCAACATTCCAGATATGTTTGCCAAAACAAAACTTTATGCCCTTGATATGGGGCTTTTGCTGGCTGGCACGCGCTATCGGGGTGATTTTGAAGGCCGACTCAAGGCCGTGGTCCAAAGGCTCAAGGAAGAACCCGATTGCATCCTGTTTATTGACGAAATCCATACTATCGTGGGTGCTGGTTCCACGTCTGGCGGTTCGCTTGACGCCTCCAACCTGCTCAAGCCTGTGCTGGCCAATGGCGAGATTCGCTGCATCGGCTCCACCACCTACGAGGAATACCGCAACCATTTTGAAAAAGACCGGGCGCTGGCCCGCCGTTTTCAGCGTATCGACCTCACCGAGCCCACGGCAGAGGAATGCTTGGGCATTCTTGAAGGGCTTGAGCCGCATTATGCGCAGTACCACCACGTGCGCTACAGCCCTGCGGCTCTCAAGGCCATGGTTGAGCTTACCACGCGCCACGTGCGCGACCGTCTGCTGCCCGACAAGGCCATTGACGTGCTGGACGAAACAGGCGCAGCCGTGCGGCTGGGCCGTGGCGTAACGCCTGCCGCCAAGGCGGGCAAAAAGAGCAAGGATGCTCCCTTGGTGGGCGTGCCCGATGTGGAACGCATTGTGGCCCGCATGGCGGGCATACCTGTGCGCACGGTTTCGGGCAAGGAACGCAACAAGCTGGCAACGCTTGAAAAAGACCTCAAGAATCTTGTATTTGGGCAGGAAAAAGCCATTGAGCTGACCGTGCGCGCCATCTTGCGCGCCCGCGCGGGTCTTGGGCAGGAACAGCGACCCGCAGGGGCTTTTCTGTTCTACGGGCCCACGGGCGTGGGCAAAACAGAGGTGGCCCGCAGCCTTGCCAAGTTTATGGGCGTGGAATTTCTGCGCTACGACATGAGCGAATACATGGAAAAGCACTCTGTTTCGCGGCTTATCGGTGCGCCTCCCGGCTATGTGGGCTTTGATCAGGGCGGGCTTATGACAGAGGCGGTACGCAAGGCTCCGTACTCAGTGGTGTTGCTCGACGAAGTGGAAAAAGCCCACCCGGACATCTTCAACGTGCTGCTTCAGGTCATGGACTACGCCACGCTGACTGATAACACGGGCCGCAAGACGGATTTTTCGCACGTTATACTTATTATGACCTCCAACGCCGGGGCCTTTGAAATGTCGAGGCCCGCCATGGGCTTTGGCGGCACGGCCCCGCAGGATGCGGCACACAAGGGTTTAAAGGCTGTGGAAAACACTTTTAGCCCCGAATTCCGCAACCGGCTGGACGCATTGGTACCCTTTGGCAGTCTTACAGAACCCATGATGCTGCGCATTGTGGACAAGTTTGTGGCCGAAATTCGCACCAGTCTTGAGCACCGTGGCGTGACGCTGACGTTGAGCGAAAGCGCCCGCAAGTGGCTGGCCCGCAAGGGCTTTGATCCTGCCATGGGCGCACGGCCCCTGCGCCGTCTGCTGCGCACTGAGCTGGAAGACCGTTTGGCGCACGAGCTGCTGTTTGGTGCACTCAAAAAGGGCGGCACGGCTAGGCTGGGCCTCAAGGACGATGAGCTGGTGCTTGAACATGCGGGCATTGCGGCCAAAAACCGCAAGCCTGTGCCAGTAGATGCCTGATAACCGGATTACAAGGCAGGCCGGAGCTGTTACCGTGTGCGGTAGCTCCGGCCTGTTTACATTGGCGAGGTTTTACGTTTTTCGCCCCTCACCCGCAAATATTCACAGGTTACTCTGTGGGCAAAGGATGCCATGATTGGGGCATTTACGGCACTGGCCTCTCAATTTCCGCCGCCAGAATCAGCCCGTGAAGACGGTTTGCTGTGCATGGGCGGCGATCTGCGGCCAGAACGCCTGATCGCAGCCTACAGCCGTGGAATTTTTCCTTGGTATTCACAGGGGGTGCCCATACTTTGGTGGTCGCCCGACCCCCGTTGCGTCATGCCGCTTGATGGATTCCGTCTGCCGTCGCGCAGCGCCCGCAAGCTGCGGCTCCATCCTTTTGAACTGACCCATAATGCCGCCTTTGGCCGGGTTATCCGCGCCTGCGCCACCCCGCGCGACAAAGAGGGCGGAACGTGGATCATCGACGACATGATGCGCGCCTACGAAGACCTGCACGCCTTGGGCTATGCCCATTCCATCGAGGCATGGTACGATGGAGAGTTGGTGGGCGGGCTGTATGGCGTGGCGCTTGGGCGGGCCTTTTTTGGCGAATCCATGTTCCACACCGTGTCCGAAGCTTCGCGTGCGGCGCTTGCCGGACTGGTGGCCCTGCTGCGCCAGCGTGGGGCAACCCTGCTTGATTGCCAGCAGGAAACGCCGCACATTATGCGTATGGGCGGGGTAATGCTGCCGCGTGCGGCATTTCAGGCCGAGCTTAAGCGCGCCTTGGCCCCGCAAACGCAAACAGGCGCTGCGCACGGGTGCGCAACGCCTGAAATGGCTGGAAACAATGTGCCGTTTCCGTGGCTGCCTTGGGGGCTTGTGTACAGCTATTCGCCGTCAGACGGCTTTTGGCTGGCCAGATCGTAAAAACCCTGAGCCGGAAAGGACAGCGGGTAGTCGCGCACCGCGTCAAAGCGGATAAAGCCCGTGGTCTTGCCTTCGCCAATGCCAGCCAGCGGCGCAACGCCAAAGGGCACGGGCAGGTCGAGCGGGCAGATCGTGATTTTTTCAATCTGGTCGGCATAGCGCTTTTCAAGGTATTCAACCAGCTCGTGGCTTTCTTCGGCGGTGAAGGATTCAAGTACGCAGCGCAGAGCGGCTTCTTCGGTAGCGCCCTGCAACACTTCTGCCGGAACAGAAGGATCAACAGGAGCCACAAGGCCAAGCCCCTTGATGGCTTCCAGCTCGGCGTCGGTTGCGCCGGGGCGGAAAATCTGCACGTCCACATGGCGGCAGCCCTTGAAGGTGCTGAGGGTTGCGGCCACAATGAAAATACGGTCGATGGGCAGATCTATCTGAGAAGGTACAAAGATTTTTTCCATGGCAATTCCCGTTCGTTATTGATGTAATCCTGTCCTCTTACTCCAAAACGCAATATTATGGAAGATAATCAGATCATCCCTTTCAGCCTTGAAACGGCATATACACCCACGGGCGACCAGCCCACGGCCATCAGCGCCCTTGTGGATAATATTGAGGCCGGGGTTCCCGCTCAGGTTTTGCTGGGCGTTACCGGCTCTGGCAAAACATTCAGCATGGCCAATGTCATTGCCCGCTGCAACCGCCCGGCCCTTGTGCTGGCCCCCAACAAAACGCTGGCCGCCCAGTTGTACGGCGAGTTTCGCGAGCTGTTTCCGCGCAATGCTGTGGAATATTTTGTCAGCTATTACGATTATTACCAGCCAGAGGCCTATGTTCCCGCCTCTGACACCTATATTGAAAAAGATTCGTCCATCAACGACGACATCGACAAGCTGCGCCACGCCGCCACCCACGCCCTGC
>CAYPRZ010000004.1:4090-31229 GCA_964413315.1 uncultured Desulfovibrio sp. | reverse complement strand
GGGGCTGCTCAAAAATTTCCTTGAGCATAAAGTGGCGGTAGCCGCCCTTTTGCGCTGCCTGCATGTCCCATTGAATGGTCTGGGCTTCGGGCTGCACCGGGCTCAGATCCTTGAGGCGCATTATGGAAAAATCCGAAGCCGTGGCGCGTACCAGCTCGCCGTCTTCAAGAAAGACCACCTGACGGGTGTAGGGCAGAAAGGCCGGAATGTCGGAGGCCACAAAATTTTCGCCCGTGCCCTGACCAAAAATAAGCGGGGCAGACATGCGCGCGGCATAGATGACACCGGGTTCGTCCTTGTCCATAAGGCAGACGGCATAAGCGCCGTGGGCCTCGCGCAGGGCGGCGGCAAAGGCGTGCAGCAGGTCGGGCTCTGTTTTGCGGCGCTCGGCAATAAGGTTCACCAGCACTTCTGTGTCTGTTTCAGAGCTAAAGGTATAGCCCTTGGCCGTAAGGTCTGCCTTGATTTCCTGATAATTCTCAATGATGCCGTTGTGCACGATGGCCAGCGAGCCGTCATTGGAGCAGTGGGGATGGGCATTGCGCTCGGCGGGCACACCGTGGGTAGCCCAACGGGTGTGGCCCATGGCGCTGGTAGGCGTGGTGATGCCTTCTTCTGTGGCCAGCTTTTCTTCCAGCGCAGCCAGCTTGCCCGTGGCGCGCACCACATGCAGCCCCCCCTGACGGGCAAAGGCCACGCCAGCAGAGTCGTACCCGCGATATTCCAGACGGCGCAGGCCTTCAACCACAACGGGAACAGCAGGCCTATGACCCGCATAACCGATAATGCCGCACATAAAGTGCCTCCTTTCATGCCGGGCAAGGCCCGGTCACAGACCACACTGGTCGCTCTATGAAGAATAGGTAGGTATGTCGTTTTGTAAACATCCCGTCCGTCAGAAGGGCGGGAATGTGGGGAAATATGCAAGGCCGGAACCGCTGGTGCGGTTCCGGTCCATTATAATACTGGCCACGTTGCTGCAAGCCCCGGCGCAGAAGCTTTATCCGCGCCGTGCGGCTCTACATGTTCTTTCTGTCCACAATGTCCATGTTGAGCACTTCAACCTTGGCGGTTGAAAGCAGACGCTGCATAAAGGTTTCGTACAGACCCTGAACCCGCTCACGTTCCACGGCATTAGCCATGATGTCCTTGATCATGTCCCATTCTGCCGGGTCGGGTGGCTGCACAGCGCCCACGTGCACAAGCACAGCGCCTTGGCCTTCTTTGGCGCTGTTGACGGCAAAGGCTGCGGGCAACCACTGGCCCACCTTGGCGCTGAACACGGCGGCGGCCAGTTCTGGATCGGGGCCAAAGTCAGCCAAGCTGCCGCTGCGATCCATAGGATTGGCGGTCTTGATGCCCATGGCCGTCTTGAGCGTGGGGTTGATGGCGCCGTCGGTAAGGCTCTTGCGGCGTTCGGCAGCTGTGCGCATGGCCTCGGCCAGCGCCTTTTCGCCCTGCAAACGGGCAACAATCTTTTCTTTCACGGCCTCAAGGGGCAGGGTAGATGCGGGCTCGGCCTTAAGCACACGGGCAACCACATAGGCATCGCCAGCTTCAAGGGCTCTGTCTACTGGCGAATTGGCCGGTGTTTTTTCAAGGGCGGCTGCGCCTTCTGCCGTTACGCCCGTCTTCTGCTGCAATTCCTGCGCAGTGGCAAGGCCGGTCTGCTGCGCTTCAAGCCCCAAGGCCTGAGCGCTCTTTTCAAGCGGCTTGCCGAGAATATTGTCTTCAATGAGGTTGTCGAGCACGTCGCGCAGCTTGTCGGCGCCCTGCTCCTTGGCCATGGCCGCGCGCACCTGGGCTGCCACATCGGCAAAGGACTGCGTGCCGCCGCCTTTCTTTTCTTCCACCTTGATAATGTGCAGACCAAACTGGCTGCGCACCGGGGCAGAAACCTTGCCAGCTTCAAGGGCAAAGGCCGCGTCCTCAAAGGGCTTGACTGTGGTGCCACGCTTGAGCCAGCCAAGCTCACCGCCGGGGCCGGCGGCATTGGGGCCGTTGTGGGCATTGGCCACATCAGCAAAGCTTTTGCCGCTCTTGAGTTCTTTTTCAATGGCAGCCGCAGTTTCCTGAGCTTTCTTTACGTCCGCTTCGGGGGCGTCTTCTGCCAGAGGCACAAGAATATGCGCGGCCTTGATTTCTTCCTGCTGGTTAAAGCGCGAAAGATTGGCTTCATACCACTTGCGGGCATCGGCTTCGCCGATGGATTCGGCCTTGACCAGCGTTTCGGGCGTAAGGCGAATATAGGCTACGTCCACCTTGGGCGGCACGGCAAATTCACTCTTGTGGCTGTCGTAATAGGCGACCACTTCGGCATCTGAAGGCTTGGCTCCGGCCATGAATTCGGCGGCGGGAACAAAAATATAGTCGGGCACGCGCTGCTCACGCAGGAAGTTGTAGCGGTTCTGCGCTTCTGCCGGGTCGTGCCATGCAGCGCCAGTGACCAAGGCAAAAAGCTTTTGGCGCAACATATCTTCGCTCATGTCATGCTCGTACTTGGCGGGAGCAATGCGCTGCATTTCAAGCACACGTTTGTACGCTGTGGCATCAAACTGCCCACTGGCGTTCTGAAAGGCAGGAACCTGACCAATGGCTATGCGCAGTTCGAGAGGGGTAACCGTAATGCCAGCACGGGCGGCTTCCTGCCGCACCAATGCCTGACTAATAAGGTCGCGCAGCACCTGACGGCCAAGACCCTGACGCACCTGCTCACGCGAAACGCCGGGATTATTGCGCAGCACACCTTCTTCCGCGTTGCGGTAGGCCAGCTCAAAATCGCGTATGGTGATGGGTTCGCCGTTAACTGAGGCAACGAGGTTGCCCGCGCCGCTATCCTTCATGCTGCCCACGCCCCAAAAAACGAAGACGAGAATGATCAGGCCAAAGGCCAGTTTGACACCAAGAGACTGTGAATTTGAACGGATATACTCAAGCATGCTTACTCCGAGATGCGGTATTTCCAAAAAGATAGGGAGGGATCATATGCGCAAACTGTACGAAACTCAACAACAGGAACACCAGGCAGGAAAATACCTGAATTATGCTGTTATGGGCCAGCACCCCGACAAGTCTTGCCTCTTATGCAAGGTTTGCGCATCTTGAGCGGCGGGGTTGCAGCCCTACATAAAAATAAGGCCAGCTCTCCCAATATTTCAGGAATAACTGACCTGCTGATTAATTGGCAAAGTCCTTTGCCATATCAGGCTGAGCCATAGTGGGGGCACGTATCAGTCTATGGGATGCCCCGCAGCGCGGTATTCGTTGAGCTTATTGCGCAGCGTGCGCACCGAAATGCCCAGCAGGTCAGCGGCCTGAGTGCGGTTGCCAGCGGTGACCTCAAGCCCCTTGAGAATCATGATGCGTTCCATTTCGTGCAGCGGAATAACCGCCCCTTGCATGCGGGCATCAGCCACAGCAGGCGACCCGGCAACAGAGCCTGAAAGCGCGTTATCAGAGTTCAAGGCATCTGTACTTGCGTGCAAGGCAGACCCGGCTGCCATGGCAAGGGCTTCTTCTGCTGCGCTAACGGCGGCACTTGGGCTGGCAGCTGAGCTGGCTGCGGGGGAGTCTTCTTCAAACAGCGGCCAGTCATCATTTTCCAGCAAAAAATGGCAGGGTTCAACGGGTCTGCCGTTGGCCAGCAGCACTGCGCGTTCCATCAAGTTTTGCAACTCGCGCACGTTACCGGGAAAATCATATTGCTGTAACCACGTCACCGCGCTTTCAGCAAGCGGCGAAACAGGCAACTGGTATTCACGCGTGTACATATTCATAAAAAAGTGCGCCAGTTGCAGCACATCGTCGCCGCGCTCGCGCAGCGATGGCAGACGCAGCGGAATGACATTGAGTCGAAAGTACAAGTCCTGACGGAACTTGCCTTCTTTAACCCAGCCCTCAAGATCACGGTTGGTGGTGGCAAGCACACGCACGTCAACCTTGATGGTTTCCGTACCGCCCACGCGGTCTATCTCGCCTTCTTGCAGCACACGCAGCAGTTTGGCTTGCAGGGCCATGTCCATTTCTGAAATTTCGTCCAGCAGCAGCGTGCCGCCGTCAGCCAGCTCAAACTTGCCGGGTTTGCGCGCAATGGCACCGGTAAACGCGCCTTTTTCGTGGCCAAAAAGTTCACTTTCCAGCAGATGTTCTGGCAGGGCCGCGCAGTTTACAGCTACAAAGGGCTGATCGGCGCGTTTGCTCATGGCGTGCAGGTAACGGGCAAACATCTCTTTGCCTGTGCCAGATTCGCCGGTGATCAGCACGGTTGCGCGCGATCCTGCAACCTGACGCGCCAGTTGCAGCACACGGGCTATGGCTGGGTGCTCGCCCACAATACGCGGGCCAGAACCCTCTGTACGGGGTTTGTGCCCACCAAGGGTAGAAACAGCTGGTACGGCAGCCGTTTTGCGTTTTTGTCCAGCTACAGCGGCAATGCGCTCCACATCGAGGGGTTCTAGCCAGTAATCGCGCGCACCAAGGCTCAGAAGTCTCTCGGCTTCTTCGGCGCTGCCCTTGTCGGTAATAACAATAACCGGGGGAAAATTGGGGTCTTCGGCGCCTACGGCCAGCAGGTCTTCAACCTTAAAACCGGGAAGGGAAGGGCGCGAGAATATGACATCCGGCCCGGATTTTTTGATAAAAACAGAAGCGCCCTTGAGATTTTCTGCAATGCCAAGCTCAAAACCCGCATTGCGCAACGCGGGAAAGACGGCAGTAACTGCCTGAGCGGGGGTAAGAAATAGCAGACGGCGCGATGACATGAGAATTTGTGTATCGTTTCGCGCTTCACAATGCAACCGCTCAGGCCCAAAACAGGGCGTGTTCAGTCACTTGCGGGCAAAAAGGGGGTTAAAAGGGTATTAAGCCCAGCCGCTGGCGATGTTACCAACGCCGTTCAGATTGGCCGCAGAATGCCGCCACTGGGTCTGCATAAAGGATTTTGCGCTTTCTTCCTGAAACAGAACATCAATGGCAGCCGTGCTGTCGCCCATGATGGAAGGATAATAAACAATGGGGCATGGATTGTCGGGCATACTGTCCACAACAACAAAGGTCACGCCGGATACAGGATCATAATGGGTCATACCACTCCTCCTGCATGCAAAATGCCGTTGCCTTGCCACCCGTGCCAAACAGTTTGGCGTCTTTTACACAGCCTATGCCGATTTTTTGCAAAATTCACGCACTAATCTTTGCGCTTCTTTTTGCGTTTTTCGGCCTTTTTTTCGGGCTCGGCGGCTTTTTCGGGCTGTGGCTGCTCCATTTGGTCGGGCACTATGCTGTCTACCGTGTATTCTGCCGCGCTCTGCTGGCCCTTAAGCAGGGCAAGCTCTTGAGCCATCACCTTTTCAAAGGCAGCCATGGCATCCTTGCTCACTGGCTCGCCACGTGGGTTGATGGCCTTGGCAGGATTGATAAATTTGCCGCTCTGCCGCAGCCTGAAATCCAGATGCGGGCCCGTGGCAAGGCCTGTCATGCCCACAAAACCGATAACCTCACCCTGCCGTACCTTTTGCCCGGTTTTCAGCCCGCGTGCATAGCCAGACAGATGCGCGTACAAAGATTCCAAGCCGCCGCCGTGGCGCACAATAACCTGATTGCCGTACCCGCCAGACCACCCGCGCTGCGTAACAACGCCTTCGCCCACGGCCT
The DNA here is from genome assembly GCA_964413315.1 of uncultured Desulfovibrio sp. Lineage (GTDB taxonomy): Bacteria > Desulfobacterota > Desulfovibrionia > Desulfovibrionales > Desulfovibrionaceae > Desulfovibrio. Next base: position 25,577 of record CAYPRZ010000004.1, on the reverse strand, counting down.
TTACCGGCGTTCCCGTGGGGGCGGCGTAGTCCACACCTTCATGGGGCCGTGTATATCCCAAGATGGGATGCAGCCGGTTTTTTGTAAACCGCGAGGTTACCCGCGTAAAAGCCAGCGGAGCCTGCAAAAGCGATTTGCGAACATTTTCGCCCTTGCTGTTATAATAACTGGCGCTTCTGCTGCCCTCGCGGAACAGATAGGCTTCAAAAGTCTTGCCCTTGTTGGTGAAATGGGCGGCCAAAATGCGTCCATAACCCTTGTATTCGCCGTCACGGTAGCGCTTTTCTACCAGCACGGAAAAAGAGTCACCTTCTTGAAGATCACGGATAAAGTTGATCTCTGATCCAAAAAGTTCTGCCAGCCTCAAGGCCAGCTGTGGCCGTTCGCCCGCGTCTGCCACAGCCTGAAACAGGTTGTCGTCAATAACGGCGTTTACGGTGTTGAGCAGGGTAGTATACTCAATGGCCTCTACGCGGGCCACGGGCTGTTCAATGCCCTCAACCACCAATCTGCGGCGGCTGTCAATTTCGTACTCAAAACGCTTTACCTTGCCAGTGGCCGCATCGGTCACCACCACATAGGGCTGCCCATCGCGGAAGGCCCGCATGGAAAAAACCCTTTTGGCCGCATTTATGTAATCCTGTGCTGCCTGACTGTCTGCCCCGGCAAGCATCTTTATGACCGTGTCGCCTTTTTCCACCGTTCCACGAACAACGGCCTCGCCGGGGGCAGCGCCTTCTTCGTCGGTGGTGGGGCTTGCAGCAGAATCGGCCTCAGCTGTGGGCTTGTCACCCGAAGCTTCATCGGCGGTTTTTGCTTCGGTATCTTCCGATGCCTTACTTTCTGCAGCATTATCTGCAACAGAATCAGCATGTTGCTGCGCGCTTTCGCCTGAAGCAGAATCGCCCTCAGGTTTTGCAGCAGAATCAGGCTTGTTAGCTTCAGCCTGCTCCTCAGCAGTGTTCAAGCGCCCATCAAAAGGGGACAGCCCCTTGTGCCAAGCAAACACGCCTGCAAGAAGCAATAACAGGGCCACACCGACCAAGCAGAGTTTTTTGATCAAAGACATGCTGAACATATACCTGCCGTGGTGTTCATTGTCCAGCCAGCATGTTTTCCCCAGCGGGTTTTTCACAACTTTTCACAGGTAATGCAGCCAATTACACATCTCACAGATCCTGCCACACGCATCGCTCTGCAAAAAATTCAGGCAGCTTTTTTAGGCACGCATATCCCTTGCTTAAGGGAGATTTTCCATCCGCTGCCCCAGCCTAGCGGCACTTGTTTCATTTTATGCTTTATGGTATGCCTGTTCTTTGCTCCTTCACGGCGTGAACCGCGCTAAATCCGGCGCGCAAGGCTTGTTGGCCCTGCCAAAAATCCGGTCACTCAGCACTGCACGCAGAAGGAACCGTTATCCACAGGCCTATGGACAGGCCATGCACGCTATGCTGAAAAACGAGTTGCGGGACATACTGGCTCTGCAAAAGGCCGAAGATAGGGGAGACTGGCTGGAATCCCTTACCCTGCGGCAAGATGGCCATACGCTGCATGTTGGTTTTCCCCACTTTTATTTTGCCGCGTGGTTCAGCCAGCACAAGCGCGATCTTTTTGAACAGGCGCTTTCCTGCCGTTTTGCCGACGCACAGCTTCCGCACATTGTATATGAGCAGCCCACACTCGGCCCGGCACTGGGGCATGCACAGCCGTGGCCTTCTCAAGGTGCGGAACAGCAAAACAACAGGCAAGAAGGTTCCAGCCGGGAAATTTCTGACCTTACGGTGCGCACCCTATCTGCGGCAGCGCCCAAGAACGAAAACGATGCATTTACTGCCTTTATTGCCAACGCAAAAAACGCTTTTCCACTGGCGGCCGCCAAGGAAATAGCCGAGCAAAGGGCAGGTGTTGCGTATAACCCATTTTTGCTTTGTGGCCACAGCGGCACGGGCAAAAGCCACATTTTGCGGTCGATGGCTGCAACCCTCAGACAAGGGCAGACAGGCAACCGCGTTATCCTTGCCTCGGCAGCACGATTTTGCGCCGACAATCCAGCCTGGGTGCGCCACCCAGAACTTTTCTGGCAACAGTGCGATGTGCTGCTGCTGGACGACATACAGGATATTGCCGGGCAGAGTGCGTGGCAGCAGAAACTTGTGTCCTGCATTGATGCCTGCCCTAACGCTGCAAGCCTTACCGCCGGGGCACGCAGGGGCGGGCAGATGGTATTTGCCTGTACAGGCCAGCCCCAGACGCTCAAGACACTGGACGAGCGGCTGCGCTCACGCCTTGAGAGCGGTCTGGTTGTGGAGCTCATGGAGCCCGACCTTGACGTGCGCATGCGCTATTTGCAGGCCATGTGCAAAGAGCGCAACATGAGCCTTTCGCGCGACCAGTTGCTGTACATAGCCCAGCGCTGTTCACAGTTCAGGCTGTTGCAAGGCCTGCTGCTCAAGGTTGTGGCTTTTTGTTCTGTTACGGGCTGCGAGCTGTCTCAGGCCGACCTTGAGAACATTGTGCGCACGGGCGTGGCAGACAAAACCCCTGGCTGCCTTGAAATTCTTGGCGAAGTGGCACGTACCATGAACCTGCGCCCAGAGGATGTGCTTGGCGGCAAACGCCGACCAGACCTTGTTTTGGCCCGGCAGGTTTCCATGTATATTTGCCGGCGCAAACTTGGGCTTTCGTACCCAGAGCTTGGCCGAGCTTTTGGCGGAAAGGACCATAGCACTGTCATACATGCTATTAAAAAGATTAAGAAAATTCTAGTTAGTGACAAAGCGCTCCAACAGCTGGTGACAGAACTGGAGCTTAAGACACAATAATGTCGGGCCAACTTCACCAAATGACAGCAAAATGTTCGGGCTGTTCCCAGAGAACAAGCTGGAATGTTCCAGCGGATTTCAAATAAAAAAAGCATGTTACGTGCTTTAAGAACATAGTTACAGAAGCCAATAATAGTAAGGAAAAAAGATATGAAACTTACTGTAAACAAAGAGCAAATCATCGAAGGCCTTTTGAAAGCGGCTGCCATCATTCCCGCCAAGGCAGGGGCGCAGTATCTGCGTTCCATCTGGCTTAAGGCTGAAGAAGGCAGTCTTTCTGTCATGTCCACCGACGCCAACATTGAATTTACCGGGCGTTACCCTGCTGAGGTTGCCAAGCCTGGCCTTATAGGTGTTCAGGGCAGAGCCTTTGTTGATCTTGTGCGTCAGCTGCCCACGGGCGTGTTGCACCTCACTCTTGATGAGGCTTCTGGCAATCTGCTGATCGAGCAGGGTCGCCGCACCTACAAGCTGCCTGTGAGCGGGGCAGAGTGGTTTCAGAATTTTTCTGCCTTCCCTGCTGAAAACGCCGTTACATGGTCTGGTGACTTTTTGCAGGATATTCTGGACAAGGTGGCCTTTTGCATCAGTGACGACGATGCCATGGACGCCATTGCCTGCCTGTGCATGAAGCCGAAAGGCAACGGACGCATTGACGTGTGCGGCCTCAACGGCCACCAGTTTGCCTTGGTATCCTTTACCCACGACGAGCTGGCCGAGCGCTTGCCCGAATCTGGCATGCTGATTCAGAAAAAGTACCTGCAAGACATTAAAAAATGGCTTGGCGTGGACGAAATAGAACTCAACATTACAGACAAGCGCCTGTACCTGCGCAGCCTTGACGGTGCAGAAACGCTCAGCCTGCCCCGTGCCGCGCACGAATACCCCGACTACAATATTTTTATGAGCAAGCTGGCCAGCGAAGACATGTACCCCATGACTCTGGCCCGCAAGGAAACCATTGAGGCACTTGGCCGTATTCTCATTTTTAATACCGAGAGCGACCGCTGCACCTACATGGATCTGACCGCTGGCGAGGCTCTGCTTTCTGCCCAAGGGCAGGATGTGGGTTCGGCCAATGAAAGCCTTGAGGTTACCTATAACGGCGATATAAAGCGCATTGCCTTCCCCACGCGCAACCTGCTTGACGTGCTGGGACACTTTGTTTCTGCAAAGATCGACATGATGCTTACCGGTTCTGAAGGCCCCTGCGGCATACGCGGTGGCGATGACACCGATTACACGGTTATTATCATGCCCATGAAGGTTTCTGAAACGACCTACTATAGCGAGGAAGACGTTTAATGGCTCCTGAAACCGGCAACGGCGGGTACAACGCCTCTTCCATTACCATTCTGGAAGGCCTCTCGGCTGTGCGCAAGCGCCCGGCCATGTACATCGGCTCTACAGACGCACGCGGCCTGCACCATCTGGTCTACGAGGTAGTGGACAACTCCATCGACGAAGCCATGGCTGGCTTTTGCTCGCGGGTCACCGTTATTCTGCATGCAGACAACAGCGTTACCGTGCGCGATGACGGGCGCGGCATTCCTGTAGATATTCACCCCAAGGAAGGCGTGCCCGCCGTGCAGGTGGTCATGACCAAGCTGCACGCTGGCGGCAAGTTTGACAACTCAAGCTACAAGGTTTCGGGCGGTCTTCATGGCGTTGGCGTTTCTTGCGTCAATGCCCTTTCTGAAGAACTTACCGTTACCGTGCGCCGCAATGGCAAACGCTACCGTCAGCACTATGCCCGTGGCGTACCGCAGGACGAATTGGTTGTCATCAGCGAGGGCTTTGTTGAAGGGCACGGCACTACCGTGCGCTTTAAGCCTGACGAAGAAATTTTTGAGGTTCTTGAGTTTTCATATGAAACATTGAAGAAGCGCTTTGAAGAGCTGGCCTATCTTAACAAGGGCCTGACCATCGAGTGCATCGACGAGCGCATTGGCGAAACCCATGTTTTCCATGCAGAGGGCGGTATTCGCCAGTTTGTGGGCGATCTCAACTCTGGCGAGCAGGGTATTCACCCCATTATCTTTGGTGAAGGCGTAGTTGACAATGTGACCGTTGACTTTGCCCTGCAATACAATGCCGGGTACAAGGAAAACATTTTCACCTTTGCCAACAACATCCGCACCAAGGAAGGCGGCACCCACCTTGTGGGCTTCCGCACTGCGCTTACCCGCGCCATCAACGGCTACATCAAGGGCCAGGCTGATCTGGTCAAAAAGATGAAGAACACCTCACTGTCGGGCGACGACGTGCGCGAGGGGCTCACCGCCGTTATCAGCGTCAAGCTGCCGCAGCCGCAGTTTGAAGGCCAAACCAAGACTAAGCTTGGCAACAGCGAAATTGCCGGTCTGGTGGCCGGTGTGGTGTACGACCGCCTTAATATCTATTTTGAGGAAAATCCCAAGGATATTCGCCTCATTATCGACAAGGCCGTGGACGCTGCCCGCGCCCGCGATGCTGCCCGCCGCGCCAAAGAACTGGTGCGCCGCAAGGGCGCGCTTTCTGACAACTCGCTGCCCGGCAAACTGGCCGACTGCCAGAGCAAGGACCCTGTTGAATCCGAACTGTTCATCGTGGAAGGTGATTCGGCCGGTGGTTCTGCAAAGCAGGGGCGCAACCCCAAAAATCAGGCTATTTTGCCCCTGCGCGGCAAAATTCTGAATACGGAACGCACCCGCTTTGACAAAATGCTTGCCAATAAGGAAGTAAAGGCCCTCATTACCGCCATGGGCGCGGGCATTGGCGAGGAAGACACCGACCTCGACAAACTGCGCTACCATAAAATTATCATCATGACAGACGCCGACGTGGACGGAGCGCACATCCGCACCCTGCTGCTGACCTTTTTCTTTAGGCAGTATCAGGAGATGGTGGAGCGGGGCTTTGTCTACATTGCCCAGCCGCCTCTGTACCGCGTGCACAACTCGCGCATGGAAAAGTTCATCAAGGACGACCCGGCGCTCAACGAGTTTCTGCTCAGCCGCGTGAGTGAGGATGTGGCCGTTGTGGCTACCAGCGGCAAGGTTTACACGGGCAAAGAGCTTATTGGCCTCATGGAGCACATTGAAAAGCTTGAGGGCCGTGTAAACGATGCCGAAATGGCAGGTACGCCGCGTGACCTCTTTATGGCGCTTGTAACCTACGCCAAGCAGATAGACGCCCAGAGCCTTGAGAATCAGGACAGCGAGCTTACCGGCTGGCTCAACGAGCACGGCTATATGCTGACCCTTGAGCGCGAAAAGAGCGAAGACGAAGAAGAACGCCTGTTTGCCGTGTTTGTAAATACCGGCGGGCATCACACCCGCAGGGGCATGGAGTTCTTTTCCTCGCGTCTGTACAAGCAGGCTTGGCAGCTCTTTGACGAGCTGCGCAGTCAGTGCGGTTCGTTTAGCTTTACCCTGCGCAAAAAAGACGGCGAAGTCGCCGCAGAAGACCAGTTTACGCTTATACGCATGGTGCTTGATGAGGCCCGCAGGGGTATCAACATCCAGCGCTACAAGGGTCTTGGCGAAATGAACCCCGACCAGCTCTGGGTTACCACCATGAATCCTGAAAACCGCGTGCTCTTGCAGGTATCGGTAGAAGACGCCAACGAGGCCTCTGACGCCTTTGTGGAACTTATGGGCGACCGTGTTGAACCGCGCCGCGAGTTTATCGAGCGTAACGCCTTGGCCGTACAGGATCTGGATATTTAAGGATAACGGGTGTGGGTCAGGAAGATCGGCGAGTAGCCTGCCCCACACCCGCGTGTGATATTTAGATTGATGTGCTGCATGACAGTGCTTGATGCACGGTTTGGGCAGCATGAATATAAAATGGGGTTTATGAAGGCCAAAAACCTTCTAGCAGGGAGGCATGCCTCTCTTCCCCACAATAACAGCAGCGAGGCCCGCAGTGGCAGATATGCAGCAGCCGCAGATAAGCATAGAAACAGAACTCCGCAAATCGTATCTGGAGTATTCCCTTTCGGTCATCATCGGACGTGCCATTCCCGATGCGCGTGACGGCCTAAAGCCAGTACATAGGCGTATTCTTTTTGCGCAGTACGAGCTTGCCAACAACTACAACCGTCCGCACAAAAAGTCCGCCCGTATCGTCGGTGACGTTATCGGTAAATACCACCCGCACGGCGACTCTGCCGTGTATGATGCGCTGGTGCGCATGGCGCAGGAATTTTCCATGCGCGATCCTCTGGTGGACGGTCAGGGCAACTTTGGCTCCATTGACGGCGATGCCGCTGCTGCCATGCGTTACACCGAAGTGCGCATGTCTAAGCTTGCCCAAGAGTTCTTGAATGATCTGGACAAGAATACCGTAGATTATCGCCCCAACTACGATAATACCCTTCAGGAACCCACGGTCATGCCGAGCAAGGTTCCTAACCTGCTGCTCAACGGCAGCTCTGGTATTGCCGTGGGTATGGCCACCAATATTCCGCCCCACAACTTGGGCGAACTGTGCGATGCCTTGCAACTCTTGCTCGACAACCCGCAGTGCAGCGTTGACGACCTCATGGACTTTGTGAAAGGCCCGGACTTTCCCACCAGAGGGTATGTTTACGCGGGTAAGGGCCTGTACGATGCCTATCACACCGGGCGTGGCACAGTTAAGGTGCGCGGCCGCATAGAGATTGAAGACCGCAAAAAGGGCGCGCAGAGCATTATTATCCGCGAGATTCCCTTTGGGCTCAACAAGAGCTCGCTGGTGGAAAAAATCGCTGCCCTTGTCAACGACCGCAAGATTGACGGCATTACCGACCTGCGCGACGAATCTGACCGCAAGGGCATACGCGTGGTCATTGACCTCAAGCGCGGCACTATTCCCGACATTGTGGTCAATGCCCTGTACAAGTTTACGCCGCTGGAAACGAGCTTTGGCATCAACATGCTGGCCGTGGTGGACAACCGCCCCCAACTGCTAAACCTCAAGACGGCCCTTTCGTGCTTTGTGGACCACAGGCGCGAAGTGGTTATTCGCCGCACGCGTTACGATCTGGAAAAGGCCGAAGCACGCGCCCATATTCTGGAAGGTCTGCGCATCGCCATCGACAATATCGATGAGGTGGTGGCTCTTATCCGTGCTTCAGCTAATCCGGAAGAAGCCCGCACCGCCCTGATGGAACGGTTTGCTCTTACCGAAGTGCAGGCCAAGGCCATTCTGGAAATGCGGTTGCAGCGTCTTACGGGTTTGCAGCGCGAAGAACTGATGAACGAATACAAGGATTTACTCCAGAAGATCGAATTCTACCGCTCCATTCTGGAAAATTCCGAAGTTCTGCGCAGCGAACTCAAGCGCGAGATTGCAGAAATTCGCGATACGTTTGCTACCCCCCGCCGTACCGAAGTGTTGCGCGAAGCCCTGACAGACATCGATATTGAAGACCTTATTCCCGATGAGGAAGTAGTGATCACGCTTTCGCGCCGTGGCTACATGAAGCGCACCAACCTTGAAAACTACCAGCAGCAGAAGCGTGGGGGCAAGGGTATTGCCGCCCTGCACACATCGGACGACGACTTTGTGCAGGAATTTTTGACCACCACCAATCACCAGTATCTCTGCCTGTTTACCAATAAGGGTCGCATGCACCAGCTCAAGGTGCATCAGGTTCCTGAAGGCAGCCGCACGGCCAAGGGTGTGCACATCAACAACCTGCTGCCCCTTGAAGAGGGCGAATGGGTTACCACAGTGCTGGCCCTGCGCGAATTTGCCGAAGACAAGTTCTTCCTGTTCATTACCAAGCGCGGCATGATCAAGCGTTCATCTGCCTCGCTGTACGCCAAGTGCCGCAAGACGGGCCTTATGGCCGTGGGGCTGCGTGAGGACGACGAGCTTGTGGTTGTACGGCCCATTCGCGACAACAGCCATATAGTTTTAGCCACGGCAGACGGCTTTTCCATACGCTTTGCCTGCAACGATGTGCGCCCCATGGGCCGCGTTGCCACGGGCGTCAAGGGCATTGCCCTGCGCAGACAGGACTTTGTGGTGGCTGCGGTCATCATCAAGGATATTGATACGACAACGGAGATCATGTCCATTTCTGCCAACGGCTACGGCAAGCGTACCAGCGTTGAGCTTTATCGCCTGCAATCGCGCGGCGGTAAGGGTATTATCAACTTCAAGGTTACGGGCAAGACCGGGCCTGTGGTTGGTGCCATGCCCGTGCGCGACAACGACGGCCTTATTCTGCTGACTTCGACCAACAAGATCGTGCGCATCGGCGTTGACGATGTGCGCAGCAAGGGCCGCGCCACCATGGGCGTTATGCTTGTGCGCCTCGACGAAGGCGGGCACGTGGTGGGCTTTGACCGCGTGGATGAAGGCGGGCAGACCGGCAGGGATGCCAGCGCTGAAATGGAAGATGACGACATGAGCGGCCTTGTTTCTGCCCCCGCTGGCGAGCTTCCGGTGGTGGATGCCCCCGGCGCTGACGATGACGAAGGCGAGGAATAAATCCGGCTGATGAAAAAATTGCGTGTGGCTTGCGGCAAGGCTCTTGCCTTGTGTCTGTGTCTGGTTTTTGCGGGCTTTCTATGTGCTTGCAAAGACCAGAGCATGGTTGGTGACGACCTTACCGCAGCCCGCACGGCAGTATCCTTGCGCAATTGGTCACTTGCCGAAAGGCTGTTAGAGCGTTATCTGCGTGAGGCGCGGGATGCTGATTTGCGCTGGGAGGCGTGGCAGCAACTGCTGGTGGTGCTTAATGCCGCAGGGCAGGAGCCACGAGCCACGCTGGAATGTCTTGAAACCATGCTGGCCGAATTTGCCGATAACGACGCCCGCAGCGCCGTTATTTTGCGGCGAATGGGCGAGGTTAACGAGGGTATGCGCCGTTATGGCCGCGCCGCCGATGCTTGGAACGCCTATATCGGTCTTGGCGGGTTGTCGGCAGAGCAAACAGTGGACGGCTACCGCAGGCTTGCGGCCATGCAGTTTAACCTGCGGCGTTTTGATGCGGGAGAAGACACCTTGCAGCAATGCTTGGCTTTGCCCCTGGCTGATCACGACAAAATAATGTGCATGTATGACCTTGCCGACCAAAACATGGCAAGGGAGCGCTGGCAGGAGGTATCAGACCTTTGCCAGCAGATACTGGACAGCGACCCGGACAAAACCCTGCGTGGGCTTACAGGATATTTGCTGGCTGATGCCCTTGAGCAGCTTGGCAAAACCAAGGAAGCCCTTAAATACTTTGAACTGGCCCGCGACGATTATCCCAATCCGTCGGTCATTGATAATCGCATTGCGCATCTGCGCAAAAAACTGAAGAAGTAAGGCCTATGATCAAGCACGAATGCGGCGTATTCGGCATTTACGACCATGAAGAAGCGGCTCGTCTGGCTTATTTCGGTTTGTACGCACAGCAGCACCGCGGGCAAGAGAGCGCCGGTATTGTCAGCTTTGACACAGACGGCGTGCACGAACACAAGGGTATGGGCCTTGTGCCCGATGTTTTTACAGAAGCCACGCTGAAGGCTCTGACAGGCAAAACAGCCATTGGCCATGTGCGTTATTCCACCACCGGGCGTTCTTCCAGCAGTAATGCCCAGCCCTTTCTCGCCCACTTCAAGGGGCGCGATGTGGTGCTTGCCCACAACGGCAATCTGGTCAACGCGGCCCAACTGCGCGAAGATCTGGAAAACGAAGGTGCTATCTTTTCTACCAGCAACGACACAGAAGTGTTCATGCATCTGCTGGTGCGCGCTCTGCGGCACAATGACCTGCCCGGCGCGGTAAAGGAAACCTGTGCGCGTGTGCGTGGGGCCTACTGCCTGCTGGTGATGGTTGACGGTGTTATGGTTGCTGTGCGCGATCCGCACGGCTTCCACCCGCTGGCCTTTGGCCGCATGAACGGCAGCCCCGTTTTTGCCTCTGAAACCTGCGCCTTTGATTTGCTTGAAGCGCAGTTTGAGCGCTCTGTAGAGCCCGGCGAAATTGTTATTGTGGACGGCAACAGTGTGCGCAGCGAGCATCTTATGGGCCCCCTGCCCGAAAGACCGCGCCAGTGTATTTTTGAACTGGTCTATTTTGCCCGGCCCGACTCGTATATTTTTGACGAGCAGGTTTACCTGTGCCGAAAAAAAATGGGCTGGAATCTGGCAGACGAATCGGCTCCTGAAGTTGACTATGTCATGCCCTTTCCTGACTCTGGTATTTACCCGGCTCTTGGCTTTGCGCAGCGTTCTGGCTTGCCCTATGAGCATGCCATGATACGCAACCACTATGTGGGGCGTACCTTTATTCAGCCTTCGCAGAGCATGCGCAGCTTTGGCGTGCGGGTTAAGATCAACCCTGTGCGCGAGATGATAGAAGGTAAACGCATTTGCATCATCGATGACAGTATTGTGCGCGGCACTACCATGATGACACGCGTAAAAAAGCTGCGTGAACTTGGCGCTAAAGAAGTGCACATCCGTATTTCTAGCCCGCCGGTAAAGCATCCCTGCTTTTACGGCATAGACTTTTCTTCGCGTGGCGAGCTTATTGCTGCCCAGCACAATCTGGCAGAAATAACCCGCAAGCTAGACGTTGATTCGCTGCATTACCTTAGCATTGATGGTCTGCTTGGCTCTGTGAGCAAGCCGCAGCATTACTGCATGGCCTGTTTTACGGGCGATTACCCTGTGCCGTGTGACGACTGCTCCGGTAAATTCAGCCTTGAATCCACCTGCGCCACAAGGTAGACCAGTTCTTTCACGCTGCATTGCACTATACGGCAGCGAGATTTTTATGAGGAAGTCATGAGTATTGCACGCATTAAGGGTTTTGCGGATATGTTTCCGCCTGACAGCGACCAGTTTACCCGCATCGAAAATATAGCGCGCGGCGTTTTTAGCCGCTATGGTTTTGTAGAGCTGCGCACACCGCTGCTGGAGTTTACCGAGCTTTTCTGCCGCTCCATCGGTGAAGAAACCGACGTAGTGCAAAAGGAAATGTACACCTTTCCTGACCGCAAGGAGCGTTCGCTTACCCTGCGGCCTGAAGCCACGGCGGGTGTCATGCGGGCCTATATTGAAAGCGGGTTGACCAACCGCGAGCCCGTGAGCCGCCTGTTTACCACTGGTCCCATGTTTCGCTACGAGCGCCCGCAAAAAGGCCGCATGCGCCAGTTCCACCAGATAAACTGCGAGTGCCTGGGCAGCCACAGCCCCATTGCCGATGCAGAGCTGGTAAGCATGCTGCTGCGCTTTTTGTCTGACCTTGGGCTTACAGACCTGACGCTCAAGATCAACTCGCTGGGCTGTTCTGAGTGTCGGCCCAAGTTTAAGGCTGCGCTGCTCGAATATCTCAAGGGCGTTGACCGTGATGCTCTTTGCCCCGACTGCGCCCGCAGGGTTGAAACCAACCCCCTGCGCGTGCTCGACTGCAAGCAACCCGGCTGCCGTGCCATTACAGATAACGCGCCCAAGCTTATCGATTACAACTGCCCCGAATGCCGCGCGCACTTTGATACGGTGCTGCAACTTCTTGACGGGCAGGGCCTTGCCTATGAGCTTGACCACAGGCTGGTGCGCGGTCTGGATTATTATTGCCGCACCACGTTTGAAGTGGTGAGCGGCAGCATTGGCGCTCAGGCAGCGGTGGCTGGCGGTGGCCGGTATGATGGCCTTGTGAAAAGCCTTGGCGGCCCAGACGTGCCGGGCGTGGGTTTTGCCTGCGGCATGGAACGCCTTGCGCTCATGATGGGCGCGGGCAGTGCTGCGGCTTCAGACTTTTATCTGGTGGCCATGGATGCGCAAAGCCGCACTCAGGGCTGGCTGCTTGCGCAAAATCTGCGCAATGCCGGGCTGACCGGCGAAATGAATTTCAGTGAAGGCGGCTTTAAAAGCCTTATGCGTCAAGCCGGTAAATCTGGCGCGAAGCATTGTTTGATTATAGGCCCCGATGAAGCCGCTCAGGGCACAGTGGTCGTCAAAAATCTTGAAAGCGGCGAGCAGTGCTCCATGCCGCAGACAGGCGTACTCCAATTCTTGCAACCGGGAACCAACAATGACTGAACAGATGCAGACACAGGACGCGCAGCAGGACGTGCAGCGCGAGCACCAGAAATTCGTCACTGAGCTTGGAGACTGGCATCGCAGCCATTCATGCGGCCAGTTGACCATCAATAATGATGGTGAAGATGTTTGCCTGATGGGTTGGGTGCAGTACCGCCGCGACCACGGCGGCCTGATTTTTGTCGACCTGCGCGACCGCGACGGGCTAACCCAGATTGTGTTCAGCCCCGATATTGCTCCTGCGGCTCACGAAAATGCTCATATTTTGCGCTCGGAATATGTGCTTGCGATCAAGGGCAAGGTGCGCCCCCGTCCTGACGGTATGGTCAACGCCAACATGGTAACCGGCCAGATCGAAATTGTGGCCTACGAATGGAAACTTCTTAATACTTCCAAAACGCCGCCTTTCCCCATTGAGGACCGCAGCGATGCGGGTGAAAACCTGCGCCTTACGTGGCGTTACCTCGACCTGCGCCGCCCGCGCATGCAGGCCAATCTGCGTTTGCGCCACAAGGTTTCGCAGGCCGCCCGTTGCTATCTGGATGACAACGGCTTTACGGAAGTGGAAACCCCGGTGCTTACCAAGTCCACGCCCGAAGGCGCGCGCGACTTTCTTGTGCCCAGCCGCCTGAACAACGGCGAATTCTTCGCCCTGCCGCAGTCGCCCCAGCTGTTCAAGCAGCTGCTGATGGTGGCTGGCATGGAACGCTATTTTCAGATAGTGCGCTGCTTCCGCGACGAAGACCTGCGTGCAGACCGTCAGCCAGAGTTTACTCAGGTTGACCTTGAAATGAGCTTTGCCGACGAAGAACAGGTTATGGGCATTGCCGAAGGCCTTATGGCACGCGTGTTCAAGGACGTGATGGGTAAGGAACTTGCCTTGCCGTTCCCCCGCATGCCTTGGGACGAAGCCATGGCCCGCTATGGCGTGGACAAGCCCGACACCCGTTTTGGTCTTGAGCTGGTTGATCTTACCGAAATCGTGCGCGGTTCAAGCTTTAAGCTGTTTGCCACGGCGCAGTTGGTCAAGGGTATGAAGGTTCCCGGCGGCGAATCCATGACCCGCAAGGAGATCGACGCCTTTACCGAATTTGTGAAAATTTACGGCGCTCAGGGCTTGGCTTGGATCAAGATCAAGGCCGACGAATGGCAGTCGCCCATTGCCAAGTTCCTTTCGGACGAAGAACGCAAGGGCATTGCGGAAGCGCTTGACCTTCAGATTGGCGACATTGTGTTTTTCCAAGCTGGCGAGCCTTCCATGGTCAATGCCGCGCTGGGTAACCTGCGCGTGCACCTTGCCAACCACCTCAAGCTGATTCCTGAAAACAGCTTTAACTTCCTGTGGGTTACGGACTTCCCGCTGTACGAGTACAACGAGGAAGACAAGCGCTATGTGGCTTGCCACCATCCCTTTACCTCACCCGCGCCCGGCCATATGGATTTGATGGTTACAGACCCCGCCGAGGCCCGCGCCCGTGCCTATGACATGGTGCTTAACGGCTGCGAAGTGGGCGGCGGCTCCATCCGTATCCATTCCGGCGAAGTACAGCGCCGCATGTTTGAGGCCCTTGGCTTTACGCCCGAACAGGCCGAAGAGCAGTTTGGCTTCCTCATTCAGGCGCTTGATCTTGGCGCGCCGCCCCACGGCGGTTTGGCCTTTGGTCTTGACCGTCTGGTGATGCTGCTTACTTCTTCGTCCAGTATCCGCGACGTCATTGCCTTCCCCAAGACGCAAAAGGGCACCTGCCTCATGACAGACGCGCCTTCCACTGTTTCCTCGCGTCAGTTGAGGGAACTGGGCCTGCGCCTGCGTGAAGTGCCCGGCACAGAGCAGAAAAAGGACGGCGCTCCTGCCGAAAAAGCATAGGGGGCGAAATCTGCATGATTCTCGATATTGTCACCTATCCTGATCCTGGGCTCAAGGAAGTGTGCAAACCCATAACCGAAGTGACGGACGAAATCCGCCAGCTCGCGGCAGACATGCTTGAAACCATGTATGCCGCCCCCGGTGTGGGCCTTGCTGCCCCGCAGGTGGGCCGCAACATCCGCATGCTTGTCATGGATCCCGCCATGAAGGATGAGGAAAAACAGCCAAGGGTGCTCATTAACCCAGAGCTGACCCTCTCTGGTGAGGAAGTGATCAGCGAGCAGGAGGGCTGCCTTTCCGTGCCCATGAACTACCGTGCGGACGTACACCGCATGAGCAATGTTCATCTGCGTGCCATGGATTTGGACGGCAATATTATTGAAGAGGATCTTGAAGAGTTTCCCGCCATTATCATGCAGCATGAATACGACCATCTGGACGGCATACTGTTTATCGACAAAATAAGCAGACTGCGCCGCACCCTGTACGACAGCAAGGTGAAAAAATGGCTCAAACGCAAAAGTGCCGTATAGTATTCATGGGAACGCCAGAGTTTGCCGCCGCCAGCCTGCAAAGGCTGGCGGCTTGGCCTCGTGGCGAAATTGTGGCTGTGTACACTCGGCCCGACAAGCCCGCTGGCCGTGGCCACAAACTTGCGGAATCGCCCGTTAAAAAGTTGGCTTTGCAGCTTGGTTTACCCGTGTTGCAGCCCGCCAGCCTCAAGGGTGCAGAGGCTCAGGCCGAACTGGCCGCTTTTAAGCCCGATCTTTTGGCTGTTGCTGCCTACGGCCTTATTTTGCCCGATGCTGTTCTTGCCATGCCCCGGATTGATTCCATCAATGTGCATGCCTCGCTTTTGCCCGGTTTGCGCGGCGCGGCGCCTATTCAAAGAGCGGTGATAGATGGCTGGCAGCCTGACGCTCGTGCCGGCATTTCTATCATGCGCATTGTCAGCAAGCTTGATGCTGGGGCGGTATTTGCCACAGATGACCTTGCCATTGGCGAACATACCGCTGGTACGCTGCACGATGCCCTTGCGGGTCTTGGTGCAGAGCTGCTTGTACGAGTGTTTGATGATATTTTGGATGGCAAGGCCAAGGCAGTGGAGCAGGATGACGTACTTGCTACCTACGCCCCCAAGATTTTTAAAGAAGACGGCTTTATCGACTGGTCGCTGCCAGCCGCACAGGTGCATGCCCGTGTGCGCGGCGTAACACCTTGGCCCGGTGCGCGCACTGTGCTTGAAACTTCAGATGCCGATGGCGTTGAAAGGCTGCCGCTTTCTCTCATTCTTGCACCCGGAAGGGTTGGTGAGGCAACAGGCGGTGCTGAACCCGGTTCTGTACATGTGGGGGCAGATGGCCTTAGCATTGCGTGTGCAGACTATTGGTATGTGCTTTCAACTGCCAAGCCCCAAGGCAAGAAGGACATGTCGGCCCGCGACCTGCTCAACGGAATTTTGCGTGGCTTGCCCAAGGGCTTGTGCGGTGTTGCCAGAGCGCCCGCCGTAGGGGAGTGAGTTTTTTCGGTTCAATCCCTACCATTACTGAGGCTCTTTTGAGCCTCGTTTTTTCTTTTTACGTCCTATGTATCGCGTTGCGGGTTTGCGCATCTCTATGGGCCGTTTTTATGCCGTTTTTGGTGTATCCTCAATTTTTTCTTGCGGGTTGAAATAGCGGAGGCTCCATGTTTCGCAAATCACCCTTTTCTCTGCCGGCGGAACAATACGGCGGGGCGCGTAAGCGAGTTTTTATCGGGCTTATGCTGGCCTCGTGTCTGTTGCTTTGCGCAGTTATCGCTTTTTTTCTTATTCTTCCTTGGGTGGGTATTTTTTCAACCCAATCATGGTTGCCTTCATTAAGTATTGCTGTTGGTTTGACTGTTATTGCTGCAATTTTATGGCTTTGTCTTCTGCTTATTTTTCACATTTATACAGGTAAAGCTCTGCCTGGTGTTGGCAGTGTGCGCCATATTACTGTTCGTTTGTTTTTTCCCCTTATGGAGTTGCTTGCAAAGCTTGTTGGAATCGACAGAAGTAGAGTGCGGCGCAGTTTTATAAAGGTAAACAATGAACTTGTGCTGGCAAGTGGGTGTATTGTTAAACCCGGTCAACTTTTGTTGCTTTTGCCGCACTGTGTGCAGCAGGCGCTTTGTTCTCACCGGCTTGTACACGACCCGGACAATTGCCAGCGTTGTGGTAAGTGCCCAGTAGGTGAGTTGCTCAACCTGCGCGATAAATACGGCGTGCACCTTGCCATAGCAACTGGTGGCACTATTGCCAGACGTATTGTAGTTCAGACCAAACCGCGCTGTATTATTGCTGTGGCTTGTGAGCGTGATTTGACCTCTGGCATTCAGGATAGTTATCCATTGCCAGTATTTGGCATTCTTAATCAGCGTCCTCATGGCCCTTGTGTCGATACCCTTGTACCCATGAACGCCCTTGAAGATGCTGTGCGCATTTTTCTTGGTTTAAAAAAACCTTTGATGCAGGGCAGAACCTAATATGAGCGGATCCGCATTTTCCACTGATTCAAGGTGTTCTGCCTTACCTGCAAAAATCCGCAAGCTGTCGCCTAATGCTCGGCATATGGCTTTGTGCGCTCTTTTAATGGTCGACGGCGGCCTTAGCGCTCAACAGGCCTTGGCAACTGCCCTTGCCCATGGCGCGTGCACCATGCCAGAGTTGGGAAGCCCCCATCCCTTGCCCAACTTGCCAGCCATCGAACGCAACTTGTGTTCAGAGTTGGTTTACGGTTACCTGCGCACTGAAATTCGCATTGCGTTTATTTTATCCAAGGTGCTGGCACGTCCACAGGCTTTGCCGCGTCCCCTGCAATATGTACTTGGGCTTGCGGTGTACGGTCTGCTTTTTCAGGATCGTGTGCCAGACCACGCAGCGGTGTTCAGTGCTGTTGAAACAGCCCGCACCCTATATGGGCAAGGTTTGGCAAAGGTTGTGAACGGTGCTTTGCGCTCTGTGCAGCGTCTTGCGGACGCCCCCATGCAGCAGGATTTTTATGCAGGGGAGGGCAGGACTGAGCACAGCCCGCAACAGCTTGCGCTTTTCTACTCCTTGCCTGTTTGGATTGTTGGCCATTGGAACAAGCACTACGGTTCAGAGGCAGCAGAGCAGCTTGCCCAGCGCTCTTTTGCCCGCCCGTGGAGCGCCTTGCGCGTTAATGCCAGCCATGATCGTGCAGTGTTGTTGCGATCAGCCTTGCTTGCGTGCGGGGGTGAGGCTGTAGGCCAGTGGGGCGTTGCCTTTGCACCCGGAGACATGCCCGCAGAGGTTGATAGCATGCCCCTTGCGCATTGGCAGGCATGTGGCGCTGTATCGTATCAATCTGCGGGTTCGCAACTTGTACTGGAAAAGCTGGGTTTTTTTGACCTAAAAGAGCCTGTGTGGGACATTTGCGCGGGTTTTGGCGGTAAATCTGTTGCCATGCTTGAGCGCGGCATTGCTGTTCCACTTGCTACAGACCGCAGTCGTCAACGCCTTGCCGGATTACCCGGACAGTGCCAACGTTTGTCCTTACCGCAGCCAGCCTTGCTTTTGGTGGATGCCGCAAACCCTCCATTTTCTGAGTGGAGTGGTCGTATGCTTGTTGATGCACCTTGTTCCGGCCTAGGTGTTTTGGCCCGTAGGCCGGATATACGCCGCAGACCGCAACAACAAGCTGTGGATCACGAGCTTTTGCAACACAAAATTCTTGAGCGCTTGGTGGGTTTGCTGCAACCCGGCCGCGAGCTTGCCTACATAACCTGCACCTTGCGTGTGCAGGAAAATGAAAAACAGATTGAGCGCCTTATGCGTGACCACACAAACTTGCGACTGTGCAACCAGTGGCAGACACCCAACGATCACCCTTGGCTTGAAGGTATGTTTGGGTCGGTACTGCGTAAGGTATAAAATGAAAAAGAGCGCAATGCGGTAGATCCGCCTGCGCTCTTTTTTGCTGCCCCCCATGTTACGCGGCTGGCAGTCTATATTTTGCCCGCTGGTTCGCCAGCGGGTTTTGCTTTTATTCGTTCACATCCTGATTTTTCTGAATTTCTTCATTCGCTTGCGACACGGGCTGAGCATCGGTCTGATTATCACTTTGAGCTTCCGGTAGGGTAACACCCAGCTTGGCAAGAAGCATTTCCAGTTCCTCGCGGCTGGCGTAAGCAAACGCAATGCGCCCACCGTTTTCGTCACCGCTTACCTGTGTTTTGCAGCCAATGCATTGGCTCAGGTTGACCTGCAAGGTTTTGAACTGGGCACTTTTTTTGCGCGGGGTTTTGGTGCGCGGTTGCGGTTCTGCATCCTGATCTTCCCAAGGCAGGGCGTTGTGCCCCCGCCAGAAGGCAGCTGCATCTTCGGCTTCGCGCACGGTAAGCTTGTGGCTGATTATGCGCTGACGCAAGGCGTCTGAGGCCATGACATTGTCTATGCCCAACAGGCAACGGGCGTGCCCGGCGCTGAGCAAACCGGCCTGTATGTCGGCCCGTGCGCCCGCGCTCAGTTGCAGCAAGCGCAATGCGTTGGCGATGGCGGGGCGGCTTTTGCCAAGGCGCGTGGCCAGTTCTTCCTGCGTGAGCTCCAATGCATCGCGCAGGGCTTGCAGGGCCTCGGCTTCTTCAATGGGGTTAAGGTCTTCGCGCTGCAAGTTTTCAATAAGTGCAGCAGCCATAACCTCTTTGTCGCTGAGCTCTCGCACAAAGACGGGTACATCTTTGAGGCCCGCCAGTTGTGCCGCTCGCCAGCGGCGTTCACCGGCAACAATCTGATAGGTGTTTTCGCCACCGTGTGGGCGCACCAGCAGGGGCTGAATAATTCCCTGCGATTTGATGGAATCTGCCAGTTCTCGCAATGCGGCTTCATCAAAGTGCCTACGGGGCTGGTTGGGGTTGGGCCGCAGGGACGAAACCGGCACAAGGTTTACGGCGCTTTCCTGCCCTTGCGGTTCCTGTTTTGGCGCAGAACCGCCAAACAGCGCGTCAAGCCCTCTGCCTAATCCCTTGTTGCTGCTCATGGTTTCTCCTTACACTTAGCGGCGCATGGCTGGCATGCGTTTTGTTAGCCACGGTATTGTGCTGCCAAGCTTGCTGCTGGCGCGATACCGTGTTGCATTTTGATACTATTTTTCTGGCTACACGCCTTAGGCATACTGCTTTTGTTTCCCTTGCCTTAAGGCAGGGGCATTACTTATTTTGCCTTCTTGACATTTACCCTTGGGGCGCGGCACGTTATACGCTATTGTTGGCAGAGCAGGGTAGCGGGTGTTGTGCACCTTTGCCATTTGCTGTGCGTCTGACGTGTTCGCAATGCTCTTTTGTAGCTGCCCAAAGCCAGACTTTGGATTACCTGTTATCACTTTAAGGATCGTTATGCTTGATAATCCGTTGCTTCAGTATGTTACCGATGCCAAGGGCAATGTTGCCTCTGTGATCATTCCTTGGGCCCTGTGGGAAAAAATGGAACCCAAGGTCCGCAAGCTGCTTGAGGTTGAGGGCAAACCGCAAGAGATTACTCAGGCTGCTGGCCCTCTGGCCAGTTTTGACGAACTAATGCAGTTCTGGGATTTCAAGTATCCCTATAGCCCAGAAGTCACTTGCCCCCACTGCTCGGCCACCACCGCCGATTGGCGTAATGACCCGGCTCAGCCTTTTATTTTGACCAATGCCAACATTGGCGGGCTGCTGGTTTTTTATTGCCGCGCTTGCGGAACTACAATTCGCAAAAAACATTTTCATAAGCATGTGGCTGTGGAGCACACAACGCCCAAGGATTAAGCAGCTAGCCTGTTATTGCAGCACGGTGTTTTTTTTGCTGGGTCTGCGCAAAACAATTTCTTTTGCCAGACCCAAATATGCCTCAGCGCCCTTTGACTTTATGTCGTAGTGGATGATTGATTTGCCGTGGCTGGGTGCTTCAGAAAGGCGAACATTGCGCGGAATAACTGTTTCAAACAGATGTTCGGGAAAGCAGCGGCGCACTTCGTTTTTTACTTCGCGTGTAAGTCTGTTGCGGGTGTCGTACATGGTAAGCACAACGCCAAGCAGCGAAAGATCAGGGTTTAGCCTTTTTTTGACCTGCTCATATGTCTGCAACAATTTTACAATGCCCTCTAGCGCAAAAAATTCGCACTGTAGTGGAATAAGCAATTCGCGCGATGCGCACAGCGCGTTGAGCGTAAGCAGCCCCAGCGAGGGAGGGCAGTCGAGAATTATATACTCGTAGTCGTTGCGCACGCTTTTGAGGCACTCGTCCAAAAAAAACTCGCGCGCCATTTTGTCTACCAGCTCAAGCTCTACTGCCACCAGGTTTGTGCTGGCGGGCAGAATATCGAGGAAGGGCGAACGGGTTTTGGCAATATTTTCTTTGAGCTTTTCTGGCTCATAAAAAGTATTGTACAGGTCGCCGTGCAGGTCTTCCTGATGCAGGCCAATGCCGCTGGTGCTGTTTGCCTGCGGGTCGCAGTCTACGAGCAAAACTTTTTTTTCCATCACTGCCAGTGCGGCGGAAAGGTTGATAGCTGTGGTGGTTTTGCCCACCCCGCCTTTTTGATTGGCAATGGAAATAATACGCGCCATTGAGGCCTCCCAGTCGTGTTGACTGAATTTAGAGGAAGTTCTGCTTCTACCTATGCAGGTTGCTTAGGGAGCATGTACGTCAACGAGCATGAAATTTCTGGCTGTTTGGCAGTTTGTAATGCGTTGCATGAAGTTTTTAAACTTCGTGTTTCACATGAAACATGGGCTGCCCAGATAGCTGTACTGGTTGTTTGTAAAAGAGCGGGCTT
>CAYPRZ010000004.1:0-3990 GCA_964413315.1 uncultured Desulfovibrio sp. | reverse complement strand
ATAATGGATGTAAAAATGCCGGTTATGGACGGCATGTCTGCCTTGCAGATCATCCACTCACGATGGCCAAAAACCCAGATAATTTTGTTGTCGGGCCATGCTGATATGCAGCTTGCCGTACAAGCCATGAGCGAGGGGGCCTTTGGCTACCTCATGAAGCCAGTTGACATTGACGAGCTGCTTTTTAAAATTGAAGACGCCGTTACCCAGGTTCGCCTTGAGGCGGGGCAGGGTTAGCGAATTTTGCGAACAAGGATAATTACGATGAACAATGGCAAAAAGATTGCTGCGGCCATGATTCTGGCCTCCAGCATGCTGGCTGGGGCTGTGCCGATGATTCCGTGCGCTGCGGCAAACGCGGTAGAAATTACCGAAGAAAATCTGCCTAAGTTTCTTGAAAAGCTGTTTCGCGAGCGCCCTGACCTTGTGATGGACGTTTTGCGCAGGCAAAGTGAATCTGTGCTTGATATAGCACAACAGGGTTCAAACCTGCGGCGGCTGCACAGCCTTGAGGCTCAGTGGGCGGCAGATATGAAGGTGAGCAAGTCGGTAAAAACCGAAGGCCGCCCGGTAATGGGTTCGCCCAAGGCCAAGGTGCGCATTGTGGCTTTTTCTGATTTTACCTGCCACTTTTGCCAGCAGGCGTCTAAAACCGTCGATGCCATTTTGCAAGAATACGGCAAGGACGTGAGCCTTGTTTTCAAAAATATGCCCTTGGACGAAAAAGGCCCGGCCAACATTGCCTCGGCATACTTTGTAGCCATATCGCAGCAAAGTGAGGAAAAGGCCTGGCAGTTCTACAAAGCCCTGTTTGCCGACCGCGACAAGCTTATTGCCGATGGCGAGCCCTTTTTGAAAAAAACAGCAGAAGGGCTTAGCGTGGATATGAAGCGCCTTGCCAAGGACGTTCACAGCAAAAAGGTTACGGACATCATAGCCGAAGACCAGCAGGATGCGCAAAAGCTGGGCATTGAAGGCACGCCGTATTTTCTTGTAAACAACCTTGTGGTGCGCGGTGCGCTGCCGCTTGATTTGTTCAAAAGCGCCGTTGATATGGCGCTGAAAAACAGCAAGTAGTCATGAATATACAGCCAGCGCGCCAGCAAGACCTGCCAGAAATTATGGCGGTGCAAAGGGCAGCCTTTGAAGCCGAGGCGCAACTGGTAAACGACTGGAACATTCCGCCCCTCACGCAAACACTTGATGAACTGGCCGACGACCTGCGCAAGGGCATCATGCTCATGGCCGTGAATGAGGATGGAAAAATTGTAGGAACCGTTCGGGGCCATAAGGCTCCGGACGGTTTTTATATAGGTAGGCTGGCAGTGCTGCCGCAGTGGCAGGGTAGGGGAATGGGATCGGCTTTGCTTGAGGCCATAATTGATCTGGCACAAACCACGCCCAAGACAGCAGAGCAGGTTCAAACCTGCGCCAACCGTCTTGTGCTTTTTACCAGCACAAAGAGTGAACGTAATTTGCGGTTGTACGAACGGTTTGGCTTTAAGCCTTTCAAAAATAGCACAACCGCAACGGGTGTGCCTCTAGTTTGGCTGGAAAAAGTGTGAAAAATACAATGCGGCCCAAGACGAAGCGATTTAGCGGCACAGCATAATTTGGAAAAATTCAGGCAATCATGCGGAATCCGCCTAGAGCCGCTATACGCAAAGACAAAATAGCAACAAGCAACGTGGCGGGCGGCTGTAAACTAAGGCCAACCACAATGCGACTGTCTAAAACCGCTAGGGCGTTAGCGCCCCCATGCCCGTGGGTAGAGCATCCATGCCGCACTAACAGCACACATGGCATACACAAGGCCGCAAGGCTCTGCTGTGGCACAAACGTTGTGGTGCGGGCGAAGATATGGGCAGTAGAAAAAACGCAGCAGAACGCAACTGAGCGCAAAAAAAGAGCAGTCCGCAAACGGACTGCTCTTTTTTTGTAAAATTGGGTGTTATTGACCTGAGCTACCGCGATTGCGGATAACTCTGGTCATCCAAGTGCGCAACTGGTCTAGGTCTGCCTGTTGCGTTTTTTCAGAGGCATCAAGCAGCGTGCGCAAGTTGGCAACCTCTTGGCGCAGTTCGCCTACCTCTGGTGCCGGGGCGTTGCTTGGTGCGGGCAGGCGCTGCACCACTAGTTGCAGCAAATGGGCAATGCCTTCAATGGCGCTTGTTTGGCGTTCTAGAATCTGCAATGCGGCTGAAGGAAAATAATCGTTGGCAACCGCAAGGTCGGCTACTTCGTGCGAGCAGGAGGCATCCGCAACCGCCACCGCGTTACGTGGAAAGCGTGCATTAAGGGCATCCTCTACAGCAGCTGCCGTGCGGGATTTTTGCATTTGCTCAAGAATTGCGGAAATAACTTCGAGTGTTTCGCGTCTATAGCGTCTTCTGCGGCCATCGCCCACGCTGGGAATAAACTGCGCAAAGCGCTTGCAGTAATAACGGGTTGTTGATTCGGGCAAGGAAAAATGGCGTGAAATATCCGCAATACTTAACAGGCTTTCAGCTACAGCAGCCTTGCGTGCCATGATTCCTCCCGTGCCGGAAAAGGCGCGCCACCACACAGTTTGGTGAGTCGCAACCCAGCAAATTGAATAAAATGAGGGGAGTGGGCAGAAGCGGAAATCAGCAACAAAGTGATTCCGATGTAATTCTTTTTGAAATACTCCAAACAAAATTTAATAGCAAGTAAGCAAAGAGAAAGGCGGTAAAGGCCTTGCCCCTACCGCCGTAAATTTGCCTAGCGCATTGCGCAGTGGCGCTGCTGTAATCAATAAACGACTCTGCGCACGGCAATAAGCTTGTTGCGCCAGTATGGAACTTCAAGGCTCTCAACGCGCACGTTTTCTCCCTGCCGTGGGCTGTGGATAAAGGAATTGCCCCCAGTATAGATGCCGGTGTGCAGACCCCGCGGGCCAGAACCAGTGCGAAAGACAAGAATATCGCCCTGACGCGCGGCAGAGAGGGGAACCTGCTGCCCTGCGTGCGCCTGATCAGAGGTAATACGGGGAACTTTAACGCCGTTTTCGCGGTACGCCCACCAAATAAGACCAGAGCAGTCAAAACCCTTTTGTGGAGAAGCTCCACCCGGACGATACTTTTTGCCCATCTGGGTGTATGCCGTTTTTACTGCCTTACGGGCAGATTCGGGCGCAGGGCCAGAATCTGGCGCTGACCTGAACGCGCCGCATGCTGTCAGAAGAACGGCGCAAACCAAGAGCAAGGCCATGTTGCGCCATACGCGCCAATTGTGGGTGTGCATTGCTGCTTCCATGCTGCAACCTGCCGATTTTGCAAATAAACTTGCAATTGTCAAAAACATAACACTCAAGGTGCTGCATAGTGTAAAGCAAATTGCGTGCCTATAGTTGCATAGCGAAAATTGTTCGCCTTGTGACCCTAACAAACAGTTTCAACGTAACCGCACAAGGGCAGTACACAACAGCAAAGGCCCCGCTTACGCAGGGCCTTTGCACTTACAAACAAAGCTGAGAGTAAGGCTCCTGCCGGGCAAGAGCCTTACGTGTGATTGTGTTTACTGCGCGGGCTTGGCCTCAGAGGTAATGCGGTTCTGGCCGTCCCACACCTGATCTGCCTTGGGCAGGGTAGGCAGCAGCTTGGTCCAGGGGTTCTTTTTCAAGAACTCAGGATCCTGCTGCAACTTGCGGCTCATTTCAAGGATCGGCGGAACCGTTTCCTTGATGTTCTTGGAAAGCTGCTCTGCAATGCCAAACTCCGTGGCCTTGGTGGCAAGGTCAACGGCCTTTTGGCTGCATTCCATAGAGGTCATGAGCGTATCAAGGGTCTTGGCAGGGTTGTGGAAGCCAACGCTGTTTTCAGCAGAAACGTAATCCCAGAACAGCTGACCCTTACGAACCATTTCGCGGGCTTCAGCCATAAGGGCGTCGTATTCGGGCGAGCGCTTGCCTTCGTAGCCATTGGCAAGGCGAACAGCCTCATGCGCCTTGACCGATATTTCCTGCGCTTT
>CAYPRZ010000003.1:0-35123 GCA_964413315.1 uncultured Desulfovibrio sp. | reverse complement strand
AGCGCGACAGCCCTACAACTAGACAATGCCCCACTAAGCGTCAACAGACTTTTTGCTTTACAAAGCGCCAAAGCGCGTCTACCTTTTGAACTTATGAAGTACACCGCCCGTATGCGCAATTTTCTATGGCAGGGCAAGCACAGTGCCCCCGGCCATCCTAATTTTTTTGCATTTGCAGGCGTGTTTCCGTATTTCCCCGTTGTATAGGCAACGGGGATTTTTTTTACCTTTTTACCACGTACCGTCATGAATACCGACAATCGCTACCACTGGCCCCACAAAGACCTGCTGGACGTCGCACAGCTCAATGCACAAGACACCATGCACCTGCTGGATCTGGCCGCCAGCTTTCAGGAAATTAACAGCCGCCCCGTCAAAAAAGTGCCCACGCTCAAGGGCAAAACGGTGGTGCTGTTTTTTGTAGAAAACAGCACCCGCACAAAAACGTCCTTTGACGTGGCGGGCAAGCGGCTTTCTGCCGACACATATTCGCTGGCCAAATCCGGCTCTAGCCTCAATAAGGGCGAAACCCTTAAAGACACGGGCCTCACCTTGCAGGCCATGGGGCCGGATGTGATTGTCATTCGCCACCCCAGCAGCGGCGCGGCGCGCTTTCTTGCAGAGCTGCTGCCCTGCGGCATCGTCAATGGCGGCGATGGCTGGCACGCCCACCCCACACAGGCCCTGCTCGACTGCTACAGTCTGCGTCAGGCGTGGGATAACCGCTTTGCTGGCCGCACCCTGCTTATTTTGGGCGACATTGCCCACAGCCGCGTGGCCCGCTCAAACATGCACCTGCTCACCATGCTGGGCGTAAAGGTGCGGTTGTGCGCCCCGCGCACCCTGCTGCCCGCCGGGGTAGACCACTGGCCCGTAGAAATTTACACTGATCTGGACAAGGCCGTGCGCGATGTGGACGGCGTAATGTGCCTGCGTTTGCAGCTTGAGCGCCAGCAGGCGGGCCTGTTGCCCGATCTGGCCGAGTACTCGCGCCGTTTCTGCCTTGGTACGCGCCAGATGGCCCTTGCAGCGCCTGAAGCCAAGGTGCTGCACCCCGGCCCCATGAACCGTGGACTTGAAATTTCCAATGAAATAGCAGATGCCCCCGCCAGTCTGGTTCTCAATCAGGTTGCCGCCGGTGTCGCCACGCGCATGGCCGTGCTGTATCTGCTGGCCACACGCAATGACGGAGTACGCGCATGAGCCTTTTGATTAAAAACGCACGCCACCTTGATGCCCCCGTTGACTTGCTGGTGCGGCACGGCAAGATTGTTACCATGACCCCCGCTGGCCACCACACCTATGACAGCCGCGAGGTTTTTGACGCGCAGGGCCTCATGCTCATGCCCAGTTGCACCGATGCCCATGTGCACCTGCGCGAACCCGGCTTTGAATACAAGGAAGACATCGCCTCTGGCCTTGAGGCTGCGGCGCGGGGCGGCTTTAGTAATGTTATGTGCATGGCAAACACCAAGCCCGTCAACGACACGGCCAGCATTACGCGGGCCATGCTTGAAAGCGCACGCAAAAGCCACCCGCAGGGGCCCCGCCTGTGCCCCATTGCCGCAGCCACCGTGGGCCTTAAGGGCGAAGAAATGGCCCCCCTTGCCGAACTTAAGGAGGCGGGCTGCGTGGCCGTTTCCAACGATGGCCGCCCTTTGGATAATGCCGAGCTTGTGCGCCGCATCATGGAATACGGTGCGGATCTTGACCTTATACTTATCGACCACTGCGAAGACCCGCATCTGGCCAAGGGCTGGCGCATGCACGAGGGCGTGACCAGCGGTTTGCTTGGCGTTAAAGGACAGCCTGCCGCTGGCGAGGCCAATCAGGCCATGCGCGATATAATGCTGGCCGAATACCTTGGCATTCACGTGCACATCGCCCATGTTTCCGCAGCGCTCACCGTAGACTGCATTGCTTGGGGCAAGGCGCGTGGCGTCAAGGTAACCGCCGAAACCTGCCCCCACTATCTACTGCTGGATGAAACCGCCCTTGAGGGCTACAATACTCAGGCCAAGGTTAGCCCGCCCCTGCGCACCGCCGCCGACCGCAATGCCCTGCGCCGCGCTGTCAAAAACGGAACCATCGACATTCTGGCAACCGACCACGCACCCCACGCCGCCCACGAAAAGGAAGGCACGCTGGACGACGCCATGTGCGGTTTTACCGGCCTTGACCTTGCCCTTAGCCTCACTTGGGGGCTGGTGGTTGAGGGTGTGCTTACCGAGGCAGACGTGCACCGACTGTGGAGCCAGCGCCCAGCAGAAATATTCAATCTGCCGCGCAACAGCTTTACCCCCGGCGATCCGGCAGATTTTTTTCTCTTTGACCCCAGTGAATCATGGATTCCGAGTCAGGAGACCCTCTATTCCAAAAGCTGCAACACACCATTCTTGGGCCAAACCCTGCGCGGCAGGGTAAAGCACCACTGGATGGGCGGCATGCAACTGTTCTGATGCCCTGCGGGGATCATGACCGGGAGTTGTTATGTACCGTATATTGCACGACCAAAAGCTGTTCCGCACCCAGTGCCTTATCAACGGGCGCTGGCGCGATGCGGCAGACAAAAGCGTTATTGAGGTGGTCAACCCCGCCAACGGCAAGCTGCTGGGCACAGTACCCAACTGCGGCGAGGCCGAAACCCGCGAGGCCATTGAGGCGGCTCAGGCCGCCTTTGCCACATGGAGCGCACGCACGCCCCTTGAACGCGGCGCTCTGCTGCATGCTTGGGAACGCGCCATTGCCGACAACATTGAAGACCTAGCCCGTCTGCTCACCCTTGAGGAAGGCAAGCCCTTGGCAGAAGCCAGAGCCGAAATACTTCAGGGGGCCTCGTACTTTCCATGGTTTGCAGAAGAAGCCCGCCGCTACAGCGGCGACATAACGCCTGTGTACCGCCACGGGGTACAGGCCATCACACGTCACGCCCCTGTTGGCGTTGCGGCGGCCATTACGCCGTGGAACTTCCCCATGTCCATGATCCCCCGCAAGGTGGCCCCTGCCCTTGCTGCGGGCTGCACCATGGTGGTCAAACCAGCCAGCGCCACCCCCTACAGTGCGCTGGCCATGGCAGAGCTGGCCATGCGCGTGGGTATTCCCGCCGGTGTGTTCAACGTTGTTACCGGCAGCGCCCGCCATATTGGCAACGAAATCACATCCAACCCGCTGGTGCGCAAGCTGAGCTTTACCGGCTCCACAGCCGTGGGCCTGCAACTGGCAACCCAGTGCGGGGCAACGCTCAAACGCCTTAGCATGGAACTGGGCGGCAACGCCCCCTTCATTGTTTTTGACGATGCCGACATGGACAAGGCCGTGACCATGGCCATGGGCTGCAAATTTCGCAATGCTGGGCAAACCTGCATCTGCGCCAACCGTTTTCTGGTGCAGAACCAGGTGGTTGAGGGCTTTACCACCAACCTGCTCGACCACATCACCGCCCTGCGCGTGGGCGACGGACTCAAGCCAGAAACGGACATGGGCCCGCTCATCAATGCCGACGCAGTGGCCCATACCGATGCGCTGGTCAAAGACGCGGTGGCCAAAGGCGCGCAACTGCTGTTTGGCGGCAAGCCCCACAACTTGGGCGGTAATTTTTACGAACCCACCCTGCTGCTGGGCCTTACGCCAGAGATGCGCATGTTCCGTGAAGAAATCTTTGGCCCTGTGGCCGCAATCATGCCTTTTGATACAGAAGAACAGGCCGTGGAACTTGCCAACCGCACGGAATTCGGTCTTGCCTCCTATGTGTGCACGCGCGACATGCCCCGAATCTGGAGGCTTTTTAACAAGCTTCAGTACGGCATGGCGGGCTTTAACGATGCGGGCCTTGCAGCAGCCGAAACGCCCTTTGGCGGCGTGAAATTCAGCGGCATTGGCCGCGAGGGCAGCCGCGAGGGCTTACAGGAATACATGGAAACCCATTATGCTTTGCTGGGTGGGCTGAACTGACACACCCGCAGGGAGTAACCATGCCCGAACGCATGCCTGTTGTCGCCGGGCGCTTTTATCCTGCCGCGCCCGATGCGCTGCAAGCGGAAGTGCGGTCATATCTTGCTGCTGGAAAAAGTTATTCGGCCGCCGCGCCGCTTGATCCTAGTCACGCGCCTTCTGCGCGGCTGTGCGGCCTTATGCTACCCCACGCGGGCTATGTATTTTGCGGCAAAGTACTGGGCGCAACGCTGGCAAGCCCTTGGAACGGCGCATCTGCCGGGGCCAGCCTGCCAGAACGGCTGATTATTCTTTGCCCCAACCACACGGGCAGGGGGGCCCCCCTTGCCGTATGGCCCAAGGGCACATGGCGCACGCCGCTTGGCAGCATGCCCGTAGATGCAGAAATGGCCACAGCCCTGTGCAGCGCGGGCGGTTTTGTGCCCGACATGCAGGCGCACCTTGATGAACATTCCCTTGAGGTGCTGCTGCCCTTTTTGCAGTGTTTGCCACCGCCGCAGGGCAAGGCCGGGGCTACGCGCAGCATCACGCCAGTGTGTGTGGGAACCATGCAGCACAATGCCCTGCTACAGGCGGGGCTGGCACTGGCCGAGGTTGTGCGCCAGTGTGAAGCGCAGGGCGAACAAGTGGGAATCATTGTGAGCTCTGACATGAACCACTTTGACAATCAGGAAGCCACCATGCACAAGGATTCGCTGGCCCTCTCACAGGCGCTGGCCTGCGACCCGGAGGGGCTGCTTGCCGTGGTGGAACGCAGCAAAATCAGCATGTGCGGGGCTGCCCCCATGGCCCTTGCCCTGTTTGCCGCCCATGCTTTGGGCGAACCATGGGCAGAGCTGTGCATGTACGATACATCGGCCACCGCATCGGGCGACACTCACCGCGTGGTGGGCTATGCGGGTCTGAGGTTTGGGCTGGCCTGATCCTTTTTCCGCACACAAGCCACACAAATAGACAAAAACCACGGCAGCGGCATCACCCCCGCTGCCGTTTTTTTTGTCACGCCGCCCTTGCCTGTTATTTTTTGCGCAATATGCCATACAGGGCATAAAACCCCAAATTACGCGCCAATTCTTGTCAAAACCGCCCTCGCAACCCCTTGTTGCCAATCACAGACATGCAACACAAAGCGCCGCATGTCTGGACAGCTTGGGGCAAGTTTGCCACTATGCGGCATCACAAAACCAAGGGGATTACCATGGAAGTGTGCATCGCTTATCTGCGTGGCAGACCGATAATGCTTGAGCTGCGGGACGGCATAGCCTACCTCGACAATGAGCCCCAGCCCATCAAATATCTCGACGAAGCAAAGCTTCAGGAGTTTAGCGACTCCATTCAGGCCATTCCGTATTCCGCTGATCCGGGCTATCAGGCACTGGTCAATTCCAAGCGTGCGGCCTTTATTGTTACGCTGCTTGGCAGCGCCGTGGGCGAGGAATGCGTTTCCAAGCTGACCCATCTGCTGGATCATGTGCATTACGACGTTCTGGAGTATCTGGGCGAAACCGGAGAAGAAGATGCTTGATATCCGTGATCTGCATGTTTCGGTCAAGGGCACGCCCGTACTCAAGGGCATTGACCTGCATGTGCGCCCTGGCGAAACATTTATTCTTTTTGGCCCCAATGGCTCCGGCAAAACCACCCTGCTCATGACCCTTATGGGCTTTGCGGGGTACGAGGTTACGCAGGGCCAGATCGTTTACAAGGGTACAGACATCACCCACGCGCCCATGTACGAGCGTGCGCGCCTTGGCATTGGCATGTCGTTTCAGCGCCCCCCCACCATCCACGGCCTGCCCACGGGCAAGCTGGTGGAACTGTGCGGACGTGGGCGTGAACTGGATATTGAAGGCATGGCCCGCAAGGTGCATTTTGACCATTTTCTTGAGCGCGACGTGAATGCGGGCTTTTCTGGCGGCGAGATCAAGCGCTCTGAACTGCTGCAACTCATGGCCCAAAAGCCCGATCTGCTGCTCTTTGACGAGCCGGAATCGGGCGTGGATCTTGAAAACATGGCGCTTGTGGGCAAAACCGTGCGCTTTCTGCTAGACGGCATGCCAGAACGATGTTGCGCCACGCTGGCGCAGCGTGAAAAGGTGCGTTCCACCAGCGGTCTTATCATTACCCACACCGGCCATATTCTTGAATATGTCAACGCCCACCGGGGGCAGGTCATGTATCAGGGTAAGCTGTGCTGTGAGGCGCGGCCCCGTGAAATTCTCGACCACATCGCCACCCACGGCTATCAGGAATGTCTGCGCTGCCTTACCGGCGACATGGTTGGCAAAATTGCGGAGGCGCCCCTTAAATGAGCTCTGTAAATCTCTCCCGCTTTCAGTTTAACGGCGGCGAAAACGCCGCGCCCATCGAAAACCTTGCTGCCCTGCCCCGCGAGGATCAGGAACGTCTGGTACTGGCCGGTATTGATGTGCACGACAACTCGTCGAGCGGCGCATTCATGCAGCTCAACCACGCTGGCGTGCACTGCGAAACCCGCCACGAGGGCCTCGACCTCATGGACATCCGCACCGCGCTGAAAAAATTCGACGGCTTGCCCCAGTATTTCTGGAAGCTGCTGAACCCTGAAAAGGACGAATTTACGCGCATGGCGCAGGAACACTGCAACGGCGGCTACTTTGTGCGGGCCCGCAAAGGCGTAAAAATCGCCCAACCCGTGCAGTCGTGCATGTTTATCAAAGGGCACGGCGCGGGCCAGAGCATCCACAACATTGTGGTGGTTGAAGAAGGTGCAGAGCTGCACATTCTTGGCGGCTGCGCCACAGCCCATGATGCCAACGATGCCGCCCACCTTGGCGTGACCGAATATTATGTGGAAAAAGGCGGCAAGCTGACCTTTACCATGATCCACAACTGGGGCAGCAGCACAACTGTGCGCCCCCGCTCTGCCGGTATTGTAGAAGCCGGGGGCGAGTTTCAAAACAACTACATCTTGCTCAAGCCCGTGGGCGACCTGCAAATGTACCCCACCATGACCTTGGCTGGAGCCGGAGCCGTGGCCCGCTTCAACTCTGTTGTGGTGGCCCCCACCGGCTCGTATGTGGACTGCGGCAACCGCATTGATCTAGCCGCCCCCGAAACGCGCGGCGAAATCATCTCGCGTGTGGTTACCACCGGTGGCACGGTTATCAACCGTGGCTTTATCGGCGCATCAGCCGCACCTGCCAAGGGGCATCTTGAGTGCAAGGGGCTTATACTTGGCGGTGGGCGCATGCACGCCATTCCAGAGCTCGACAGCAATCAGGACGGCGTGGAGCTTTCGCACGAAGCTGCGGTGGGCAAAATCGCGCAGGAGGAAATTGAATACCTCATGGCGCGCGGTCTGGACGAAGACGAAGCCGCAGCCACCATTGTGCGGGGCTTTTTGAATGTGGACATCATGGGCCTGCCCGGCCCGCTGAAAAAGGCCATGGACGAGCAAATATCGCTGCTGGAAGCTGGCAACGCCATGTAGCTGGGCAGCCTTTGCAACGTGCCAATGCTGCACCCAAAAGCTACCCACTACGCACACTTGACCAAAACCAGCCTTGCAGCTATATTTCCACTCCTTGGGGCCTATAGCTCAGTTGGTAGAGCCTCCGGCTCATAACCGGCCCGTCCCAGGTTCAAGTCCTGGTGGGCCCACCAAGATTTGTTTCGCCAAAGTCCGTCAAAGTTCGCAAGACATTGACGGACTTTGCTTTTATGGCAAATCAGGCTTCTTTTAGGTCCATCTAGGTTCGTTGACAGCCGCTACTTTTGGGGGCAATTTTAGGGGCAACAGTAAGCCACCTCGGAGGTGTTGCCCCCATGCCCCTCACCGACACTGCAATTCGCGCCATAAAACCAACTGGCAAGACCGCTAAACTCTTTGACGGCGGAGGTCTCTACCTAGAAGTTGCCCCCAGTGGGGGCAAGTGGTGGCGGCTAAAGTATCGCTTTCAGGGCAAGGAAAAAAGAATTTCACTGGGAACCTACCCAACCATTGGGCTTAAGGAAGCCAGAGAACGCAGGGAAGACACAAAAAAAATCCTAGCCAATGGCATCGACCCCAGTGCCCAGCGCCAAGCGATTAAGGTTAGCACTACCAACGTCGACAAAGATTCTTTTGAGGTCGTGACGCGGGAATGGTTCGACAAGCATGTGGTCAACCTCGCCCCCAGCTACAGCAAAAAAGTACGCTCCCTTTTTGAACGCCAAATTTTCCCAGTGCTCGGGGCCAAGCCCATTGCAGAAGTTGAGCCCACCGACGTTTTGAATGCAGCGCGCCACGTTGAGCAAACCGGCGCCATCGAAACCCGGCCATTCAGGGTTTCCAGCTCTTCAATGGCAAGGCGAAAAGCATGATTGCCAATGGGCGTCAGCTGTTCGATCAACATGCGGCTGTTTTCCTTGCTCGCTTGAAGATCGCTCAACTTGTCTTCAATAGCCTCAAGCCGCTCAAGAATTTTCTCTTCAGTTGTCATATGCTGCCTCCGCCTACTTGCTTCTCAGCAGGGAGGTGTCCTTGCCTGCAAGATACATATTAGGCTCAAACGGCAGTTCATGCCCTTTCAGCATAAGGTTGTAGTACACCCACTTAAACATGAGTTTGCCCCAATAGTTGATGTGGCTTTCGCCCAGCAGCTCAAAGGGCCCAACACCCGGCAACGGAAACATGCCCGGCAGGGGCTCGACGGCATAACTGAAATCAATGAGCGAGGCCTTTTCAAAGCCCGTAACGATAAAGCAGTTGGTATGGCCGTCAAACCTGTAATAGTTGTCGGTGCCTTCAATGTCAGACAACAGGTTCTGGGCGATCACATCGGCTTCAAAATGGGCGACCGAGCCAGCTTTTGATGCCGGTACGTTTGTTGCGTCGCCGATGATGTACATATTTTCGTACTTTTTCGACTTCAGCAGTTCCTTGTCCGTGTCGATAAAGCCGGTCACGTCAGAAACTTCTGATTCAATAAGAAATTCCTGCCCAAGGTTCGGGGGAATGGACACCAGCAGGTCATAGGGAATTTCGTCGCCCGTTACAGAGCTGATCACTGCGCGGTCGGCTTCAACGCTGTCCACTGTCCAGTTTGTGGTAACTTTAATGCCCTTCTGCTCGCACAGCGCACCAAGAATATTGTTGGCAACAGGCTTGGTAAATGCGCCAGTAAGCGGCGTAACAAGCTCGATCTCAACATTCTGTCGCACGCCCATTTTCTGCAGATACCAGTCGGCCATATATACGAATTCAAGCGGTGCAACCGGGCACTTGATGGGGGTTTCGCAAATGTGCAGAACAAGCCTGCCCTTTTTGAAGTGCTTCATCTTGCCATAAAGAGCCGCCGCGCCGTCATGCGTGTAGAAATTGTGAATCTTGCCGCCCCAGTCGTCCAGCAGACCGGGCACTTCGTCGGGCGCGATTCTTGCGCCAGAGGCAACAACGATCCAGTCATACGTGTGCGTGCTTTTTTTGCACACAACCTTGCGCTGGATGGGATCAACAGCGGTAATGGTATCAAGCACAAAATTGACCCCACGGCTGATAAAATCCTTCTTGGGCCGCACGCAGCCCTGCGGGGTATCAACACCAAAAGGAACCAGCAACCAACCGGGCTGATAATGGTGCATGGGGTCTCGATCAATAATCGTAATTTCCCATTCTCTTTCGCTCAAAAGCTTTCTCATCTTTGTGGCTATCATGGTTCCGCCAGCGCCAGCACCAAGAATAAGCAATTTTTTCATACAATTAACCCCAAATTTACGTCTATAGCAGATTGCCATGATGAAAAGGTTTTCCTGCTACGAGCAGCCACTGGTAAGGCGGCTGATAACATAGCAAGACAGTATCTTTTGACATCTACCATAGACGCGAGCCGACTGCACCACTTATGTCAACAAAAATAGGCTCATATCATTTAATACCTACTTACTTGGTATTTTATTTGATCATTCGGACTCACGCTGCCTAGGCATAACATAGTATTTTCATATGCATAAAAAATGGACTCAGCAGGTACCCCTGAGAAATTGATGGTGAAAAAAGTCTGAAGGCGACCCAAAAACCCTGCTCAAAAATCTCATCTGCCGCAGTTGCACACTCGCAGTTGCACACTTGGCAGACTTTGCGTCTGGCCCCCGCTGCCCCCAATGATGTGACAGATAAGGCAGCACTGACGCGCTTTTCCGGCATCTATTGCATTCGCGCACATTATTGCTATAGGCGATCTACGGAGGATTTTTTATGAATGCACCCAAAGGCTGCCTTGCTCTTGCAATGGCTTTGTTCTGGCTGTCTGCCTCTCCAGCGTTTGCGGGAAGTCTGGACAGTTTTTCGGACATGCTGGGAAATCTTTCAGACATGGCGCGGGCGGCAGACCGTGCGCATGATGACTACCTTGATGCCATGAACGGGGGACGCGACTACGGGCGCTATGAGCGGGACTGGCGCCAGCGCGAATCCGATCTTGAACGCGCACGGGTGCGCACCATGGCGCGGATGACTGGGGTATCTGAATCGCGCATCCGCAACATGCGGCAGGACGGCATGAGCTGGGGTGGCATTGCCCGTCGGTACGATATTGATCCCGACCGCTTTTACGGCAGATCCCCCTATGACAATGACCGCGACAACTGGCGCGGCAATCCCCCAGGTCTGGCGAAAAAAGGCGGCACGCCTCCCGGACTTGATAAGAAGGGCGGCATGCCTCCCGGACAGGCAAAAAAAATGCGCCGTAATGACGATTACTGAGGCTAAGCATACACAGAAGGCCGCCCCAAGGGGCGGCCTTCTCAGTTACACGCATATCTTCTGATCAAGACAAACTAGCGTCCGGCCTGCGCATGGCGCGGCCCCGCTCAGGCCTCTTCGTGCCCAGCAAAATACCTACGGCGAATGTACAGCGACACCTTCACAAGGGCTATCAGCACCGGCACTTCAACCAGCGGGCCGATAACCGCCACAAAGGCCTCGCCCGAATTGAGGCCAAACACGGCAATGGCCACGGCAATAGCCAGCTCAAAGTTGTTGGAGGCGGCGGTAAACGACAACGTTGCCGACTGCTCATAATTTGCGCCAGCCCGCCACGAAAGGTAAAACGACAGCAAGAACATGATGAGAAAGTACACCAGCAAGGGGATGGCAACCTTCACTACATCCATGGGCAATTGCACAATATATTCACCCTTGAGCGAAAACATCACAACAATGGTAAACAGCAGCGCCCGCAGAGTCCAAGGGCTGATACGGGGAATAAAAGCATTCTCGTACCAGTCCAGCCCCTTTACCTTGAGGCCGTAAATGCGCGACACAACGCCCCCGATAAAGGGTATGCCAAGGTAGATAAACACGCTCTCGGCAATTTGCCCCATGCTCACATCGACCACAGCGCCCGAAAGCCCCAGCCACCCAGGCAGAACGGTAATGAACGCATAGGCGTAAACAGAAAAGAACAGCACCTGAAATATGGCATTAAAGGCCACCAGCCCCGCGCAATACTCCCTGTCGCCCCCAGCAAGGTCGTTCCACACAATAACCATGGCAATACATCGGGCAAGGCCAATCAGTATCAGGCCCACCATGTAACTGTTGTTGCCGGACAAAAAGGCAATGGCCAGCAGAAACATGAGCACAGGGCCGATTACCCAGTTTTGTACCAGCGAGAGCAACAACACCTTTTTATTGCGAAACACCCGACCAAGCTGCTCGTACTTCACCTTTGCAAGCGGCGGGTACATCATCAGAATAAGGCCAATGGCAATGGGAATATTGGTAGTACCCACCTGAAAAAAGTTGATCACATTCTTCACGCCCGGCATGGCCCAGCCCATCCCCACACCCGCAAACATGGCAAGAAAAATCCACAGGGTCAGGAACCTGTCAAGAAATGATAGTCGCTGCAATGTTGACTGACTCATGATTTCCGCTCCTTGTTATTGAACGGCAATGCCGTCAAGAACACCCTGCAAGGTGTTTACATCCATAGAAGGATTAGCCTCAAGCTGCTGCACAAGGGCCGATATACGCCTGCGTAGCACCGCCACCGTTTCGGCAAAGGCAGCCTTTATGGTGGCCTCGTCCCCCTGTACGCCTGCCGGGTCGGGCATGCCCCAGTGGCTACGCACAACATTACCCAAATATAGAGGGCAGGCCTCGCCCGCAGCTCCAGCGCACAGGGTTATGACCACGGCGGACTTTTGCGGCAGGTTGTCCCACGATTTGCTTTCAAGCCCCTGTGTGGCAATGCCTGCCTCGGCCAGCGCCTCCAGAGCGCGGGGGTGCACATAGCCCGCTGGCTTGCTGCCCGCGCTCTGCGCTGTAAAACCAGCCGGGGCCATGACCCGGAACAGAGCCTCGGCAATGATGGAACGGCACGAATTGCCCGTGCACAAAAAAAGTATGTTCATGCTTACCTCTGTTTTGTAGCTTCAATGGAGAGGCTTACAATATAATCGTCCAGCGCCTCGCCCTTGGGCAGCGCTTCGGCTATCTGCCTGTAGAGAGGGTCATTCCAGCTCTGCATGCTGCGCACATAATCCGGCTTGGGCGTAAAAACGATGGACGAAAAACCCGCAGCCGTAAGCATTGCCCTTGTATCTTCAACCAGAGCCGCGCCGGCCACGCAGCCCACAAGGGCAGCCGCCATTTCCCTAATATCTTCCGGCAGGGGCCTTAACAGCGCCAGATCAGAAACAGAAACCTTTCCCCCTGACTTCAGTACCCGAAAGACCTCTCGCCAGACCTGCGGTTTATCGGGCGAGAGGTTGATAACGCAGTTTGAAAGCACCACATCAACGCAGCCATCAGCTACGGGCAGGTGCTCAATTTCGCCAAGGCGAAATTCCACATTGTCCAAACCTGTGCTCTGCTGATAAAAATCAATATTTTTGCGGGCTTTTGCCAGCATTTCCGGGGTCATATCCACCCCTATCACCCGCCCTGCGGCCTTAACAATCTGACCAGCCTGAAACACGTCAAAACCGCCGCCGCTACCCAGATCAAGCACGGTCTGCCCTTCTTTAAGGGCGGCCATGGCCACGGGGTTGCCGCACGAAAGCCCCATGTTGGCCCCCTCTGGCAGGCTGGCAAGACTTTGTGCCGTGTACCCGTGAGCCGCGAAAGCTCACCGGCAACCAGACCATCCGGCGCATGCTTGACCAGTAGGCGAAAGATGCCTAGGCGCTCTGCCGACATCAGAGCTTCAAATATTTTTGTGGCTTTTTTCGTCTCCATTGGCCGACTATTCAACATCAATTGAACAATGTCAAGCATGCTCTTGGCGCAGCGGGTTTTTGCGCATCAAATTTAATACAAATTTTATACGCAATCCCCAAGTTTAACACCCATTTTATACGCTTTTTCATAGGGTGTTGCCGTGGGCGAGATCAAAGCCCTTAGGAGGACGCGATGGAAAACATGATTGAGCAATGCTTGCTCTACATCATACTGCTTATGCTGCTGGCGTGGCCGCTGGGCGCATACATGGGCAAGGTCATGGACGGTGATCCGCTGTGGCTGCAAACAATTCTGGCCCCGTGCGAGCACGGCATATACCGCATCATGGGCGTAAACCCCGCAGAAAATATGAGCTGGAAACGCTATCTCAGCTGCGTACTGCTCTTCAGCCTTGTGAGCATTGCGGCCCTTATGGTGCTGCTCATGGTGCAGCACAGTTTGCCGCTGAACCCACAGGGCATATCCAACTCAAGTT
Source organism: uncultured Desulfovibrio sp. (assembly GCA_964413315.1). Taxonomy (GTDB): domain Bacteria; phylum Desulfobacterota; class Desulfovibrionia; order Desulfovibrionales; family Desulfovibrionaceae; genus Desulfovibrio. The sequence goes on along the minus strand of CAYPRZ010000003.1, from coordinate 21,489 downwards.
GGCATCTGGCCCTGAATACCGCCGTGAGTTTTGTCAGCAATACCAACTGGCAAGCCTATTCGGGCGAGAATGCCATGAGCTATCTGGCCCAGATGGCTGGTCTTACTGTGCAGAATTTTGTTTCTGCCGCTGTGGGCATTGCGGTGCTGTTTGCCTTGATACGTGGGCTGAGGTCTGGTCCCGGCACAAGTTTGGGCAACTTTTGGGTCGATGTAACCCGCTCTATCCTCTATATTCTTGTGCCGCTCTCTCTGGCGCTCTCCTTGCTGCTCATCTGGCAGGGCGTGCCGCAAAACTTTTCACCCTACAGAACAGTTGCCCTGCTTGAGCCTATTATGGCCGAGGACGGGGCAACCGTAACCGAGCAGATGGTTCCCATGGGGCCGCAAGCTTCGCAGGTTGCGCCCAAGCAGCTTGGTACCAACGGCGGCGGCTTCAACGGTGCAAACTCCGCCCATCCGCACGAAAACCCCACCCCGATTGCAAATCTGCTTGAGATGCTCTCGCTGCTGCTTATTCCCGCTGGCCTGTGCTTTACCTTTGGCAGGCAAATTGGCGACATGCGCCAAGGGGCGGCCATCTTTCTGACCATGACCCTGCTGTTGGCCGCAGCCATGGGCTTTACCGCCTGGGCCGAGCAAAACGCCACCCCGCAACTGGCGCAGGCCGGGCAGGTTGACGTGACCGCCCGCGCCAATGCGCTGGGCAATACACAAGCTGGCGGCAACATGGAAGGCAAGGAAACCCGCTTTGGCATAACCAACAGTGCCATCTGGGCAGCCGCCACCACGGCCGCTTCCAACGGCTCGGTCAACGCCATGCACGACAGCCTCACCCCCGTGGGGGGGCTGGTTCCCATGGTGTTGATGCAGTTGGGCGAAGTGGTTTTTGGCGGCGTGGGCAGTGGCCTGTACGGCATGCTGGCCTTTGTGCTGCTGACAGTATTCATGGCGGGCCTGATGGTAGGCCGCACCCCGGAATATCTGGGCAAAAAGGTAGAACCTTTTGAAATGAAGATGGCCGTGGTGGTCTGCCTTACCACGCCCGTAGCCATACTTGTGGGGGCAGGGATCATGAGCCTTGTGCCGCAGGTGGTAGAGAGCCTCAACAACGCCCTGCCCCACGGCTTTAGCGAAATTTTGTACGCGGCCACATCTGCCGGGGCCAACAACGGCTCGGCTTTTGGCGGGCTCAATGCCAACACGCCGTTTATTAATGTTCTGCTCAGCCTGCTCATGCTGGCCGGGCGCTTTGTGCCCATAGCCGCCATTCTTGCCATTGCGCAGAGCATGATGGGCAAAAAAACCGTTGCCGCCAGCGCGGGCACGCTTTCCACCTGCAACGGCATGTTTGTGTTTTTGCTTGTCTTTGTGGTGCTGCTGGTGGGGGCCTTGAGTTTCTTTCCCGCCTTGGCCCTTGGGCCTGTGGCCGAACATCTGCAAATGGCGCGCTAACGCGTGCGCCCCGAATATAAGGATACTGTCATGTCAGCCAAAACCGCACATGCAGGACAAGAGGGTCACATTTTCCAGCGGGCGCTTGGTGATGCATTCACCAAACTGGCCCCGCACATTCAGGCCCGCAACTTTGTGATGTTTACGGTCTACCTTTCGGCCATCATGACCACCGGGCTGTGGCTTGCCGGGGCATGGGGGCTCATGCCCGCCAGTACGGGTCAGCGGGTTTTTGCCTGCGCCATTGCCGCAATTTTGTGGTTTACGGTGCTCTTTGCCAACTTTGCAGAGGCCATTGCCGAAGGCCGTGGCAAGGCACAGGCCGACAGCCTGCGCAAGTCGCGCAAGAGTGTGGACGCCCGCAAACTACCCGACCCCACGCGCCGCGATAACTGCGTAATGACGCCCTCCACAGAGCTCAAACCGGGTGACTATGTGCTGGTTCTGGCCGGTGAGCTGATTCCCGCCGACGGCGACGTGACCGAAGGAGCGGCATCTGTGGACGAAAGCGCCATCACGGGCGAATCTGCCCCTGTAATACGCGAAAGCGGCGGCGACCGCAGCGCCGTAACCGGCGGCACCACGGTGCTCTCTGATTGGCTGGTGCTGCGCGTTACCAGTGAGGTAGGCCACAGCTTTCTGGACAGAATGATAGCCATGGTCGAGGGCGCAGCCCGGCAAAAAACCCCCAACGAGATTGCGCTCAACATTCTGCTGGTGGCCCTGACCATTATTTTTCTGCTGGTTACGGGTACGCTGTGGTGCTTTGCGCACTTTGCCGCAGAGCAAAACCACGCCGACAACCCGGCAGATGTCATTTCGCTGGTGGCGCTCTTTGTCTGTCTGGCCCCCACCACCATTGGTGCGCTGCTTTCATCCATTGGCATTGCGGGCATGAGCCGCCTGAATCAGGCCAACGTGCTGGCCATGAGTGGTCGGGCCATTGAAGCGGCGGGCGATGTGGACGTGCTGCTGCTCGACAAGACAGGAACCATCACTCTGGGCAACCGCATGGCCGTGAATTTTATGCCTGTGGATGGGCACAGTGAAGAACAGCTTGCCGCAGCCGCCCGCCTTGCATCGCTGGCAGACGAAACCCCAGAGGGCCGCAGCATTGTGCAGCTGGCAAACAGCCTGCTGCCGCAGGCCTCCGACACGCAGGGGGGGCTGTCCGCGCCTGAAAGCGGCACCACCTTTGTGCCTTTTTCGGCCCTCACCCGCATGAGCGGAGTGGACACGGCCAATTCGCGCATCCGCAAGGGTGCAGCCGATGCCGTGCGCGCCTTTGTTGGGCAACAGGGCGGCAACCTGAGCCAGCAGTGCGACGAAGTGGTGCATAGCATTGCCCGTCAGGGCGGCACACCGCTGGTGGTTGCCCACAATGCCACGGTGCTTGGCGTGGTGCACCTCAAGGACGTTATCAAGGAAGGCGTGAACGAAAAATTTGGCGAGCTGCGCCGCATGGGCATCAAAACGGTCATGATCACGGGCGACAATCCGCTCACCGCCGCAGCCATTGCCGCCGAGGCGGGCGTGGATGACTTTTTGGCCGAGGCAACGCCAGAAACCAAGCTGGCGCTCATACGCGAATATCAGGCCAAGGGGCATCTGGTGGCCATGACCGGCGACGGAACCAACGATGCCCCAGCCCTCGCCCAAGCCGACGTGGCCGTGGCCATGAATACGGGAACCCAAGCCGCCAAGGAAGCTGGCAACATGGTTGACCTCGATTCCTCACCCACCAAGCTGCTGGACATCGTGCGTATCGGCAAACAACTGCTCATGACTCGCGGCAGCCTCACCACCTTTTCGCTGGCCAATGACGCGGCCAAATATTTTGCCATCATTCCCGCCCTGTTCATGGGCCTGTATCCGGGCCTTGCCGCGCTCAATATCATGGGGCTGCACAGCCCGCAAAGCGCCATACTGGCCGCCACCATCTACAATGCGCTGATCATTGTGGCCCTCATACCACTCGCTCTGCGCGGCGTGCCCTATCGGGAAGAAAGCTCTGGCCAGCTCTTGCGCCGCAATCTCTTTATTTACGGTCTGGGTGGCCTTGCCGCTCCCTTTGTTGCCATCAAGCTCATAGACCTTTGCCTTGTGGGCCTTGGGCTGGCCTAGGAGAAAATATCATGCTTACCATCACGCTACTGCGCCGTTCGCTGGTTTTTTTGTGCATCATGACGGCCCTCACCTGCGTCTATACGGGTGTGCTTACCCTTGCGGGCAATTCGCTGTTTCCCTTTCAGGCACAGGGCAGTATTCTGACCCTGCACGGTAGGCACTACAGCACCTTGCTGGGCCAACCTTTTGCGGCGCAAAACCATTTGTGGGGCCGCCCCGTAAGTGCGGATCTGGCTACCTATGCGCAAGACGCCAAACCGCTGTTGTACGCTGGCCCAAGCAACAAAAGCCCGGCATTGCCGGAGTACGCTTCAGCCATTCAGCAACGCCTTGAGCAGATACGGCTGGCGCATCCCGAAAAGGCGGGGCAACCCGTGCCAGTTGACCTGCTTACAGAATCGGGCAGTGGCCTCGACCCGCACATTTCGCCCGCCGCTGCGGAATATCAGGTAGATCGCCTTGCCCGCGCCACCGGCTTTACGCCAGCAGAAGTGCGCCGTACCATAGCCATGTACACCGAGGGGCGCGCCCTTGGGCTGCTGGGCGAGGCCCGCGTCAACGTGCTTATGGTCAATCTGGCGCTTGAAGGTCTGCTGGCCAATGGTAAGGATGGGGGCAGAAATGCAGGCCAGACCGCACACACGGCCACAACCCAGCCCCGCTGATTGTTTGCGTACCGCACAAATACGGAAGCACCATGACAGACAGCTACAGCCGCCCTTCTCCCGATGCACTGCTGGCCCAACTGAGGCAGACGGCATACGGCAACGCCCCCACTGCCAATGGCCAGATGCCGCCCCAACAGCCACAACGCGGAGTGCTCAAGATATTCTTTGGCTATGCGGCGGGGGTGGGCAAGACCTATTCCATGCTGCGGGCGGCCCATGCCGCCCTTGAGATGGGGCACACTATTGTTGTGGGCTATGTGGAGCCACACCCAAGGCCAGAAACCGCAGCCCTGCTTAATGGGCTGGAGGTTGTGCCCCCACTGCGGCAGAACCACAGTGGCATCACACTCAGTGAGCTGGACGTAGACGCGGTACTGGCCCGCAAGCCAGAGATTGCCCTGGTGGACGAACTGGCCCATTCCAACGCCGGGGGCTGCCGCAACCGCAAGCGGTATCAGGATGTGGAGGAGCTGCTACAGGCGGGCGTATCTGTATGGGCAACGGTCAACGTACAACACATTGAAAGCCTTAACGATGTTGTGGCCGCCCTCACCGGCGTGGTTGTGCGCGAACGCATACCCGACAGTGTTTTTGACGGGGCCGATCAGGTGGAGCTGGTTGACCTTGAGCCCGACGAACTCACGGCCCGCCTGCGCCAAGGCAAGATATACGGTGAGGCACAGGTGCAACGGGCGCTGGGGCATTTTTTTGTTCCCGCCAATCTCATTGCCCTGCGCGAGATTGCCCTGCGCCGCATGGCCGACCGCGTCAACCGGCGCGCCGCATCCACAGCCAGTGGCATTCCGGCGGCGCGGCAGATCAAGGAGCATATCCTCATCTGCCTGTCTGGCGCGCCCAGCAATGCGCGGGTCATCCGCACTGCCGCACGCATGGTGGAGGCCTTCCGCGCCGATTTCACCGCCCTGTTTGTGCAAAATTCCAGCCCGCGCCCGGCAGATTCCAAAAATACCACCCTGCGGGACAACCTGAAACTGGCAGAAGACCTTGGCGCGGTCATTGTAACCCTGCACGGCGACGACATCCCTGTGCAGATTGCCGAATACGCCCGCATAAGCGGCGTGAGCAAGATTGTTGTGGGCCGCTCACCCGCCGGGGGCTGGCTGTTCCGCAAGGGCAAAACCCTCGTGGAGCGGTTGGCTGAACTTGCGCCAGAAATGGAAACATACATTATTCCCGATGCCGCTCCTGCGGGCAGGGCCGCCGCCCAGCCCCGGCCCATGCGGGGCATACTGCGGGCACTGCTGGGCACTGCCCCGCGCTCGTGGCGGCAGTGGGCCGCCAGCGCTGCAATCTTGGCAGTTTGCAGTTTTGTCGGTCTGTTCATGTTTACGCTGGGCATGCCCAACGGCGGCATTGCGGGCCTGTACATGCTGGGGGTGCTGGGAATTTCCATCCTCACCACAGGGCCGTGGTACGGCGCAATAGCGTCTGTGGCCGGGGTAGCCCTGTTTGATTTTTTATTTGTGGAGCCCCGGTTCAGCTTTACCGTGTACGACATGGACTATGTGGGACTTTTTGCGGCCATGCTGCTTGTCTCAACGGCAGCCAGCGCTATCACTGGGCGCGCCCGCGCACAGGCCCACAAAAGCACCGTGCGGGCACTGCACACAGAGCTATTGCTGGGCAACAGCCGCCGATTGCAAAAAGCCAACGACGAAACTGCCATTTTGCAGGAGGCTGCCCGCCAGTTCGGCACGTTACTGGACTGCGCGGTCACCATCTACCCTGTGCATCAAGGCCGCCTTGGCCCGCAGCCCCGCTTTGCCTACACGCCAGACAAGCCGCAACAGTCTACAACCGCAAGGCTGCAATGCGACAGGCCAGAGGATACGCCAACAGACGGATTGAAAGACGAGCTTGGGGTCGCCCAATGGGTCGCCAAAAACAACCGTCCCGCTGGAGCAGGTACAGACTCCCTGCCGGGGTCGCGGCACTGCTTTATACCCATCAGTAGTCGGTCAGATGTGCTTGCCGTGGCCGAACTGGCCGTTTTGCCGGGGCAGCTTGCCCCTCTGGCTGACGCCACCAGCAAAAACCTTGTGCTTGCCCTTGCCGGAGAATGCGCACTGGCGCTGGAAAAAGAACGCCTGACTAGGGCCAATGCCAGTATTGCTGTACGGGCACAGCAAGAAAAACTACGGGCTGACGTGCTGCGCTCCATATCGCACGATCTGCGCACGCCGCTAACGGGTATTTGTGGCAATGCCGCCATACTTGCCAGCCCGCACGGGGCGGGATCGGCAGAGCGCAACGCGGCCCTTGCCGCCACCATTGAAGAAGAAGCCCGCTACCTTGTGGGCATGGTGGAAAACCTGCTGGCACTCACCCGTCTTGAGCAGCAAAACTTTACCCTGCGCCTTGAACCAGAACTGCTGGAGGACATCATTGGCGAGGCTGTGCAGATAATGGAACGCAGGGCAGCCCGGCATGACCTGCATGCCGAAATTCCCGCAGCCCTGCTCATGGCCCGCATGGACGCCCGGCTCATGGTGCAGGTGCTCGTCAACCTGCTGGACAATGCCGTAAAATACACGCCAGAAGGAACAGCCATCCGAGTGCGGGCGCTGGCTGACGGCCAGTGGGTACGGCTTGAAGTGGCCGACAACGGGCCGGGAATCAGCAAACAGGAGCAGGCAGGCATCTTTGACATGTTCCATGCGGCAGCGATAAAAAAGGGCGATGGCCGCAGGGGCATGGGCCTTGGCCTAGCCCTGTGCCACAGCATTGTGCAGGCCCACGGGGGGCAGATAGAGGTACACGCCAATCTGCCTCAGGGCGCTGTTTTTTCGCTGGCCCTGCCGCGCCATGATGCAACGCAGCTTTTATCTGACCAGTAGGCCAGAGCAATTACCCCTGAATTTTAAGGAGCAGCCATGCCGCACACAGCCAGCCAGCCCGTTCAAGCCGCTGAGCAGCACCCACAGGGCGTGGCCGAACGAGTTCTTGTGGTGGAGGACGACAAAGCCATTCGCGCTCTGGTGACCGCCACTCTTGAAAGCAACGGCATACCCCACCTGTGGGCTGCCACCGGGCACGATGCCCTTGCAGAAGCTACCCGCGCCAATCCCGACATCATGCTGCTTGATCTGGGCCTGCCCGATATGGACGGCGTGGATGTCATACGCACCGTGCGGCAGTGGTCCATGCTGCCCATCATTGTGCTTAGCGCCCGCACCGAAGACGACGACAAAGTGGCCGCACTGGACGCCGGAGCCGACGACTACCTCACCAAACCCTTCAGCGTAGAAGAACTGTTGGCCCGGTTGCGGGCCACACTGCGCCGCATACGCTACGAGCGCGGTCACGCTAATGCCAGCAGCAGCTATTTTGAAAACGGTGAGCTGCGCATAGACTTTGCCGCGGGCTGCGTAACTGTTGACGGGCAGGAGGTGCACCTTGCCCCCATGGAGTACAAGCTGCTCTGCCTGCTGGCCAATAATGTTGGCAAGGTGCTGACCCATAAAACAATTTTGCAGGCAGTGTGGGGCAACACCCTCGCCCAGTCACTGCCCTCGCTGCGGGTGTTTATGGCCACGCTGCGCAAAAAGCTTGAGGCGGCATCGCCTCAGTGTACCTGCATACGTACCCATGTGGGCATTGGCTACCGCATGAGCCGGGGGGAGGGGTAAGGCTGCTTTTCGGCGCACTGCTTGCGCAGCACGCAAAAAAGGCCGCGATTTCTCGCGGACAGCCTGCATGTGGCCAAGGCACGATGCGTGCCCTTGGCCCCGCCTGCGGCGGAATACACGAAAAACAGTCGCTTCTCGGCGCGGCAAAGCCGCTGCCTGCTCCTGCTTTTCGGCGCACTGCTTGCGCAGCACGCAAAAAAGGCCGCGATTTCTCGCGGCCTTTTTATTAACAAACGAATTTGGTCGGCTACCAGCGACGGGGGGCGGGCTTTTTGGGCTCAGCCTTGTTGATGCGAAGAGCGCGGCCTTCAAATTCCTTGCCGTCAAGAGCGGCAATGGCATTGATGGCGTCAGCATCTTCCATTTCCACAAAGCCAAAGCCACGGGCGCGGCCGGTTTCGCGGTCGGAAACGAGCTTCACGGAAAGAACTTCGCCGTAGGGGCTGAACAGGGATTCAACGCCTTCCTGAGTGGCGGACCAGGGCAGATTGCCGACGTAGATAGAAGTAGCCATAAAGACTCCAGAGATAACGGGAGGTAGACTTTCCGCATTGGAGCCTTACCCATGTAAAGCCTCTGCAAAAAAATTTACTATACCCAATCAGTGATTGCCAGAACATAGTTTGGGGCATTTTTAATGTCAACACATATTATTTATTTCAAGCAAAAAACCACAATCTGTCGCCCAGTTTGGCGCATTAACCCCACGGCTCACAGTGGTTTTAGCAAAACGTGCTGTTTTACAATTCAGTGCGGCAGGTAAATTGATGATACTATATTCCTTAGATATGAATTACCCGCAATACGGCGCTGTCACTGAACGCATTCGGCTGCACGATTTTGCTCAAAACCGACCATAGTGTTTTTTTGCAGTTGAACCAAACCGCAGACAGCCACGCATCTGCACCCTAACTCCATATTGCCGATAAACGCTAACGCAATACTAACGCCCCACACTGTATCTTTTCATATACGCAATGGCAGCGGTCCTGCCGCTATATACGCCGCGCATTGCCCCACGCAGCCACAGCTGCACACGCGTCGGTGCTGCCACATCGGCGCTCCCCCTTCCCTCCTCCTGCGCGAAGCGCCCTGGTCAACCGGGGCGCTTCCAGCGCTACTGCGCAAACAAACCAACAGCGCTGGCAACATACGCAAAAAAGGCCAGCGCTTTTTCAAGCAACTGGCCTTTGTCACAAATGCTGTCCATTACAGGGCTGATACAGCCCAGTGTGGTGTCTAGTTAATCCAAGAGCTCAGCGCGTCAACAATCTTGCGGGCCTGATCAGCGCTGGAAATATTGAATTTTGACTGCTGGCGATATTCGCCACCCGCCTTTTTGTAGCGGCGGATCACATACATATCTGGCCCAAAGGTGTCTTTTTCAGGCTGCCACTGCTGATAGCGAAAAAGAATCGTGGTCCACGCGCCCTTGCTCAGCACAACCTTGTCCAGCTCATTAACAATGACCTGACCGTTTTCTTCAAATTGTACTGTAAGATCATCAATAGTTTCGTTCAAAAACGCCCCCCAAATAGGCAAAATTAACGCGCACTCAAGCCCCTGCGGCCAAAGTCTGCAACCATCTGACGCTACTATCAGCCAGAACAGGCCGCGATATTCAGCACTGCAAGACGGTTAGCTAGCGTATTCGACCAGCATGCCCTTAACGCTTTCCGGCAGTTCCAGCGTTTTTACCACCATGGTGTCTGGCCCTGGGCCATAAAAATCGGCTGTTACCGCCGCAGATGCAGAGAGAGCCATAAGATTTTCTGACAGGGATAACTTGCTGCCAGCCAACATTTTGCGGCCCAAGGTACCCAACATAGACCTGTTGGCATCAATAGGTGTAGTACCGATCTGTCCCATATGCGGCCTCCTCTTATGTCTTGTGGCAAATACTAGCCTTTTCCGCAGCGGGCCGCAAGAGCCCCGCCCGCATGCCCTACTGCCGCAACAAAACCAAGGTGTAACGCTCCACGGGGGCAAAGTCGTCTGTGAGGGCCGGGGTTGCAAAGGTGAGCGGCCCCGTATACCGGCTAGCCAGCATGGTGGAAAGCTCCACCGCGCCCGGCGCATTCCCGGTCGATGCGGCCCCTGTGCCGTTTGCCCCAACAGCTTCTGCGTCAGCCTTTGCGGCAGTTACCGCGTCTTCCCGCCGCTCAGGAAAAGCCGCCACCATCAAATTTTGCAGCCGATCCGGGGCTTCGCCCCCTGCGCAGTATACCCGCACCTCGGCAAAAGACTGCTCAAGCGCATTGAAAATACTCTGAAAAAGCTGGCCATCCGGCCCTTCCACAGCAGAAATAACATTCATGAGCATGACCCCGCCGGGGGCCACTGCCTTGCGCAGCACTGCCGCTGCCTCACGCGTGCCCATCTGAAAAGGCACAGCGTAGTGCGAGTTGAACACATCCACAAAAACCAGATCATACTGCTCGCGCTGCCTGTTCAAGAAGGCTCTGGCATCTTCGTGGCGCACGGTCAGGCGCGGGTCGTCGCGCAGGGCAAACCAGCGCCGCGCGGTATCTGTCATGGCTGGGTCAAGCTCTACCACTGTCACACGGGCATCTGCGGGTTTGGCCAGCGGTGTTTTATCAGAAAGCAGCCACTTGGGCACAGAATAGCCGCCCCCGCCCAGCATAAGCACACGGCTAGCCCCCGGCACAAAGTGCGGCCCCAAGGCATAAAACTGGGTGTAGCGAAAATACAGCTCATTGGGAGCTTCAAGGTACATGCCCGACTGGCTGTAGCCGGGGTCTGTGGCCATAAGGCGTACCGCCCTGCCGTTCTGCGCCCAGTCTACGCCCTCATAGACGCGAATACTGTTGTAAGGGCTTTCAATCAAATGGCTCAGGGCGCGGCCATCGTGCCAGCGGCCATAGGTAGCGGCCAGCACGGCCATAAGGCCGCACAGGGCCAGCAAGGCAGCACGCAGCCGCAGCTTGCCCCCGCCGTGACACAGCGAAAGCCCCAGCATGCAGGCCGCCACACCCCACAGAATGGTGGTGCTGCCCCAGTACGAAATCAGGATAAAGCCTCCCAAAAACGTGCCCACAATGCTGCCAGCCGTAGAAAGGGCATAAAGCCTGCCCACGGTGGCCCCGGAGGAGTCTACACTTTCAATGCGCAAACGGATGGTGTAGGGCGTGATCATGCCGAAAAAAAAGGCGGGCAGGGCAAAAATGCACACCGCCGCCAGCACCGCCGCCGCATACAGGTTGCCCACGGCAGATGTCACCCACTGGCCGATGACCTCGTGGCAAAAGGCCGTAAGCCCGCTGCCAATACCTGCCCCGGCAAGGGCAAAGGCCAGCCCCCGGCGCGAAAGATTTTTATCCGCCAGCCGCCCCCCGGCCCAAGCCCCCACGGCCAGACAGGCCAGCACCACACCGATGAGGCTTGTCCATACCACGGCAGAGGTTCCCACATGCGGGGCAAGCACCCGTGCGCCAACCATTTCAAGCACCATAACCAGCGCGCCGCTCAAAAACACTGTCAGTTCAAGCATAGCTGTCCTGTGGCTGTATGAATGTTTTCAGGCTGTTGCAGAGCGGGCCTGTTAATCCCGCCTTTGCGCAAAAAACTCGTGCAGCAGGGCCGCGCATTCTTCGGCCAGCACGCCGCCCATGTGCCATACGCGGTGATTGGCACACTGTGCGTCGAAATATTCAGCGCGCGATACCACGGCTCCGGCCAAGGAATCTGCCGCGCCGTACACAAGCCCTGCCACCCGCGCATGGATAAGAGCAGCGGCGCACATGGCGCAGGGCTCCAGCGTAACCACCAGCACGCACTGATTGAGCCGATAATTGCCAAGGGCCGAACCCGCCGCTCGCAGGGCCAGCACCTCGGCGTGGGCGGTGGGGTCGTTGCCGCGCACAGGGGCATTGCCGCAACGCGAAAGCACGCGGCCATCGGGGGCCACCACCACCGCGCCCACAGGCACCTCACCAGCCGCGCCGCTGGCGCGGGCCTCTTCCAAGGCCATACGCATAAGCCCCTGCCAGGTGTGCCCCGGCGGGGGTGGCGTAAGCGGCCCTGCGGGAGAAAAGGCCCGCGCGGCAACGCTTTCCGCGCTCATGGGGGCGGTTAGGCTACGATTACCCTGCACAGGTAGTTAACCACTTCTTCGGGTGTGTCGCACACCGTAATGAGCTTGTCGATTTCGCCTTCCTTGATAAAGCCTCTGGAGGCCATAGTTTTGCGCAGCCATTCCAGCAGGCCGCTCCAGTAGCTGGAATCATACAAAATAATGGGGAAGGGCCGCGTGCGGCCAGTCTGCGCCAGCACAAAGGCCTCGGAAAGTTCGTCGATAGTTCCCATGCCGCCGGGCATAACCACATAGGCCATGGCGTATTTGACAAACATAAACTTGCGAATGAAAAAGTAGCGGAAATTGCAGCGTGTTTTCACATACTTGTTGCAACCCTGTTCGTGCGGCAGCTGAATGTGCAGCCCAACGGAAACGCCGCCCGCCTCATACGCGCCCTTGTTGGCGGCTTCCATTATACCGGGGCCGCCGCCGCTAATAACGCCAAAACCGGCCTCTACCAGCAGACGTGCAATTTTTTCTGCGTCTTTATATTCGACAGAATCCGGCTTGCACCGGGCAGTACCAAAAAGGGATATGCACTTGACCCTGAGCGCATTGAGCGAATCGAGGGCTTCGACCATTTCGGCCATAATGCGGAAGGTGCGCCAGGATTCTGTAGTGACAGAAGCGAGATCGTCAATCATGTTCTGTTGCATTTCAGGCATGAATGCTCCTTGTTCCTGAAGTATGGGGGAAGGCCCCGCTACGCAACACGCGCCGCGTGACCCCAAGTTTCAGTATATGTGGCCCTTGGAGCAAAGGCAATCGCAGGTATGCCGATGGGCCCTTGCTTGACGCTGGGCCGCGCTTGCGGCTATGAAAAAAAGTCTTCTTGCGTCTTTTCCGTGCTGTACAGCAGCATGGCAAGATGCCCGCGGCCCCACAGGCCGCCAACCCTCACCGGAGGATCAGATGATAGTACAATTTCTGGGCGCGGAGCATAGCGTGACTGGTTCGTTCTATATGGTTGAAGCGGCGGGCAAGCGTTTTTGCATAGACTGCGGCATGCATCAGGGCAACAAGGCCATTGAGGCCCGCAACCGCGAAACCGAGCTCTACAAGGCTCCCGCCATTGATTTTATCCTTGTTACGCATGCCCACATCGACCACTCTGGCCTGCTGCCCAAGATTGTCAAAGAAGGCTTTGCTGGCCCTATCTTCTGCACCAAGGCCACCAGCGAGCTGCTCGACCTCATGTTGCAGGACAGCGCCCACATTCAGGAAATGGAAGCCCAGTGGGAGGCGCGCAAATACCAGCGCCGTGGCATAAAAAATCCCCCCACGGCCCTGTATGGCGTAGAAGACGCGCAAAAAACCGTAACACTCTTTCAGACCGTTGATTACCACAAAACTTTCGAGCCCGCGCCCGGCATCCGCGTAACCTACTTTGACGCGGGGCACATCTTGGGTTCTGGTTCGCTGCGTCTGGAAGCCGACGAAGACGGCAAGACCACCAGCCTGATTTTTTCGGGTGATATTGGCCGCCCGCAGTCGCTCATTGTGCGCAGCCCCGAAACGCCGCCCAAGGCCGACTATGTGTTCATGGAATCCACCTACGGCGACCGCGACCACAAGGACGAAAACCTCAGCGTGGACGAACTGGGCGAGGCCATTGCCTACAGTTATGGCAAGGGCGAAAAGGTCATCATCCCTGCCTTTGCCGTAGAACGCACGCAAGAGGTGCTCTACTGCCTGCACATACTTGCCAAACAGGGCAAGCTGCCCGCAGACATGCCCGTATTTGTGGACAGCCCGCTGGCCATACGCGCCACAGAAGTTTTTGAGCGCAACCGCGAGCTTTTTGACGACGAAGCCCTCAAGATGCTCAACGGCGGCGACGATCCGTTTGCGCTGCCCAACCTGCGCTACACACTTTCTGCCGCCGAATCACAGGCCATTAACGACTACAAGGGCCCTGCCATTGTCATTTCGGCCAGCGGCATGTGCAACGCGGGCCGGGTGCGCCACCACCTGCGCCACAACATCTGGAAGCCCGGCGCAAGCATTGTTTTTGTGGGCTATCAAGGTGTGGGTACTCCGGGCCGCAAACTGGTGGAAAAAGCTAAAAAAATCACCCTGTTTGGCGAAGATATAGAAGTTTCTGCCCGCATCTTCACCATCAACGGTTTTTCTGGCCATGCTGGTCAAAGCCAGCTGCTTGAATGGCTCAAGCCCCTTACGGGCAACGGTGCGCAGGTGGTGCTGACACACGGCGAAACAACAGCACAGACCACACTTGCGGGCCTTATCGAGCAAAAGTTTGCCAAGCGACCGCTCATTGCCACCTATCTTGAAGAAATGGTGCTTGAAGGGCCGCAGCTCACCGAAACCGTGCACCACGAAACTGAGGCCCACCCCCGTGTCAACTGGTCGTTCCTTACCAGCGAGGTGGAACGCAAGTGGGGCATGTTCAAGGACAAGATGGGCGATGTTGAAAACCGCCCTTGGGTGGAACAAACCGAATTGCAGGAGGCGATGGAAAAGATGGACTACGCCCTCACCCGCCTGCTTTCTCGCATGTAGGAAAATATGCGTATTATTTCCGGGCGTCTTGGCGGACGCAATCTGAAAACCGTAGAAGGCGAGGGCTACCGCCCCGCCATGGGCAAAACGCGCGAAGCGCTTTTTTCCATGCTCACCGCTCGCGGTATTGACTGGCACAGCACGCGGGTTCTTGATCTGTTTGCAGGCAGCGGCAGCCTTGCCTTTGAGGCCATCAGCCGGGGAGCGCCGCACGCTCTGCTGGTAGAAATGGCCCCCCCGGCAGTACGCTGCCTCAAGGCCAACATTGCGTCACTTGAAGTGCAGGATGAAGCCCGCATCGCCAGCGAAGATGTGCTGCGCGTGCTTAAAACGCCCCCGGCGGAACCGTATTCGCTCGTGTTTATGGACCCGCCCTACCGCAAAAATCTGGCCAACCCGGCCTTTAGGCTGCTGGCCACGCGCCACTGGCTTGCACCGGGGGCCTTTGTGACGGCAGAAATAGAAAAGGACGCGCGGCTCACCCTGCCCCCCGAATGGACACTTGAGGCCGAACGCCTGTTCGGTCAGACACGCATATGCATCTGGACACTGCCATGAGAATAGCACTCTACCCCGGCACTTTCGATCCGCTGACCAACGGGCACTTGAGCCTTATACGGCGTGGTTGCGAAGTATTTGACCAAATTGTTGTGGCCGTGGCCGACAGCACGCCCAAGTTTCCCCTGTTCAGCCATGAGGAAAGGGTGGAAATGGCCCGTGTGGCGCTGAAAGACGAACCCCGCGCCATAGTTGAACCCTTTTCCGGCCTTACCGTGGAATACGCCGCCCAACGCGGGGCCTGTGCTCTGCTGCGTGGGCTGCGCGCCGCCTCGGACTTTGAATACGAGTTCCAGCTGGCGCTCATGAACCGCAGGTTGCAGCGGCATATCCAAACGGTCTTTTTGATGACCGATTACCAATGGCTGTTCATCAGCTCCACCATCGTCAAGGCTGCCGCCAGCCACGGCGCGGACATCAAGGGCCTTGTGCCCGAAAATGTGCGCGTGGCCCTCACGGACAAGTACCTCAAGGGCGAAGTGCGTAAGGGCACGCCCTGCCTTGCTCCGCCCTTTGGCGGCTTCCGCGTCAAGTGATCATGCCTGAAACGCCTTGTGCGCCGCTGCCGGTCATTTGCCTTGCCGGGCCTACCGGTTCGGGCAAAACCGCAGCGGCGCTTGCCATGGCCGAAGCACTGGACGGCGAGGTGGTCAACGCCGATTCGCGTCAGGTCTATGCCGACTTTCCGCTGATCACGGCCCAGCCCTCGCCCGAAGAACGCGCCTGCTGCCCGCACCATCTGTACGGCTTTTTGCCCACAGAGTACAAAATCAGTGCAGGGCGCTGGGCAGACGCCGCCGCAGACAAGGTGCGCGATATTCTGGCGCGGGGCAAAACACCCCTGCTGGTGGGCGGCACGGGCCTGTATTTTCAGGCATTGCTGCGGGGTATGGCCCAGATTCCGCCCGTCGATCCACAGCTCACTGCGCAGCTTACAGCACGGGTTGAGGCAGAGGGGGCGCCACGCCTGTACGCCGAGTTGCAGACCTGCGACCCAGCCTATGCCGCCAAAATCCACCCCAACGACCGCCAGCGCATCGTCCGCGCTCTTGAGGTGTGCCAGAGCACAGGGCGAACGTTTACATGGTGGCACGGCAATTCCATGAGCAGCCCCCTGTGCGCTGGCCCGCTGCTAACGCTCAACGCTACGCTGGATTGGCTGGAACCGCGCCTTGCCCGCCGCCTCGACATGATGCTGGAGCTCGGCGCTCTGGACGAGGCCCGCGCCGCCATGCACAAATGCGCAGACCCCGCCGCCCCCGGCTGGTCGGGCATTGGCTGCGCCGAAGCGCTGGCGCACTTGCAGGGCCGTCTTTCGGCACAGGACTGCCGCCAGCAGTGGCTGCACAACACGCGGGCCTACGCCAAGCGGCAGCTCACTTGGTTTCGTGCACAGCCAGAGGCCGTTTGGCTGCCCCCGGACAAACCCGAAGCAGTTGTGGAAGCGGCGCAGCGCTTCTGGCAGAGCATTCGTCAGCCATAGCCGCCGTGCCCCGTTTTAAGGCCGCGCATGGAGCCCCCGTGGAAACACTCACCCCCACAGTCAGTATCGACCCCGCACTTGCCGCCATCTGGCCCAATACAGCCCTTGGCTGCGTATTTTGGTCTGCACCTGTTTTGCCGCAGGAGCCTCGGCTGTGGCAGTATTTTGCCAGCCACACCCGGCCCCTGCTGGCGCAGCTTCTGGCAAGCACCGAGCTGGCAGACATGCCCCAGATAGGCCCCTCACGGCGGGCCTTCAAGGCCTTTGGGCGCGACCCTGGGCGCGTGCGCATCTCCTCCGAGGCCCTGTACCGCCGTCTGCGGCAAGGCAAGGAGCTCTACCACATCAATACCGCCGTAGATGCCAACAACCTTGTGTCGCTGGAAACGGGTTTTTCGCTTGGCACGTATGATCTGGCCTGTCTGCAAGGCAACATTGTGCTGCGGCTGGGCATCGAGGGCGAGCGCTACGCTGGCATAGGCAAGGACACCCTCGACCTCAATCGCATGCCCCTGCTGGCCGATGCCATCGGGCCTTTCGGATGCCCGTGCAGCGATTCGCAACGCGCCATGATTGTTGATAATACCACCAAAAATACTGCCTCACGGCAACTGCTGACGGTCATTTACGGCTTTTCTGGGGCCGAATCTGTTGAGGACGCTATCTTACTGACACAAAAGCATTTTACAGCCTTTGCAGCCGCACAAGTCACAGCAACTGGCATAGTCCACCCCTAGCCTCTATTTGCCCCAAAGCGCCAAAACGGCCATTTTGGGGCAAAAATCCTGTGTTTTCCGCTAACTGCGCGCACAACCAGCACGACTCCTTTTTTAGCGAAAAAAATCCCAAGCTCACTGTTCCCAAGGCATAAGAAGCAATTACAACGGCGGCCCCTCCTTGACGTGTCTTGCATGCTGGGATACCGTTTCTGTATCTGCGTGTTCGCCCCCGCAGGGATCGGGGGTACGGAGGAACCCGCTGCAATGTTTGCGGCGGGCGTTGGGGTAATGTCTGATTGCAAAAGGACAAGCACATGAGGAACGGCACATCACTGCTTTTGCTGGCGGCTCTGGCCCTGGCGGGCGCGGCGTGTCTGACGGCGCTCGGAGCTGGAACGGCCACGGCCGCAGCTTTGGAGCCGACAGACAGCGGCGCGCCGTCGGCCATTGTCATGTTTCCGGTAAGCGCCAAGCCCAATCCCAAGGGCGCGGCCATGAAACCAGCTGTTTTCAATCATCTCATTCATGAGAAAAAGATTGCCAACTGCGAAACATGTCACCACACCGGCGACCCTGTGGCCTGTAGCACTTGCCACACAACTGAAGGCAAGGCGGAAGGAAACTTTGTGACGCTTGACCGCGCCATGCACGCCACCAATATTGCCAAACGCGCCAAGGGTAACACCCCTGTGAGCTGCGTAAGCTGTCACGAACAGCAAACCAAGGAACGGCGCGAATGCGCGGGTTGCCACGCCATTGTGACACCCAAGCGCGATCAGGCATGGTGCGCCACTTGCCACAATGTTACGTCTTCCATGACGCCGGAACAGATGCAGCTTGGCATCAAGGACAAGCTGCCCCCCGACCAGAACGAAGCTCTGGCGGCTGAAACCGTGCAGTCGCAGAAGCCTGTTCAGGCTCTTACGCCCATGCAGGGTCCCCTTAAGGTGACCATCGACGCACTGGCCGACAAGTACGAGCCGAACAACTTCACCCACCGTCGCCACGTTGCCTCTCTGATGGAACGCATCAAGGGTGACAAGCTGGCTGCAGCTTTCCACAACAAGCCTGAAACTCTGTGCGCTACCTGCCACCACAGAAGCCCGCTTTCGGCCACGCCTCCCAAGTGCGGCAGCTGCCACACCAAGGACATCGACCCCAAGAATCCCAACCGTCCCAACCTTAAGGCTGCCTATCACTTGCAGTGCATGGGTTGTCACCAGGGTATGAACGTGGGTCGTCCTAAGAACACAGACTGCACCACTTGTCATAAGGCACGCCCCTAGGGCGCCTAACTGCACGGAGAAACGCATATGAATCGCAGAAAATTCCTGGCCATTATGGGAAGCGCGGGCGTGATTTCGGCATTGGGCACTGCCAAGGTGGCCAATGCCGGGGTGCACACCTTCCCCTATTATGCAGAAAGCTACGGCGTGCTGCATGACACCACGCGCTGCATCGGCTGCCGCCGTTGCGAAGAAGCCTGCAACGCGGTGAACCACCTGCCCAAGCCCAAGAAGCCCTTTACCGACCTTTCGGTTACCTCCACCAAGCGCCGCACCTCGGCCTACGAGTGGACCGTGGTCAACAAGTACAATGTCAACGGCAAGGACGTGTTCCGCAAGTTGCAGTGCTTCCACTGTAACGACCCGGCCTGTGCCTCTGCCTGTTTTGCCAAATGCTTCCAGAAGCAACCCGACGGCAGCGTGACCTACGAAGGTTCACAGTGCGTGGGTTGCCGGTACTGCATGGTTGCCTGTCCCTTCTATGTGCCTGGCTTCCAGTACGACGAAGCGTTCGATCCGTTGGTGCAAAAGTGCACCTTCTGCGAACCCCGTCTCAAGGAAGGCAAACTGCCCGGCTGCGTTGAAGCCTGCCCCATGGACGCTTTGACCTTTGGCCGCCGCAGCGACCTGCTCAAGATCGCCCGTGCCCGCTTCAACGAAGCCCCCGGCAAGTACGTAAACTACGTTTACGGCGAAAAAGACGCTGGCGGTACCGCATGGATGGTGCTGGCTCCTGCTGTTGAAGCCCCCGCTGCTGCCAAGGACGCCAAGGGCCACGACGCCCACGGCGACACCAGCGAACTCAAGCAGCTTGGTCTTGACAAGCACTTGGGCACGCAGCCCATGGGTGAGCTGACCTACGGCGCCTTGGGTACTGTGCCCATGATCGTGGCCTTCTGGCCTGTGCTCTTTGGTGGCGCCTACGCCATGACCAAGCGTCGCGAAGCTATGCACAAGGCAGAAAAAGACGCTCACATCAAGGAGACCAAGGACGATCTGGCCGCAGCTGTTGACGCAGCAGTGCGCAAGATTGAGGAAACCCAGGGTCCGGGCGCTGCCGACACAGCCCGCCGCGCAATGACCGATGCCTTGAAGGCACGGGAAGCGGAGTGCTGCAAAGGGCACGGGGAGGATAAGTAAATGGCACATCACAGCATAGTTATTCCCACCAGGGACAAGCTGTTCAATATCAGCGAATTCCTTACGCCCACTCCTGGCAATATCATTTCTGCCATCATTCTGACGGTGGGCTTTATCATCACCGTTATCCGCTTTACCGTGGGTATCGGCTCTGTAACCAACCTTACTGACGTGCAGCCTTGGGGCATGTGGATCGGCTTTGACCTTCTGTGCGGCGTGTGCCTTGCAGCGGGCGGCTACTTCACCACCGTTGCCTGCTACATCATGGGTATGAAGCACTTCCACTCTGCTGTGCGCCCAGCCGTTACCACGGCCTTCTTGGGCTACGGTTTCGTGGTTGTCGCCCTGCTGTATGACCTTGGTCATCCGCTGCGCTTGCCCTTCATGTTCTTCTTCCCCGGTACGACCTCGGTTCTCTTTGAAGTGGGTCTGTGCGTGGCTACCTACGTTACAGTGCTGCTCATCGAATTCTCGGTTGCACCGCTGGAATGGCTGTCTTGCCGCTACCCTTGGTTGCTCAAGATCCGCAAAATCGTGATCAAGTGCACCATTCCGCTGACCATCTTTGGTGTGACCCTGTCCACCCTGCACCAGTCCTCGCTTGGCGCGCTCTACCTGATCGCTCCTGGCAAGCTGTTCCCCCTGTGGTACTCGCCCTTCATGCCCATGTTCTTCTTTGTGAGCTCCATGGCTGCTGGCGCGTCCATGGTTGTATTTGAAGGCATGCTGGCCCACCGTGGCGTGCACCACTACATGGACAAGACCCACTTGGCTGAAGCCAACGATGTGACCTTCAGCTTCTCGCGTGCGGCCTCGTTCATTCTGTTTGCCTACTTCATGCTCAAGCTTATCGACATGCTTGTGCAGGCCAATATTCCCTACCTGTTCACGGGTTACGGGGCTTGGTGGCTGGTGGAAATGCTGGGCTTTGTACTCATGCCCGCCCTGATCTACGCCAAGGGCGCGCGCGACCGCAACCTGACCCTGTGCCGCATTGGCGCTACCAACACCGTGTTGGGCATCGTGCTGAACCGTTTCAACGTTTCCATGATCGCCTTCAACTACACGCTGCCTTCGGCAGAGCGCTACTTCCCCAGCATCTGGGAAATCTGCATCTCCATGTTTGTGGTGACCATGATCGTCACGGTTTACCGCTTCATCGTTTACAACATGCCGGTGCTGTACGAACACCCAGACTTCAAGGGCGAAGAACACTAAGCCGCGCTTAGGAGGAGAATATTATGGAATTCAATACTTTTTATCAGTATTTTCTCTTCACCAAGAGCTGGGCTTATGTGATGATGTTTGTGGTACTGCCGGTTTACGTGCTGTACTGGAACTTCGTCCTTTTCCCTGACAAAAAAGACCGCTCCAACGGCTCCAAGCACTAAGCCTTTAGAGCGCAAGATTAAAGGGCAAGACCGAAAGGTCTTGCCCTTTTTTGTTGGCTGCCGAAAAGATGTCTCTCACAAACAAGCAGTACATGTTACATTAATTGATAATTTAATGCCTGACACAGATTTTTGCTTTTGTTCTTGCCAATATGTCATATAGCAGCTATTATTAATAAATACGAGCTCGACAATCGTGCTCTTTAGCTTTCTGCCTAGAGGAAAGCTCTTTTTTTATGCGTCAAAATTTTTTTCACATGTGGGTAATACAATGAATTTTAGCGTTCATTTTGCAAAAAATATTTCTTGCGAGGTTGCAAAACTTCGCCGCTTTTTTGCAACGCGGTTTCAAGTTCAAAGTGCAACACCCAGTCCTTGGGTATTGGCGTCTTCT
>CAYPRZ010000002.1:0-40277 GCA_964413315.1 uncultured Desulfovibrio sp. | reverse complement strand
GCGGGGCCGCAAGGTTGCCAAGCATCTGCGCTGCATTGTGCTGCCCTCCACCCCCACGGTGTGGAAGCAGTGCCTCAAGGAAGGCCTGATCGAAACCTTTATGGAAGCGGGCTGCGTGGTTGGCCCCTGCACCTGCGGCCCCTGCCTTGGCGGCCACATGGGCATTCTGGGCGATGGCGAACGCGCCGTGGCCACCACCAACCGCAATTTCAAGGGCCGCATGGGCAGCCTGAGTTCAGAAGTGTATCTGGCAAGCCCCATTGTGGCAGCCGCTTCGGCCATTGCGGGTTGCGTGGCCGGGCCCGACCAGCTGTAGGCAGCACACATCAGCACCTGCCTGCGCCCCGGCCCTGCCCCGGCGCAGAGAAAGAAGGACAGCCGCATGAATTACAAGGGTAAGGCCCACAAAGTGGGCGAACATATTGATACAGATGCCATTATTCCCGCACGTTTTTTGGTTACCACAGATTCCAAAAAACTGGGCGAAAACTGTATGTCCGGCCTTGAGCCCGATTGGGTCAAGCGCGTTGCCCCCGGCGACATCATGGTTGCTGGCCGTAACTTTGGCTGTGGTTCCTCGCGCGAGCACGCGCCCATAGCCATTTTGGGCGCTGGCATGCAGGTGGTTATCGGCCACAGCTTTGCGCGTATCTTCTACCGCAACTCGTTCAACATGGGCCTGTTGCTTATGGAAGTGGGCGACGATGTGGACAAGATCAACGACGGCGACGAGCTGGAAATTGACGCCGCCACCGGCGTTATCCGCGACCTCACCAACGGTGCGCAAATCACCTGCCCGCCGCTGCCCAAGTCCATGGCGGTTATTCTCGACAAGGGTGGGCTTGTCGGCTATGTCAAGGAACGCTTGGCCAGCTAATTTTTTACATAATCTTTTTGGCCAGAACTGCGTCAAAGTGGGCTTTTGCCTCCAGTCGAATACCTAAGAGTATACTCCTGTCGGCAAAACCCAATTTTTCCTTGTTCTGGTCCAAAAATCTTTATGTAAAAAAATAGCTGCCTAAATTGGCCTTTTGCCCTCTGGCTGCGTTAGATAATCCTTTTTACTCCGGTCGAGTACCATGAGAGTACACTCCCTGCGTAAAAATTGATTATCTGCCTTGCCAGAGAACAAAAATCCAATTTAGCCAAAGCACTGACACAAAAATCTTCATGTAAAAAATAGCTGGCACGCGGGTAATTTGAGAAAATAGGCATCAACAGAAGAAAGCATCAAGTTTAAGGATATACCATGAAAAAGACCATCTGCCTTTTGCCGGGTGACGGCATTGGCCCGGAGATTCTGGCCGAGGGTGTTAAGGTTCTGAAGGCCGCCGCTGAAAAGTTCAGCCACGACTTTGTTTTTGAAACCGCCCTCATTGGCGGCGCGGCCATCGACGGTGCGGGCGATCCCCTGCCCGAAGAAACCGTGCGCAAGTGCCGCGCAGCCGACGCTGTTTTTCTGGCAGCTGTGGGCGGCCCCAAGTGGGATGCCCTTGCGCCCGAAAAAAGGCCGGAAAAAGGCCTGCTGCGCATCCGCAAAGAGCTGGCGCTTTTTGCCAACCTGCGCCCGGCCATGCTGCTGCCCGAACTGGCAGGAGCCTGCCTTTTGCGTGCCGACATTGCCGCCAAGGGCCTTGACCTTGTGGTGGTGCGCGAGCTCACCGGCGACATCTATTTTGGCGAACCGCGCGGGCAAGAACTGCGCGATGGCCTGCGCACTGGCTACAATACCATGGTGTACAACGAAGAAGAAATTCGCCGTATCGCCACGGTTGCCTTTGAAACGGCCCGCAAGCGCCGTGGCAAGGTGTGCTCTGTAGAAAAAAGCAACGTGCTCGAAACCTCGCGCCTGTGGAAGGAAGTGGTTCTCGAAACCCACCGCCAGTACGCCGATGTGGAGCTGACCCACATGTATGTGGACAATGCCGCCATGCAGTTGGTGCGCGATCCCTCGCAGTTTGACGTTATCCTCACGGGTAATATTTTTGGCGACATTTTGTCCGACGAGGCTTCGGTCATCACGGGCTCGCTGGGCATGCTGCCCTCTGCCTCCATGGGCGCCACCGGCCCCGGCCTGTTCGAGCCCATCCACGGCTCTGCGCCCGACATTGCGGGTCAGAACAAGGCCAACCCCCTTGCCACCATTCTTTCCGGGGCCATGATGCTGCGCCTTGGCTTTGACATGGGCAAGGAAGCCGACGCCATTGAGGCCGCAGTGCGCAAAACCTTGGCAGACGGTTTCCGCACCGGCGACATTATGGAACCCGGCAAAACCCTGCTGGGCTGCAAAGAAATGGGCGACAAGGTAGTGGAACGGCTGTAGCCGCCGCCTCCCCAAAAAAAAGAATATCGTTCACGAAAAAAGCCGTCCATGATCAGTGGGCGGCTTTTTTCGTGTTTTTTCAATCAGCAATTGTATCAGGCGTGTCTGAACCGCTGCAAAAATTCCGTCACCTGCTTACCCAGCATTACCAGCACCACCGAGGCCGCAATAAGCAGCACCCCGGCCACAAGCGACAGGCTGAAAGGCTCGTTGAACACCAGAATGCCCACGGCAACAGCCGTCACTGGCTCCATAACGCCCAAAATGGAAGTAAGGGTAGAGCCGATACGCTGGATTGCCAAAATAAGCGTAAGGTTTGACACCACAGCCGTAACAACGGCCAGCAGGGTGGCTAACAGCAGCTCCCACCACGAGTGCAGAGGCTGAAACGTGCCGGAAAGCAGCGAATTGCCGCCAGATATTACAGCGCCAAATGCCAGCACGTAAAAGGTCATAACCAAGCCGCTCATGTTGGGGATACGTGCGGCATAAATAGCTGTAATGTACACGGCATTGCACAGGGCCGAGAGCAACAGCAGTGAAAGGGCCAGCAGGCTCATGCCTGCCTCGGCACTGGCATCGCCACTGCCCCCACCGCTGAGCAGGTAAACACCCGCAATGGCAAGGGCAATGGAAGTGGCAGTTATCCACGAAAAACGCTCGTGGTAAAAAACCGTCATAATGAGCATAACCATAACAGGATAGGTAAACTGTATGGTAGCCACCACGCCGCTGGGCATGTGCTTGAAGCCCCAAAAAAACAGCAGGGCCGCCATGGTGTACATAAAACTCATGCCCGCCAGCTTGCACAAATCAATGCCGCGCGCCCTGAAGCGCTCGCCGCGCATGGCAAGGACAATGCCCAGCACAACCGTGGCAATGGCAAAACGGTAAAAAAGCGCTGTTGCCCCAGATACGCCAAGCTTCATAAGAGGCAGGGTAAACAGTGGAATCAGACCAAAGGCCGCTGACGAAACAATACTATAAAAAAAGCCCATTGCTTCCTTCTTGGTGGTAAAAGGCAAGCTGTTTCAATACCGGGGAATATGCAGAGTAGCAAGCCCGCCGAGATGCAAACGGGGTACAAAAAAGCGTCCCCGGCAACAGCCGGGGACGCTTTACTACAAATCTGAGACCTACCCACGTTGGGGCAGCACGTATTAGCCTTTGCGCGTAACTACCGTGACTGGTCTATGACCACTTGTGCCTCTGGGTGCACTTGGCGCAGGGCTTCATGCATGGCGGCGGCGTCTGCAAAGGCGCGGAAGGGGCCAACCTTTTCGTCGCTTTGGGCAGCATTATAGCGCACAAAAAAAGCTTCGTCGGGTTTCAGCGGGGTGCCGCTTTCATCGCTCACAACTTCCAGCTCAACCCGGCTGACGCCACGGTTTTCAATGTCTATCTGTCGGGCAGCCGCAAAAGAAAGATCAATAACCCGCCCGCGCACAAAGGGGCCCCTGTCTGTCACGCAAACCATAACGCTTTTGCCGTTATCTTGGTCGGTGACGCGAACAACCGTGCCCATGGGCAGGGTGCGGTGTGCGGCGGTAAAGGTGTACATGTCGTAATCATTGCCGCTGGCTGTGGGGCCGCCGTGAAAATCACGTCCGTACCACGAGGCCTTGCCGGTCATGATTTCACTCTCTTGTGCGCGCTTCAGCCAAATATCGCGGCTGTCTATGCTCTTTGGGCTGTCTGTATCAATGGAGGCAGACTGTTGCAAAGAAGAGCTGCTGTGCTTGGATTTGGAGCGCGATTCAGCTTTATCGCGCTTAGAGCGCGAGCTGTGCGAAGAGGCGGATTTGTCACTGGATTTTTCGCGTTTGGATTTGCGAGTATCAGTGTCGCCAGAAGACTTTTTGGCGGCGTGGGGGGTAGCGTTCGTGCGAGATTGTTCAGAGGGAGCGCTTTGTGAAGCCGCGTCGGCGTTCATGGGCGGGGCCAAAAGCATGCAAAGAGCTATGGCCGCCAGCACTCGTGGCCAGCGTGAATACTTCATGATCGTTCCTTTGTTAGAGTTCGAGGCTGACCAGCGAAATTGCCGGGCGAACCGCGCCCGCGGTTCTGACCCCAGAAACCTTACAATGATGGCAGCAAGCGCGCCTTGCGCTCCACGTCCATCGGTTCCCCAGGGGAATGCCTATTCTTTGTTAAGGGACTATACAGCAAAAAAAAGCCCGGTGTCAAACTGATTAATTCTTTTAATTCAGCGTGTTAAACAAAAAATAGTCTAGAGAATTACAAAATTAGCAGTGCAGAGCTAGGAAACTGGCAGATTTTTGATCGCAAAAAAAAGAAATGCCGATTGGCTTAAAACAGCTATGACCCGTCAGGCCGAGTTGAGAAAGATGAAAGGCGGGCAGAAATTTGGCCGAACCCAGCCAGCCCAAAGTGCAGAGCTGGGAAGGTAAAAGGGCCAACAAAAAAGTGCAAAAAGCTCCCCAAAAAGCCCCCAAAAAAGGGCAGACGGCCTCAGCCATCTGCCCTTTGCAATTATGCAGCTCTAGTTGTTGGGGCTTACCAGTCCAGCGTCCGTTTAAAGGCGCGGGCCAGATCTTCCACCGAAGAGTTCACGATCACGCTGTCGCCAGACTTCATGGTCAGCTGGCCAGAGCCGGTGACCGTGCCAATGCGTGCGCAGAGCTGCCACTGGCCAAGGGCATCCAGAATCATGGCGAGGTCGGGCTTGACGCTCACAACCAGACGGCTGGCGCTTTCGCTGTACAGCAGCTCGGTCACGTTCATGGCGTCCAGTGCGGGCACGGCATCCAGATCAATCTCCGCACCCAAGCGGCCGCCTATGCACATTTCTGCAATGGCCACGGCAAGGCCGCCGTCAGAGCAGTCGTGGCAGGCCGAAAAGGCACGCTGCCCCATGAGGGCGTTGACCGCGCGGTAGCGCTGCATGGCGCTGGCTGCGTCCACATGGGGCACGCGGCCACCCCTGAGCCCCAGTTCTGTGGCGGCTTCGCTGCCCGCCATTTCGCGCCAAGTGCCGCCAAGCACGTAGATGGCGTCGCCGGGCTGTTTGAAGTCAGAGGTCTGCGCGGCTGTGACATTGCGCATGACACCCATGATGGAGAACAGCACAGTGGGCGGAATGGAAATGCGCTCGCCACCGCCGGTGTAGTCATTCTTCATGGAGTCTTTGCCCGAAATGCAGGGCACGCCAAAGGCCAGCGAGAACTGCCGCAGGGCGCGGCAGGCGCGAACTAGCTGGGCCAGCTTGTAGCGGCCATCGGGATTGGAGGGGCTGACCACGGGGTCGCACCAGCAGAAGTTGTCCACACCGGCCAAGGCATCGGGGTCTGCACCCACGGCCACGGCATTGCGGATGGCTTCGTCCATGGCGTTGGCCATCATCCAGTAGGTATCGTAATCGCTGAACTTGGGGCAGATGCCGTGCGAGATCACAAGGCCCGCGTCCGATTCCAGCAAGGGGCGGATAACGCCCGCATCGGCGGGGCCGTCGCGCTTCACGCCCACAAGGGGCTTCACCACGCTGCCGCCACGCACTTCGTGGTCATACTGGCGGATAATATATTCTTTGGAGCAGATGTTGAGCGTGCCCAGCATGCGCTGCAAAAAGGCGGTTTGTTCAACTGCGGCCACATCCACGGTAACATCAGTGGTTTCCGGGGCCTTCCATTCGGCTTCCAGCTCCAGCTGCGGCACGCCCTCGTGCATGAATTCCATGGGCATGGAGGCAATGATGCGGTCGTGGTAGCGCACCTCAAAGTAGCCAGAGGTGGTGAAGCGGCCAAGAGCCGTGGCTTCCACATCCATGCGCTTGGCAAGGGCCATGAATTCGTCCAGCTTTTCAGCGGGCACGGCAAGGGTCATGCGTTCCTGCGCTTCGGAGAGCAGAATTTCCCAAGGGCGCAGACCGTCGTATTTCAGCGGGGCCTTGGCAATATCCAGTACGCAGCCGCCTGTGTCTTCGGCCATTTCGCCCACAGAGGAGGAAAGGCCGCCAGCGCCGTTGTCGGTGATGGCATGGTAGAGGCCCATGTCGCGTGCGCGCATGATGAAGTCGTACATCTTGCGCTGGGTGATGGGGTCGCCAATCTGTACGGCAGTGGCGGGCGAACCCTCGTGCAGCTCTTCAGACGAGAAGGTTGCGCCGTGGATGCCGTCCTTGCCAATGCGGCCGCCGGTCATGACGATATAGTCGCCTTCCTCGGCCTGTTTGAACCAGCCGGGGCGGCCATGCAGCTCGGCGGGAATAATGCCCACCGTGCCGCAGTACACCAGCGGCTTGCCAAGGTAGCGCTCGTCAAAGACCAGCGAACCGTTGACCGTGGGAATGCCCGACTTGTTGCCGCCGTGTTCCACGCCTTCGCGCACGCCCTCAAGCACGCGGCGGGGGTGCAGCAGACGCGGGGGCAGGTTTTTGTCGTGGAAGGGCGAGGCAAAGCAGAACACGTCGGTATTGCACACCAGCTCTGCGCCCATGCCCGTGCCCATGGGGTCGCGGTTGACGCCCACAATACCGGTAAGTGCGCCGCCGTAAGGGTCGAGCGCAGAGGGGCTGTTGTGGGTCTCTACCTTGATGCAGGCATCGTAGCCATTGATGAAGGAAATAACGCCCGCATTGTCCTTGAACACAGACTTGCAGTAGTCGTTTTCGCCCATGCGCTCACGCAGCATGGCTGTGGCGTCACGAATGCAGGTCTTGTACAGGTTGTCCACCACTTCACTGCGGCCAGTGGCGGCATCGGTATAATTGATGCGCGAGGCAAAAATCTTGTGTTTGCAGTGCTCAGACCATGTCTGGGCCAGCACTTCCATTTCCACATCGGTAGGGTCGGCGGGCAGGCCAAGGGCCTTGCGGCGGTCGGCTTCGGCCGGGGCGGTGAACTGCTCGCGGATGCAGTGCATTTCCTTGAGGTTCAGAGCCCAAGTATTTTCGCGGCTGGCCTTGGTGAGGGTATCGTCGTCCATGGAGGACAGGGCGATGGTGTCAACGGCATCGTTGATTTCGCCCGTGACCCTTGCAGCCTGTGCCTCAAAGCCCGGCTGGGCGTCCCATTCTTGGCGGCTTTTGATGCGGTAACGCTGGATAAGCGTATTGCAGAGCAGGTCGCGGGCCAGCATGTCCACCTGTTCGTGGGTGAGAGGCGCGGCCTTGTCGCTGCTGATGCGGTACTGCACGGCAGTGTACACACGTAGGCTGTCACGCGGAATATCCAGCACCATGGCGGCGGTATCGCGCGCGGTGCGGGCCTCGTTGTCCGTCACGCCGGGGCGGAAGCCCACTTCCACAAACCAGTCTGCCGTGGTGTCGAGCAGGGGCAGTGGTTCAAGAGAGGCATCCTGAAGAATGGGGTCGTGCCAGATGCTTTCGTCCAGCAGACGCCCCACCTGTGCGGCATCGAGGCCGTCCACAGTAAAGACCTTGATCTGGCGCACGCCAGAAACAGAAATGTTCAGCGCCTTGCGCAGGTGCTGGGCCGTCTTACGGCCCTGGGTATCGTCGAGTCCGGCGCGGGGGCCGGTTTCCACCCTGTAGAGCATGGTTTGCATTCCTCTTGGTTTGGCTGCTTACTTTTTTCTGTCGCGCACGTAGTCGGCCATTTGGCGCATGAGCTCACGCTCAGGCCTGTCAGGCAGAGTTTCCAATGCCTGCCTTGCCGCGTCAAGAAAATCATCTGCCTGACGGCGCACAGCGTCGTCATAACCGGCTTGCCGAATGCTCTCGGCAATGCTAGCGGCGTCAGCTTCGGTCATAAGCCCGGCGCAGAAGGCGGCGTCAAAGGCGCTGCGTCCCTCGGCACTTAGGCTGTCGCGGTACAGGCGCAGGGGCGGCGTAAGCTTGCCCTCGCGCACGTCACCGCCAGTGGGCTTGCCCGTGACGCTTTCGGGCGCAAAATCAAGGGCATCGTCCACCATCTGAAAGGCCATGCCAAGATTTTCGCCGTAGGCTGCCGCTGCCGCCACACAGGCGTCGTCCGCCCCGGCGGCCAGAGCGCCCATTTCACAGGCAGCGCGGATAAGCCATGCAGTCTTGCCGCGAACCATGTCTTCATAGTCTGCACTGCTGGAATCCACACGGCGCTGGGCCGCGATTTCAAGTATTTCGCCCGCAGCCGTGCGGCTGGTGGCCTCTGAAAAACAGCGGGTCAGGCGGGTATCGCCGTAATTTGCCACCAGAGCGTTGGCCCCGGCCAGAAGGGCATCGCCCGCAAGAATGACGCTTGAAACGTCAAAAATCGTGTGGGCGGCGGGTTTGCCCCGGCGGCTCACGGCATTGTCCAGCACATCATCGTGCAGCAGGGTTGCGGCGTGCAGCATTTCAAGCGTGATGGCCAGATCCTGTATGTTCTTGCTCTCGTGGCCCAACAGGCGCGACGTAAGCACGGTAAGCAGGGGGCGCAGACGTTTGCCGCCCGCATCAAAAATGTGGCGGGCCACAGGCCGTACAGGTTCCGGCAGTGTATCCACGGCCTTGTTCAGGGCGCGGTTGATGCCGGGCAGCTCAAGAGCCAGACGTGCTTTCAGTTGGATCATATGCTACTCAGATGAGGTTAAGCGCGGGCAATACCCGCTTGAGCGCTGCCAGCGCACCGGGAAAATCCTTTTCGTCCTGGGCTCGCGGCCCAACCTTGTTGGAAACGCTGCGTATGCCCACGCAGGCAATGCCCATGCGGGCGCATGCGTAGGCCACGGCAAAGCCTTCCATATTTTCAAGCCCGGCTGCATAGCGGGCACGCAGGTCTGCTGCCCGCGAAAAACTGGCACTTACCCCGGCCACCGTAAGCGATGTGCAGGGCAAAAAGGTTGGGCCTTGCGCGTTAGCGCCAAAGGCAGCCAGAGCCTCTAGGCCCGCCAGCGTAATGCGGTCGCGCACAGTTGGCCCCTGTGCTGGTTGCCACTGCGGAAAACCAAAAGCCTCTGCCGTTACCGAGTGTCCATCGTGCAGCCCGTATTCGGGCCAGATTTCTTCCTGCACATGGCACAGTGCCCGCAGGGGGTGTTGCCCTAGCTCAAAGGCTCCGGCAAGGCCCGCATTGAGTACTGCCGTTACAGGCGTGCCCTCGGCAGCAGCCCTTGCTAGCGCAAGGCCCATGGCAAGAGCCGCGTTTACCGGCCCCACCCCCGTAATGCAGCATAATGCCGCGCCGCATTTGAGGCGCAGGGGCCACAGGCGCATCTCTGGCCATGTTTTTGCCGCAGAGGCAGAAAAACCTTCAGGTACGAACCCCGGCACAAGGCCTGCCAGTTCCGGGCCAGTGGCAGCGCAGAGCAGCAGACTCACAGGCTTGCGCCTCTCTCTGTACACAGCGCTGCGCGTAGTGCGGGGCAAAACTGGCTGGACAGGGTATGGCTTGTGCGCAGTGCGTTGCAAGCAGCCATGATTCGTTCCTTTACAAAACAGCGATTTTCCGTCACCAGAAAACCATGAAATTCGACTATACTCTGTTTTTGCGTGCCTTGGGGCTGGCCATCATCATTGAAGGCCTTTGCTGGACGCTGTTTCCCGGTGGCATGCGGCGCGCCCTGCTGCAACTGCTACCTTTGCCAGAGAGCCGCCTACGCATCGTTGGCCTGTTTGCTCTGGCCGTGGGGCTTGGGCTTGTGGCCTTGGCCTGCCGCTAGGGCCTGTTCCTTCTATGGCTCTTTTGCTCCCTGCTTTTTGATGCAAGCAGGGAACAAAATTTCTCGCGGGTAGTATTAACAGCCCCTGAAGTTTTATCACGTTGAGCCGCCCGCATTTTCGTGCTGGGCGCGATACCTAGCGCGCTTTTTCCCCCACATGCAGACAAACAATGCCGGAAGTGAGCTTTTCGTGCCATGCGCGTTCAAAGCCAGCTGTGCGCATTTCCTGTTCAAGGCTGCGGGCAGACGGAAACTTGCGGATGGTATCGGCAAGGTATTCATATGCGCCGGGATCTTTTGAAAAAATCTTGCCCACGCGCGGCAGCAGGTGGTTGAGATACACGTTGTACAGCCCGCCCCAGATACGTTCCTGCCCGGAGCCAAATTCAAGAATGCAGGCCCTGCCGCCGGGGCGTAGAACGCGCAGCATTTCGGCAAAGGCCGCCTCGCGGGGCAGAATATTGCGAATGCCAAAGGCAATGGTAATGCAGTCAACCGAGGCATCGGGCAGAGGCAGGCGCTTGGCATCGGCCGCCACGGGCAGGATGCTACGGGCGTTGGCATCTTTAAGCTTGCGGCTGCCGCGCACCAGCATGGGCGGGCAAAAATCCATAGCCGGAACCGTGGCCGTGGGGTAGCGGCGGCGAATGGCCAGCGAAACATCAAGCGTGCCAGCGGCCAGATCAAGTACGCGGCCTGTATCGCCCAGACGCACGTTTTGTGCCAGCACCTTGCGCCAGTACTGGTCAAGGCCGAGGCTCAGCACGCGGTTGAGCAGATCGTAAAAAGGCACAATGCGGCCAAACATGCCAGCCACGGCGGCATCGTGCGCGGGCTTGGCGGCGGGCTCTGCGGCGGTGTTGCGTGAAGTGTCCACGTTATTTTTCGCCCTTGTCCTGGCCGGCATCAACGCCGATGGCAGCGCAGACAACCCGGTAGACCGAGGGAAACACCTCGGCAAAATTGCTGGGGGAAACCGTGCGCGTTTCAATGAATTTAGCGGTCAGTTCCTTGGCAACCTGCAAGGCTTCCTTGCGATCCTTATCCATTTGAGCCTCAGCTTCCGGCCCTTAAGGGCACGGCAAAAATGAAAACCCGCCCCTTTGGGGAATGGCCAAGACCCACAGCGGGTATTGCCTGGACGGGTTAAGAAACGGAAGCAACAGCCCCCGCCCCTTTTTTTAGTAGTAAGAATCGCGGAACAGCGCCCGCGAAACCGCGCAACAGCATATGCGTTCCGCTTGTCATTTGCAAGGCCAGTGTGCCTTGCCGCCTGAGCGCGTTGATTTGCTGCGCGGACAATATGCCCTGCCCGCACCGTGGGCTTGCCACGCGCAACAGGCTGAGCCGCCGGCTATTCTTCCAGAAGGCGGCTGATTTCTTCGCGCAGAATGCGCGCTGCGGCAGCTGCAGCGGCCTTTTCGATCCTGTCGTTGAAGCGGGGTTCAAGGGCATCAAGGCGGCTTTCAAGGGAATCGATGCGCGCAGTGGCAATGCGTGCCGCAGTGATAACTGGTTGCAGATGCTCGTCAATAAGGGCTTGCACGTCTGCCGCTGTGTTCTGGGCCGGGGCCAGTGCTGCGGTCGGTGCGGCGGCTGGCGCTGCGGCCAGCGTTTCGGCAACAGCCTTGCTAATGCACTCCATAAGGCCTTGGTGCAGGGGATGCCCTTCCATAAACATGCCCTCCAGCTCCTGACGGGGCAGGGCTGTTGCGGTCAGGTTGTGCAAGGCCGCAATATGCGACTCCAAAGCGGTTTCAAGCGCGATAATGCGCTCGCCCGCCTCTTGCAGGGCTCTTTCGCAGTGTTCAACGCGGACGGCAAGTGTGTCCACAGCACTGGCTGCGTCTGCCGCGCGGGTGGAGGCGTCAAAGGCCTGAGCAAAGGCATCAAGCGCGTGTGAAGAAGCCTCGTTGGCTTGAGTCATAACGGCTTCAAGTGCTTCGGCTGAAACAGCCGCAAGGGTTGCGTCCAGCGCGGCTTGCGATTCCAGACCCGTGGGATCGGTATCGTCCTGCTGCTGCGCTGCAAGCGCCGCCGGAGATGTTTCAGCATCATGAATTTCAGGCAGCAAGCGCTCGATCTCTGCATCTGCGGCAGCTTCTGTTGCAGCGTCTGTGCCCGCGTCTAGGGCAGCTTCTGTTGCAGCGTATGGGTCAGCAGCCATGGGTTCTTCCTCAAACTCTACATCTGGCTCGGCAACAGGCTCTAAAAGGGGCACGCTGTCTTTAATCGAGGGGTCGCCCACAGCAGCGGATTCCAGCGCGGTCTCGGCCACGGGTTCTTCTGAAAGATCAGCAGACATGGCGGCCAGCAAATCGTCTACCGATTCGGCGGGAATATCCTGTTCTGCCGAGCCATCGGCGGCAAGAGCCTCGCCAGAGGCCGCTGCCATCATGGCCTCAATATCTGCCGCTGGTTCTGCAACCGTGTCAGCGTCTGACTCTGTGTCTGTCGCAGTTTCTGCCGCAGTATCTGTTTCTGTACCTGTCACTGTGTCTGCGGGCGTATCTGCTGCTGTTTCTGCGGCTGCATCCTGAGCCGGATTTTCTGGCAGAATATCCGTATCATCGGGCTGTACGTCAGCTGTAAATTCTGGTTGCGCGTCTGGCTCAAATGTGAGGTCAGCGGCGGGATCAAGCGCAGGTTCGGGCTGTACTTCTAGCATCTGTTCGCTATCAATATCGGGCACGGGCGCGGCCTCTGGTTGGACGGCTTCGGCAACGGCTTGCTGCGCCGCAGCAAAAGGATCGGCCATTTCGGGCGCGGGTTCCGGCTCTACAGCAGGTTGCGGTGCGGCGTGGGCGTCCACCGCAGCCAGCAGACTATCTAGGTCGAGGTCAAGATCGGGCTGCGGCGCGGCCTGAGCCCCTGTGGCAACATCCGAATTGGTTTCCAGCGCTGCTTCGGGCGTGGCTGGGGCCTCTGGCTGAGCAGCATCAAGGGTTTGTTCCAGATCATTGGCAGCCGCTGCCAGCAGACTGTCGATGTCCACGCCCATGTCGGCAGAAGCGGAGTCCGCTTGCGGCGCCGAAGCTGGGGCCGGGGCCGAAGCTGGGCCAGGGCTGGGCTCTGCATCCAAATCTGCGGCGGCTGCTGCCAGCAGACTGTCTAGATCGTCGTTGGAAACGGCAGCAGTTGGTGAGGCCGGTGCGGGCGCGGCGGCAGGTGCAGATTCGGGCGCGGCGGCATCAATGTTTTGTTGCAGGTCGCTGGCCGCTGCTGCCAGCAGGCTGTCAATATCCACGCCCATGTCGGCGCCCATATCAGCCGGAGCTGCCTGAACAGGAGCTGGCTGGGCTGGGGCATCGGCAGGCGCGGCTGCGGGCTCGGCAGTGTCAATATGCTGCATGTCGTTGGCCGCTGCGGCCAACAGGCTATCAATATCAACGTCCATGCTTGGGCTTGGGGCCGGTTGCGGCGCTGCCACGGGTTGGGGAGCGGGCGCTGCCGTCATTATGGGGCTTGGCGCAGAGGCTTGCCCACCGGCGGCTTCAAGCAGACTGTCTAGATCGTCGTTGGAAAACGTCTTTTGCGGAGCTGCGGCAGGGGCTGCCACAGGAGCGGCGGGGCTCGCCTCGCTGAGCAGGTCGTCAATCTGACTGGATGTGTCGGATTGCGGCGCGGGCCCCGCTGAGGCCAGCAATTCGTCCAGATCATGTACGGCGTGGTTTGCTGCCACAGGAGCGGCAGCGGGAGCAGCGGGCGCAGCGGGCGCGTTAAAGTCGTTCAGCAGGGCATCCACCGCCGGGTCAGTGCTATCCGGCGAGGCCACTTCGGCTTCGCGTTCAGAGGGCTGCGGGGGAATATCGAGCGAGTTCAGCAAACTGTCCACCTCGCCCATGCCCGGCATGTTGAGTTGCTCGTTGGGGTCGATGTGGTGGTCTGTCAGCGTGGAGGGGGCAGAAAAATCCAGCGCCACGTCTGCGGGGTCTTCCTGTTCGTCAGCCTTGATGTCCATTTGGGCCAGCAGGTCGTCAATTTCTGCATCTGCCTTGGCTGCGCCATCATTGAGATCACGCAAATGTTCCTGAAGTTCTTCTTTTTCGGCCACGGCCTCTGCGGCGGCATGGGCCTGAGACTGCACGGACGGATCGCTTGCCGGAACTTCGCCTTTTTCGATCAGTTCTGTAAGATCGATGATTTGTTCATCGGTTTCAGCGGTGTTCTGGGCAACCATGCGCCACCTCGTGGGTTGTGTGCAGCGGCCAAAGGCCGGAATCGTGCAAAATATCTCGTTTCATATTGCAAAAACGACAGATTTTCGTATCAGTTTATGGCAAAAGACGCAAACCGGCCAAATCAGTCAGCTCCAGAATGGTCACATTTGCGGATTGGTGAAAAAATCAGCGGCATAAAGGCTGTCGAACGGCGCGATTTTTTTTGCAACAAACGCACCCCCACTTATAAGACGCAGAAAGCCGCCCGGAGGCGGCTTTCTCGCAAAAAAAGAATGCAGACTACGGGTGGCACTTGGACTTGGCGCAACCGGTCAGGTCCTTCTTGAGTTCGGGCTTTTCTTCCGCAGCTTTGGAGTGGCAGCTGAGGCAGTTGCTGTGCTTGAGTTCTTTCTTGGTATGCACAACATAGTACAGGCTTTTTTCGCCCTGCTTGCCGGTGAGGTCATCGTGGCAACCTGAGCTGCCGCACTTGGCATAGCTTTCTTTGCCGTCCACCTTGTGGTGACAGGTGACGCATTCAACCTTGGCATGCACCGCGTGGGGGAACATGACAGTTTTCTGCGAACCCTTAAATTCCAGCGGTTTGTCAGGTGCGGCGGGGGCGGCAAAAGCGGCCAAGGCCAGGGTAAACACCATGATACAGGTAAGAACCAGAACTTTCTTCACGGCAGACCTCCTTAGTGTGCGGCAGATAGGAACAAATTGGTAGGATTTTACGGCCCTCTGCGCGGTGTGTCAATGACTATGGCAAAATGCCATACCAACTATTTTGGTAAGTTGCCAAGATCAGAGCCTTTTTTCTGTGCGTAGCCCCTTGGTGTCAGCATAAAGTTGCCCAGTGCGCGGCTTTCGGCATTGCCGATGATGAGCAGTGAAAGCATGTCCACCTGTGTGGGGTCGAACTGGTCAAGGCGAAACACGCGGGCCTCTTGGCCGGGGCGAAAGGCTTTGCGCACCAAGCCCACGGGGCAATGCGGCTCACGAAATTTGTGGGCTATTTCGAGGGCCTGTTCAAGATGGTGGGGCCTGCCCTTGGAGCGCGGATTGTAGATAGCGCAGACAAAATCGGCTTCCAGCGCGGCATTGAGCCTGCGCACAATGGTTTCCCACGGGGTGAGCAGGTCGCTCAGGCTGATGCAGGCAAAGTCGTGCATGAGGGGTGCGCCCAGCAGGGCGGCAGCCGCACACACGGCAGGTACACCCGGCACAACGCCAAAAGGAACCGTGCCCACCAGCCCCTTTGCCTCCAGTACTTCAAGCGCCAGACCGGCAAGGGCGTAAATGCCGGGGTCGCCAGAGCACACAAGGGCAGTGGGCTGACCGCCAAGCGCCGCCTCAACCGCCGCAGCACAGCGTTCCTCTTCATGCCGCATGCCGGTGCTGATGCACTGCTTGCCCGCCAGCAGCTCTGGCGGCACAAGCTCCATGTACAGATTGTATCCGGCCACGCAGGTAGCCTGTGCAAGCACCGTGCGGGCTTGCGGGGTAAGACAGGCGGCGTCGCCGGGGCCAAGGCCCACAACGTGCAAACTTGCTGGAGTCATTGAATAATCCTGTGTGTCAGGGCCGGGCCAAGGCTATAGACATGGTTAGCTGGCCCAGTACTGTAGTTTTGGGAAGGAGCAAACGGGGCGTGCCCGCCGGAAAAATCTGTGACGCCCCAAGCAGGGCTGCGGCTTCGCAAACGCTAAAAGGCGGCAGCTCAAAGCGCTTGCCAGCGGCGGCAGAAGGGTTGGGCGTGGGGCAGCGCGCAAGGTCACTGGCGGCAAAACCCCGCAACGGAAGGTGCAGACTTTCGGCCAGTGCCAGCAGGGCCGGTTCCTGTAATTTATCGTGCACCGTGGCAAGGGCGGCCAGCGCCAGTGGCTCCAGCTGGTGTTGCTCAAGCAGATTGTGTACTGCGTCCATCACCATATCTGCTGGTACATCCTTGCGGCAGCCAAGCCCAAGCACAAGCCGTGGAACCGCAACACGCAGGGTTGCGGGCTGCGGCTCTAGCCGCCGCCAGTGTGCGGCCACAAGCTGCCCCGCATGTGCTGGCGGCTGTGTGTCGGTTTCTGCAACCGCCATGCGCAGCAAAACGGGTTGATCAGGCACCGCGTGGCAGGGATCCCACAGGTGCAGCTGGCTGCCTTCCAGTAGGGCGGCCTGAGCGGCGGGCAAGCGCTTCCAGTCCACAGGCAGCAGACCTGCATCGCGCAGCAGCACATCAAGTGCAATGGGCGGCGTGGGGGTGGAATCTGAGGCTGTGGTGATCACGGGCGCAGCCTGAAGCAAGGCGGCCACATGGCGGGACAGTTCGTTGCCGCCGCCCCAGTGGCCAGCAAGCAGGCTGATGACAAATTGCCCCGCAGGGTCAAGCACCAGCACCGGGGCATCGGTGCTTTTATGTTTCAGCAGGGGGGCCAGCGCCCGCACAGCTATGCCTGTTGCACCAATAAAGGCGTGGGCAGCAAAGCGTGGAAAGGTTTGGGCCAGCAGAGGGCCAATTTTGTCAAAGGCCGTGGCCTCGGCGGGGCAAAAGCGGGCAGGGGTAAAGAGCTGAACGCGGGAAATGTCGGCGGAGTTGTTCTCTTGTGTCTGCCACAGCGGCTGGCGGGGCAAACTCCACGGGCTGGCGGCAAGGCAGGTTGCCAGACGCTGCGCCAATGGCAGGGCCGACTGGCTGAGCGCGTAACAGGCAAGCGCGTGGGTGCGGTGAGTGCTTTGCAAGAGGCCTCCGGCTTCCGGCTGTTTGGTTCGCCGCAGAGCGCAAGGGCGGGCTGGTGCATCCTGCAAGCAGAGAATACGCGCTGGAAACGCTGACAAAAATCCTAAAAAAAGGAACAGCAAAAAAGCCAGAGAGGGCCAGCATACAGCCCTCTCTGGCGTGCAAACGTTAGAAGCTTACCTTGCGGGCGGCGTCCAGAGCCTTGCCGAAGTCGTCCTCGGTGTGGACAAAGGAAACCATGCCGGTTTCGTAGCCAGAGGGCGCAAGGTAGATGCCCTGATTGCGCATCTGCTTGTAGAAGCTGGTAAAAATGTTTTGGTCGCAGAGCTTGGCCGTGGCAAAGTCGGTCACTTCCTGCTCGCTGAAATAGGGGCAGAACATGGAGGCGATGGTGGGCATCTGGATGGGCACACCCTTGGCCGACAGAATGTCGCGCAGTTCCATGGCAAAGGCGTGGGTGCGCTTTTCAAGCGCCGCGTAGTCGGCGGCCTTGAGGTAGCGCATGGTGGCGATACCGGCGGCCATGGCCAGCGGGTTGCCCGAAAGCGTACCGGCCTGATACACGCCGCCACGGGGGGCGATCAGTTCCATGTACTTGCGCTTGCCGCCAAAGGCTCCCACAGGCAGACCGCCGCCAATGATCTTGCCAAAGGTGGTGAGGTCGGGGTCAACGCCATAACGGGCCTGTGCGCCGCCAAAGGCTGCGCGAAAGCCGGTGATGACTTCGTCAAAAATCAGCAGACTGCCATACTGTTGGGTGACGGAGCGCAGGCCTTCGAGAAAGCCGGGCTTGGGCAGCACCAGACCCATGTTGGCGGCAATGGGTTCTACAATGATGGCGGCAATGCTTGCGCCGTGCTGTTCAAAGATGGTCTTGACCGCTTCAAGGTCGTTGTAGGGCGCAAGCAGGGTGTCGGCCACCACTGCGGCAGGAACGCCAGGCGTGCCGGGGATGGAGAACGTGGCAAGGCCAGAACCGGCGGCGGCCAGAAATGGGTCGGCGTGGCCGTGGTAGCAGCCCACAAACTTGAGCACCTTATCCCTGCCGGTAGCGGCACGGGCAAGGCGCAGGGCGCTCATGGTGGCTTCTGTGCCAGAGTTGACCATGCGCACCATTTCAAGGCTGGGCATGGCGGCTACCACTTCTTCGGCAAGGGTAACTTCTGCCGGGCAGGGAGCGCCGTAGCTGGTGCCGCGCGCTGCGGCCTCGCACACAGCCTTTGTCACCGAGGGTTCGTCGTGCCCCAGAATCATGGGCCCCCACGAAAGCACAAAGTCGATGTATTCTTGGCCGTCCACATCGGTAATCCGGCAGCCGTGGGCTTCGGCGATAAACAGGGGTTGGCTGTCCACATTGTGGCAGGCGCGCACGGGGCTGTTGACGCCGCCGGGAATGACAGCGCAGGCTTTTTCAAAAAGCTGCCGAGAAGTGGTGTCCATCAAAGGCTCCTTGTATCAGGCAAAATAGGTCATGGAAATTTTT
The DNA here is from genome assembly GCA_964413315.1 of uncultured Desulfovibrio sp. Classification (GTDB taxonomy): domain Bacteria; phylum Desulfobacterota; class Desulfovibrionia; order Desulfovibrionales; family Desulfovibrionaceae; genus Desulfovibrio. Next base: position 21,981 of record CAYPRZ010000002.1, on the reverse strand, counting down.
TTCAGTTCTTTGAGGCTGCGCAGCACGGCGTGCTCGCGCAGGGGGGTATCGCGCTTGAGGTCTTCTACCACGCCAAGGCATTCTGCCTCGCTGCGGCCATGAATCATGGTGTAGAGCTCGTAAGGCCAGTCGGGCGCAGAACTGGGGCGGTAGTATACGTGCGAAATGTGGTTGTGCCGGGCCGCCTCTGTGCCGCACTGCTCTACCATGTCGGGGCTGATCTTCCAGGCCACCATGGCATTGTGGGCCCAGCCAGTTTTCTGGTGCTTAATGCTGGCACCAAAACGGCGTATGGCCCCTGATTCCTTGAGCGAACTGAGCAGTTCAAGCACTTGGGCTTCTGTCATGCCCGCCTGTTCGGCAATGTCGGCGTAAGGAGTAAGCGAATCGGGCAGGTTGGCCTGTACTATGCGCAGCACGGCTTGTTCTGCGGGGGTAAACTGACGGCTCATGGATTCTCCGTAATGCGGGCTGAAATGCGGCGCGGCCTCTGGCACAAAGGCCAGACATTGCCGCAAGCGCGGCCCCTGACCGAGTATCAGTCAGGGGCCGTTTCAGCAAAAGCGGCTTATGTTGCTAGCGCGAAAAGGAGCGTGCAAACAGGTCCTGAATGGCTACGCGGCCATTGTCTTCAAGAAAACGGGTGCCGGTGGCGGCAAAGTGGGCATGGGTAATGCGGGGTTCTGCGGTTTGGTTCCATTTGTCCTTGTCCCAGAAGAACCATGCATTCTTGGGCTGGTCAAAAACAAGCAGGGGCTTGTTGCAGATTTTGGCAAATTCTGCACCCCAGCCAGTGCCGCCTTTAACCGTGCCATCGGGCTGCACAGCGCCGATAACAATGATCTGCTCGCCGCTGCTGACCTGCCAGCAAATGGACTGCAAAACCTTGCGAAAAAGGGGCGCACGCGTGTATTCGCGGCTCATGAGCCGCGATACGTAAGTCAGGCTTACGTCCTTGAGGGCCAGTTCTTCAGAGGTAAGCACCCGCACACCGCGCGTGCGTTCAATCTGGTGTCCTTCAAAGCTGTAGTTTACTTCTTCCAGACCCCAGCTTTCGGCCAACGCGCCGAAGAACTGTTCTGTTCCTGCGGCGCCGCCGCTGTAAAGCACACACTGGTTGGGGGTAAGCATGCTGCCCTCCTCAAGGGATTGTTGCGCCGGAAAAGGGTATTTGGGGCGAAAAAACCGGCAGAAGCGTCTGAACCATCATGGCAAAATTTGTAGCGGTCGGCAAGGCAAGCCCGCAAAGAAAAGCCGTGAAAGGTATTTGTTTTTTCAGGCAGGCGGCGGCTAGTTCAAAGCCGAATACCCGCCAGAGTACGGGTCCTGGCGGGTACAAAAGATTTTTTGGGGGGCATTGCCTTGGGCTCGGTGCCAAGGCCTGCCATGCCCCCCTTGGAGATTACGGGCCGTGCCCGCCAACTCTTTGCTTAATGCACTGTGGGCTTAAAGGCTCCAAGCCCGGTTTCTGATCTGATCTTCTGGTCGTCAAAGGCCTCGCGTTCTTTTTGCGCCTGGGCCGAGCGGTCGCACATCGAAACTATCCAGATGCACGCAAAAGCCAGCGGCATGGAAAAGATGGCCGGGGACGAATACGGAAAGGGCGCACTGCCCGCTGGGTTGCCCAGCGTGCCCACCCACACCGCGTCAGAGAGCACGGTCATGACCAGCGCCGCAAGCAAGCCTGCAAAGCCGCCTGTCACAGCGCCCTTTGTGGTGCAGTTTTTCCACAACACAGAGAGTATGAGCGCGGGAAAGTTGGCCGAGGCCGCAATGGCAAATGCCAGCGAAACCATGTAGGCCACGTTTTGTTTTTCAAACACAATACCCAGAAACATGGCAATGATGCCAAGAGCCACGGTGGTCAGCTTGGAAATCTTGAGTTCTTCGGCAGAGCTTACCTTGCCTTTTTTGAGGGCCGAAGCGTAGAGATCGTGCGCCACGGCAGAGGCCCCCGAAAGGGTAAGCCCGGCCACAACCGCAAGAATTGTGGCAAAGGCCACCGCCGACATGAAACCAAGAAAGATATTGCCGCCAATGGCATTGGCAAGGTGCACTGCCGCCATGTTGCTGCCGCCGCGCAAAATGCCCTTTGCGTCAAGGAATTCGGGGTTGGTGCTCACAAACACAATGGCCCCAAAGCCGATGATGAAGGTCAAGATGTAGAAATAGCCTATCCATGTGGTTGCCCACAGCACGCTTTTTCTGGCCTCTCTGGCATCGGGCACGGTAAAGAAACGCATAAGTATATGCGGCAAGCCCGCAGTGCCAAACATCAGCGCAAGCCCAAGCGAAATGGCCGAAATGGGGTCTTTGACAAAGCCGCCCGGCCCCATGATGGCCGTGCTCTGCTTGATGCCCACTGCGGCTGTGAACAGCTTTTCGGGGCTGAAGTCGTAGCGGGCCATGACCATAAAGGCCATGAACGAGGCCCCGCCAAGCAGCAGACAGGCCTTGATGATCTGCACCCATGTGGTTGCCGTCATGCCACCAAAAAGCACGTAAGCCATCATAAGCAGGCCCACAATGACCACGGCATAGTGGTAATCAAGCCCAAACAGCAGCTTGATGAGCTGCCCCGCGCCCACCATTTGGGCTATGAGGTAAAAGAGCACCACCACCAGCGTGCCCGATGCGGCAAAGATGCGCACGGGAACCTGTTGCAGCCGGTAGGCCACCACATCGGCAAAGGTAAAGCGTCCAAGGTTGCGCAGACGCTCGGCCAGCATAAAGGTAATGAGCGGCCAGCCCACCTGAAAGCCGATGGCATAGATGAGGCCGTCAAAACCCGTGGCCATGACTGCGGCAGAAATTCCCAAAAACGAAGCAGCCGACATAAAGTCGCCCGCGATGGCAAGACCGTTCTGAAATCCTGTTATGCCGCCGCCAGCCGTGTAAAAATCGGCGGCAGAGCGGGTGCGTTTGGCAGCCCACTTGGTGATCCACAGCGAGCCCCCCACAAAGACGGTGAACATGATGATGGCCGTCCAGTCGGTGTTCTGCTTTTGTGTTTCTTCAATGGTGCCTGCCGCGAGGGCAAGCTCTGGCAGCAGGGTTGCCCACAGGGCAAGCAGGGGCGCGGCAAGGGCGCGCCAGCAAGAAGAGGCGACTGTAGTGTGCGGCCACAAGGTGCGGGTTGGCGTACTCATGACTGCACCTCTTTTTCAAGTATCTGCTTGAGGGCGGGGTCAAAATCGTTATTGGCCTTGCGCACGTAGATCGCCGTGAGCAGCACGGTGAGCAAAATGATGCCAATGCCCAGCGGAATGCCCCATGTTGTGGTCATGCCCGCTGCAAGGGGCGTGGCAAACAATTTTTTGTCAAAGGCCACGATGAGTATAAAGGCGTAGTAGGCCGCAAAAACAAGCAAGGTAAGGCTCCAGCCCAAGATGTTTCGAGCTTTGATCAATTGCTGGTATTGAGCATTTCTTTCAATCCGTCGTGTCAATTCTGAGGCCATTGTCCCCTCCGTACATCATTTGTCCTTGCGTCACATCACACGCAGGACGTTATGGGAGCCTGTGCGCGCCGTATCGGCGCGGTTGCAGCGCCAGATACATCATGGCCGCAGTTATGGCGTCGTTCATTGCATCGTGCCTTGGCAGGGTGGGCAGGCCTAGATTCTTGACCATTGTTTCCCACCGAAGATCAATGTAGGCGCCAGGATATTGCGCAAATCGCCAATCGTAATAACGGCCGGATACTTCAATCCGGCGGTTTGGCAATGCTGCCCCCATTATTGGCCTCAAATATTTATTCAACACTGCTATGTCGTACTGCAAATAATAGCCGACCAGTGTTCTGCCCCTGACAAACTGAAGAAACTCCAACAACACATCCTGAAGCGGCAGGCCGTTGCTGAAATCGCACGGCCGCAGCCCGTGTACCCGCACGTTTGGCCCCTCTGGGGCGTGCTGCGGCGTGATCAGTGCATTGAATGCCTGCCTAGTGCAGATGCGCTGCCCGTCAATGCGCACGGCAGCTATGGAGAGTAGCTCTGCCTCCTTTACGTTGAGCGAGGTTGTCTCGCAGTCTATGCTCACCAGCTGGCCGTCGTCTTCGCCCAGCAGCGAGCGGTAGGGTTCGTACAGGCGGCGCATGCCCAACATGCGGCCCACGGTTTGTAGCCACGGCGTGGACATTTCAGAACCTGTCCAGACCGTAACGCTGCCCAACCATCCTCTTGAAACGTCGCACGACCTCCAGCGAGTCCTGAAGCAGGTCTTTTTCAAGCGTGGACAGGGTGGCGGTGTCCACCTCGTTGTTCAGGGGGCTGCCCCTGCGCAGCATTTCGAGGCCCGCGTCCAGCCGCAAACGCATGAGAAAGGCCAGAGATTCGGCCACGTCGTCCGCAAGTGATTTTTCAAGAATTGTGCGTGATGTCAGGGCCTCCAGTCGGTCAAAGGTGTTGGGAGCATCTATGCCCGCCTCCAGCGACAAAACGCGTGCGCCATGCACAATGGGGAATATGCCCGCCTTCTTGATGTCGAGCAGGGCGTTTTTTTCACGGTTGAGCAGCTGCCGCCAAAAGCCTGTTTCTACCTTGCGGGTGGGAAACTGCTCGATGGGCAGCGCCATGCGGGCAAACCATGCTGCATCGTCGGGCAGGGCCGTGCGCAATTCTTGCCGACAGGCCGCCAGCCACGATGCCGGGCCAGACACTGTTTCTGCATCCAAAAAGATAGCCAGATGCATGAGCCCCTCGCCCTGTGTGGAACTTGCCCACGCCTTAAGGGTATGCCCCCATTGGCGTACTGTGTGCCGCCACAGCGGCTGGTTGACCATCATGCCGCCGGGGCAGGGCGGGTACCCCAGCTGGAGCATGTGCTCTGTAAAACGTGCTGCTGATTGCTCCACCTCCTTTTCGTCCAGATCTTCGGCAAGGATCAACGCGTTGTCTTGGTCGGTTTTCAGAATCTGTTCCCCTCGGCCCTCTGAGCCCAGGGCAAGCAGTGAGCTGCCCGCGAATACGGCGGGGGTGGCCACCATTTGCCACAGCCGGGCCATGAGCTGGGTGTTCAGAACCTGAACAAGCCGCGCCAGTTGCGGCGTTTTTATGCCTTGCGTCACTAGGGTTGTTACCAGTGATTCCATGTCCTGCATGGCGGTATGCAGGTGGTCAAAGGTTGTGGCCGCCTCAAGCTGCCGCGCAATGGACAGGGAATGGTTGGAAAAATAGGAAAGCAGGTCGATGAGCGCCAGAACGCCCACGGGCTGGCCCTTGTCGGTCACCACAATGCGGTGGATGTTGTGGCGGGTCATGAGCAGCAGGGCGTTGAAAAGGTAGTCGTCCTTTTCGCAGCTCAGCAGTGAAAATTGTGCGCACTGGTGCAGCGGGGTCTGGTTGGAAATGCCGTTGGCCACAATGTGGCAAAAGTCGCCTGTGGTAATAATGCCCGTGCGGTAGCCGTGGCGCACAAAGATGGATCTGCGGCGGTGCTGCTCCATACGGCGTGCCGCATGGGCTATGGTTTCCTCGCCATCGGCAAATATGGGCGCGCTGAATCCTGCATCGCTGATTTTGACAGCAAAGAGGCTCTGCCATTCCCTGCGGTCGCGCGACTGGGCCAACTGCCCAAGCTTGTCTGACACGGTGGCAAAAAAGTACGCGCCGAACAGCGAGTTCTTTTCAGTGAGGGCCAGCACCTCGCGGCCCGGAAACACGCACAGCAGCACTTCTTCGTGCGCCACATATCTGTGAGTGGTCTTGCCTGTGGCAAGGGCGCGACAATCAAAGGTTTCGTGTTCGCGGTAGGCCCCTACAATGTCCTCGCCCGACATTTCACGAACAAGCCCCTTCATGACCAGATACAGGGCATCCACCGGGCTGCCAGAGGCTAAAATCTCCTGTTCATCGCTGAAATAGAGAATATCGGCATTGGCCGCCAAGGCAGACGCTTCGGCCAGCGTAAGCAGGTCAAAGGGCGGATGGCTGAGGTCAAAGCGGGTCGTCGGCATGGCAAATTCCGTTCTGTCGCACTGTAAGGGGCTGGTATTACGTATTCCTTAGCTCCGGCGGCGCTGCGCTATGTGTGTAAACAGTGTTGCGTATGCAACGGTAACTGTTCAAACAAATAGCAGATTGTGTTTTTTGTTCAAAGTCAAAATATAAACGTTAAAATTGGTGTGTGAAATATTTCGCGCTGTATTGTTTGAGTGTGTAATGAATAGCATTGCATCGTTATAATGTCTTTTTGTGTTACAATAATTATACAATTATTTAACAAAAACGTGCAATATTTTTTTGTTGTATGTAATTTATGTTTGAAATTTTTTTTATAGACTAATTATATGTTCGTTGAATGTTGGCGCAAACGTCCACTGTGGGGCATTTGCCTGTGCCGCATACATCACAGGGGCTATATATTGCGCGCCCATCTGCGGGTTGAACTCTGTATTTTTAGGTTTTACGCCCATGTTGATGCATTGAGGGGATGGGGCAGCAGAGGCCGTGCGATTGGCGGTTTTAAACAGCAGATGCGGGGGTAAAGGTTTTGTTTTGAGAGTGCTCACGCGCAAAGCGTATTGTTGCAGTCAGGTTTGGAGGGGTTTGGGCACAGATTTGGCGGTTCTGGCAGCAAAAATCAGGCAAACTTTGATGAGAGGATCAATTGGGGAGCAAGCAGCAGAAAAATGCTGGCAGGGAAACGGAGGGGCAAGCCCCTATGCATGCGCTGGCGGGGTGATGCCGTGTGCAGCAAGGCGGGTTTGAAAGCTTTGAGTTGGCGATGCAATGGCCAAGAGCAGCAAGAGCCAAGAGCAGCAAGGGCCAAGAGCAGCAAGGGCTGGGCTGAGCATTCACGGGCGGCAGGGGAGAATCGGGGCAAAAAAACGCAAGGCCGGGCTGGCAGGTAAAGCCAAAGGGTGGCGGGGTGGTCAGCGGGCCGCAATGCCTACAAGCCACCCCGCTCATGAATAGTCAGGGACACCAATTGGTGTCCCTTAAGATGTGCGCACAACAAAAAACGCCCCAGCCGGGGCGTGTCTTTGTCCGTTACAGACCCTAGTAGCGGGGCTGGCGCGGGGCTCTGGGTTTGGCTTCGTTCACGCGTAGCGTGCGACCGCCAAAGCTGAAGTTATCCAGGGCTTCAATGGCGGAATCGGCATCGCCGTCTTCCATTTCCACAAAGCCGAAGCCACGGGCACGGCCGGTATCCCTGTCGCTGACGAGTTTTACAGACAGAACATTGCCGTATTCAGCAAAAAGATCCTGAACCTGTTCTTCATTTGCCGACCAAGGAAGGTTCCCGACATAGATGGACTTAGACATGAAACACCCTCTCAAAAAAAACAATCTTCCCGCGCTTACGCCCAGCAAAACGTATTACCGGTACGCGGCCCATGAAAAATATGGAAACACGCTTTGAAGGGCTTGTCAACGAATCGCCAAAAAAAAGTTGGCATTGCACAAAATTGTCTACAGAGTTTCTCTGAAAAGCCTATAGATATTGGGTAAATCGCTTGCAGAGTGGTATTTTTTTATGTGGTTGTGCAAATGTTCTCAAAACTTGATGTCCGATAAAAAGATGCACACACAAGGCACACTGTGGGCAAGAACAAGCTGTACAACAGGGATTTGCTTTGCCGATACTTAAGTTGGTCAGTCAACCAATATAGAATTGGAAAGTTATTGCGTAGGAAATAACCGCATTGCCAAGACACAGCATTGAGCCCAAAGCATGCGCAGGCTTGCCCATTGGGCAAACAAAAGAGCCGCGCAAAAACCGCTTTGGCGGCCTGTGCACGGCTCAAATTAGCCTAGGCTCCCCCCTCTGAGGGCGGGGGCATCCAATCTGGAGCAATATCTTCAAACGAGGTGTAGGGCGACATGTACATGAGCTCGGCAACGCCCACCGGGCCGTTGCGCTGCTTGCCAATGATGATTTCGGCTATGCCCTGTGGAGGCCGGTCGGCGGGTTTCTGGAACTTGTACACGTCGTCGCGGTATACAAACATGATAACGTCCGCGTCCTGCTCGATAGCGCCAGATTCGCGCAAGTCTGAGAGCATGGGGCGTTTGTCGCTGCGTTCTTCGACCTTGCGGTTGAGCTGCGAAAGCGCCACCACGGGCACGTTCATTTCCTTGGCAAGGCCCTTGAGCGAGCGTGAAATATCAGAAATTTCCAGCTCGCGCGAGTCTGTGCGGCGGCTGGTGCGCATGAGCTGCAAGTAGTCCACCACCACCATGCCAAGCCCCTTATCCGCCTTAAGGCGACGGGCACGGGCGCGCAGCTCAAGGGTGGTGAGGGCAGGGGTGTCGTCAATAAAGATGGGCGCGCGGGCCACCACGTCTGCCGCGTCATACAGGCGCTGCCAGTCTTCGTCGGTCAGCAGCGAGGGGCGGCGCAGCTTGGAAAGATCCACCTTTCCCCACACGGCAAGCATACGTTGCATGAGCTGTTCTTTGCTCATTTCAAGCGAAAAAACAGCCACGGGCACGTTTTGGCGCACGGCCGCGTTGAGGGCCATGCACATGGAAAAAGCTGTTTTACCCATACTGGGGCGCGCCGCAACAATGATCAGGTCAGAAGGTTGCAGACCCGCAGTCAGTTTGTCGAGGCGGGTGTAGCCCGTGGTGACGCCCGTGATGACGTCCTTGGCGTCGGCCAGCTTTGAAAGCTTGTCGAACACGCGTTCGAGCAGCTCGCGGGTGGGGGTAAAGTCCTTGCCCGATGTGCGCTGCGAAATGGAAAAAACGGCCTGTTCTGATTCGTCCAGCAGCTCGCCCACCTCGCGCGTGGCGTCATAGCAGTTGACTATGATGCCGGAGCAAGCGTTGATAAGGCTGCGCTGCAAGGATTTGTCGCGCACAATAGTGGCGTAGTATTCTGCATTGGCGCCAGAAACAACGGCCTGAGCCAGTTCTCCCAGATAGACCGCGCCGCCAGCTTCTTCAAGGGCATTTTGGCTCTTGAGCTGCTCGGCAGTGGCGATGAGGTCGAGGGGGGCCGACTTGAGGTAAAGATCGAGAAATGCGCGGTAGATGGTAGCGTGCGCGGGAAGATAGAAATCTTCGTCCGTCAGCTGGTCGGCAATGGAGTGCATGAGCTGGGGGCGTATAAATACGCCGCCAAGCACGGCCTGTTCTGCTTCAACGCTGTGCGGCGGCACGCGGCGCAGTATGTCGGATTCGGCTTTTTCAGCACTGTGGCTGTACGCAGAGCGAGATTGGCCGTCTTTGTTGCGGCCCTGCCCAAAAGGCGCGCCCCCGGCCTTGTGGCCGGGGGCTGAATTGCTATCGTTGTGGGAAGCCACGCAAAACCCTACTGGGTTGACTAGGCTTCTTCAGCGGGAGCCGCAACGGGCTCATCTTCAACGATGGGCTGATGGTCGGAAACCACCTTCACGGGAACCAGAGCGATCACGCTGGCGTGCAGACGCACGCGAATGGGGTGTTCGCCAAGGGTGCGGATGGGGGCATCCATAAGAATGCGGCGGCGGTCAACTTCCACACCAAGGGCGGCAAGAGCGTCGCCAATGATGGTGGTGGTGACAGAGCCGTAAAGCTTGTCGTTGTCGCCCACGTGCATGGGAATAACCACGTCCAGAGCTTCCAAGCTGGCCTGAAGGGCCAAGGCTTCGGAGCGCACGGCGTCCATGCGGGCCTGAAGCTTTTTGCGTTCCTGCTCAAAAGCTTTGAGGTTGGAAGGCGAAGCGACCATGGCCAGACCCTGCGGGAGCAGGAAATTGCGGCCATAACCAGCTTTCACTTCAACCACATCGCCAAGAATGCCGAGATTTTCAACGTCGGCGCGAAGTATCAGTTTCATGTGCGCCTCCTTAAATGGTGCTCTTTTTCTTGACGCCGGAATCGTGCGTCGCAGTGTAGATGAGCAGAGCCATCTGGCGGGCGCGCTTGATTTCGCGGGTCAGCAGGCGCTGGTGATGAGCGCAGGTGCCGGTGATACGGCGGGCAATGATCTTGCCGCGTTCAGTGATGAAATCGCGCAGGATATCGGCACGCTTGTAATCCAGGGGCAGTTCTTTGTCGGCGCAGAAGCGGCAAAACTTGCGGCGCGGGGCAAACTTTTTCTTAAAAGCCATGTTAGGCAACCTCCCCGGCCACTTCGTCGGCCAACTTGACGGTCACAAACTTAAAGATGCCGTCGGTAATGCGCACGATGCGTTCCAGCTCGGCGATAAGCTCGGCGGGAGCATTGTACACGAGGCGCACATAGTAGCCGCGCATCAGTTTGCGCACAGGGTAGGCGAGATCGCGCATGCCCCAATTGTCCACTTCCACCATGACGCCCTTCTCGCGCTCAATGATCGCGGTAAGGGCGTTGATGATGCCCTCGCGATTATCGGCGGAAAGCTCCGGCGAAAGGAGCAGCAGGGTTTCAAATTTCCGCATTGGTATTCTCCTTTTGGATTGGCAGCCCACGCCACACGGGGCGCGAGCAAGGAACGAGTCTTATACGTTCAGCAAATGGGCCTGTCAAGCCGAAATGTGCATAAAAGGCCCTATCCGTAAACGCGGGGGTTCATCCCCCCGAAAAGACACAGCACTTCGTATGAAATTGTTCCAAGTGAGTCGGCAATGTCTTGCGGTGTAACTGGGGTCTGGCCGGGCTCTGCGGGGCCGCCCACAAGCCATGCCGTGTCGCCCACGCGCACGGGGGGCAGGCCTGTTACATCGGCCATGATCATGCCCATGCACACGCGCCCCACCTGCGGCACACGGCGGCCATTGATAAGCATGGCCGTGCGGGTAGAGAGCGAACGATTAAAGGCCGTGGCGTAGCCAATGGCCACCACAGCCACCGTGGCGGGTTTTTGCGCCGTAAACAGGCGGCCATACGAAACACTGCGGCCCTCGGCCACCTGGCGCACTTCAATAATAGGCGCGCTGACGCTCATGGCCCATTCCAGCCCAAGCCTTGCGCCCTTGTCTTGCCACGCGGTGCCCGTAAAGGGATTGCCGCCGTAGAGCGAAATGCCGGGGCGGCAGATTTCAAAGTGCGCTTCGGGGCGACCGATGGTTCCTGCCGTGTTGCACAGCGAGCGCTTGATTTCGGGAAAGACCCCCCGCAATGCGTCAGACATGGCGGTGAACCGACGCAGCTGATCCTGAGTGTAGGCTTCTTGCTCTGGCACGTCGGCACAGGAAAAGTGCGATAAAACCATCACTGGCTCAAGGCCTTGGGTGGTGCGCAAGCGGTCGATGACCTGAGGTAGTTCTGCTTCAGAAAAGCCAAGCCGGCCCATGCCTGTCTCGCACTTGATGGCAACGCGCAGGGTGCGGCCCGCATGGCAGTGGGCCGCCGCACGTTCCAGCTGGTCAAAGTTGCCCACCACAGGGGTAAGGCCCTGCATCACAGCGCCCTGCCAGTCCACATCGGTAAGCGCTCCCAACAAGGGCACGATGGTCTGCCGCAGCCCGGCATCGCGCAGGGCCATGCCCTCTGAAACCGTGCCCACGGCAAAGCGCTGCGCGCCCGCCTCGGCCAGCACACGCGCCACCGGCACTAGCCCGTGCCCGTAAGCATCTGATTTTATAACAGGCATAAGAGCTTGAGGCTGGCCCATGCGGCCAAAATTGCGGCGGATAGCTCCCAGCTCAATGTGGCACAGCGACGGTGAAAATGTGCAATCGCTCACAGGGAATTCCCTCATTTGAACTTTGCTGAAGGACGCTTTGCGCGGCAAACGCGCACCGCTCACGCGGCAACAGGGGTGCACCCGTCCTTTGGTGTTTCCCCGGCGCAACGGGCCCGGCCCTTGCGCGCACTACACTACAATGAAAGGCCGCAACCTTAGCAACATTGCCCCAAAGGCACAACAATTTGCCGCTGGCTGGCGCGGGGTACAGTTTTGCGGCCCCTCTTGCGCAGGGCGGCGCTTGCGGATAATCTGCGCGGCATGTCCCAATCCGTATTTACCATAGAACACACAGACGGAGCGGCCCGCGCGGGCGTGCTGCGCACGGCTCATGGCACTATTCCCACGCCTATCTTTATGCCCGTGGGAACCGTGGGTTCGGTCAAGGCGCTTGCACCCGATGATCTGGCCGCCATTGGCGCGCCCATTATTTTGGGCAATACCTATCACCTTTATCTGCGCCCTGGCGACGAGCTTGTGCACAGGCGCGGGGGGCTGCACAAGTTTGCCTCCTGGCCCGGCTCCATTCTTACGGATAGCGGCGGTTTTCAGGTTTTCAGCCTGAGCTCGCTGCGCAAAATTCGCGAAGAAGGCGTGGAGTTCCGCTCGCATCTCGACGGTTCAAAGCATTTGTTCACGCCCGAAAAAGTGCTGGAAATCCAGCGCAATCTTAATTCTGATATTATGATGGTGCTGGACGAATGCGTGCCCTTTGGCGCGGACTACGCCTATACCGAAAAATCTCTGGCCCTCACCACGCGTTGGGCCAAGCGCGCCATTGATGCCTACCCTCCGGGCTCGGCACACAATCTGCTTTTTGGCATCACGCAGGGCGGCTTTTACAAAGACCTGCGCGAGCGCTCTGTCAGCGAGCTGTGCGGGATGGATTTTGACGGTTTTGCCATTGGCGGCCTCTCTGTGGGCGAGCCCAAGGACAAAATGTACGATCTGCTCTCCCACACGGCCCCGCTGCTGCCCCGCGAAAAGCCCCGCTACCTCATGGGTGTGGGCACGCCGCTTGATATTGTTACCGGCATCCACGCCGGTGTGGACATGTTCGACTGCGTGCTGCCCACCCGCAACGCGCGCAACGGCACGCTCTATACTTCGCTTGGCAAGATCAACATCAAGCGCCGCGAATTTGCCGAAGACGACGGCCCCCTCGACCCCAATTGCCGCTGCTATGCCTGCCGCAATTTTTCGCGGGCCTATCTGCGGCATCTGTATGCCAGTCAGGAGCTGCTGTCGTTCCGCCTCAATTCGCTGCACAACCTTACCTACTATCTTGATCTGGCGCGCAATGCCCGTCAGGCCATTGTGGAAGGCCGGTTTATGGACTTTTTGGCAAAGATTACGGCCCTGTACCCAGAGGAAGCCGCCCGCGCCGCCGCTGGCTCGTAGGGGCGCATTGCCGCCGTTTACGCAGGGGAGGGAAGCTCGGCTTTCTTCCCCTTTTTTTATGACGGTTAGCCGTTAACCTCCCTTGGCCATGTTCATAACCTGCTGTAATAGGTCGGTAAGGTATGGAATATTCATGCTGATGATACGCGCCAGAATTTTGTAAACTACCGCCAGCACCAGTGTTGCGCCAATGCTGAACCCAAGCCCTCTGGCAATGCCGGAGAGAAAGTTGAGCCACAGGATTTTGCTGGTTTTTTGCGACAGCTTGACGTATTCTGTCAGGCCCGCATTATCCAGCCTTTGTAGCAGCAGCTCTGCCTGAGCCTGTTTTTGGTCGTTGCGGGTGTTCATGCAATCCCCTTGCGTTGAAGGATACCCGTGAGCCTATACGAAGCCCCCAAAAACAAAAACCCCGCGATTTCACCATCGCGGGGTTTGAAAATATGGGGCAATGCCCTTGCTGCTGCAAAAAATCAGGCCTGCCAATGTTCCATTTCGTATTCGCGCTGTTCGCGGCGGCGTACTAGCCACCCCACAAGCAGCGAACCGGCCAGCTTGCTCAGGCTCATGGTAATAACCGACCACGGCGTGGCAATGCCAATCATGCCCAGAAACACGATGCTGTCGAGGGGTGCGCCCACAAGGCTTGATATGAGAATGCGCTGCGAGAAGGGGCGGCGGGTAAAGGTGTACACTCCCCAGTCGCCCAGTTCGCCCACGGCAAAGGCCGCAGCGCTGGCAAGCGCAAGCTGCGGGCTGGCCATGAACCAGCTTACCACGCAACCCACCAGCATGCCCCAAAGCACATGATGGCCCACGCGGCGCTGCGCAAAGTCACGCACCACAAAAATAAAGCCCACGATGAGCGAAAGAGGTGCCCACATCTCGCCATTGGGCAGCGGAATGAGCGGCGTAACCGTAAAGGCGAAGTTAACGCCCACAATCAGAGCAATGTAGGTAAATAGGCTGAACATGCGCGGCACAGTAAGCATTGGCGCGGTTCTAGTCAAGCAAGACGGGCCTTGTTTGGGGCGCAATTTTTATCGAAAAAATAAGTATAATAATGATGCGCCCTTTGAGCTGCGGTTTGATTTGGGGCGGGCAACCGACGAGCCATTGGGCCGAGCAGTGCCGTGGGCGGGCAGTGCCTGCCGCGTACAGCGTCTTGACCGCAGAGCGCGGATGTGGGACAGAAAGCCAGTTAAGTATGTTTCTAGAGTAGTCTTACTCTGATTGTGCCGGGCAAGAGCGCAAATCCTATGCCCGCCCTAACGCGGAAGCGCAATTTCTTTAGGATGTTAGCCCGCAGAGGGCGGCTTTTGGCGTGTTTGCGTATCCGCGCCCTGCAATTGCCAAGAAGTATTCCGTCGCACGGTCGGCGGTAGAGGCTGGATGCTTCCAGCCGGGAGAAAGAATGTCGGATCAGAACTATCGTTGCGGTTGGGTGGCGCTTATGGGGCCGCCCAATGCGGGCAAATCCACCCTGCTGAACGCCCTGCTTGGGCAAAAGGTTACCATTGTCACGCCCAAACCGCAGACAACGCGTAACCAGATTGTGGGTATTCTAACAGACGAAAATGCCCAGATTGTTTTTATGGATACGCCGGGCCTTGCTCAGGTGCGCGGCAGACTGAGCAAAACCATGCTTCAGGCCGTGTGGCAAAGCCTTGCTCAGGCCGAAGTAACCATGCCAGTGCTTGACGCCCACCTGTACATCCGCCACCCCGAATTTCTGGAGCGTGATCTAGCGCCCTTGGCCAAGGCCTTGTCGAGCGACGAGCGCCCCATGATTGTGGTGGTCAACAAGGTCGATCTTTTCTCAGACAAAAGCCGCATGCTGCCGCTTTTGACGCGCCTGAGCGAAATGTGGCCCAAGGCGGAAATTTTCCCCACCTCGGCCCTGAAAAGAGATGGCCTGCCCGATCTGGCAAAGCTTATCCGCTCCAAGCTGCCCGTGGCCCCTGCGCAGTTCCCCGAAGACCAGATTTCCACCGCGCCCCTGCGCTTTATGACAGCAGAAATCGTGCGCGAAAAGCTGTTTTTGCACCTGCGTCAAGAAGTGCCATACTCTGTGGCCGTTGACGTGGAAAACTGGGAAGAAGACGAAGAGCGCGGTCAAACGGTCATCCATGCCGTCATTTACGTGGGCCGTCCCATGCACAAGGCCATGGTTATTGGCCGCGCGGGAGCGTCCATCAAGCAGATAGGCATTGATGCCCGCAAAGAAATTCAGGATCTGGTGGGCGGCAAGGTTCACCTTGAGCTGTGGGTCAAGGTGCGTGAGCACTGGACTGAAGACGCGGCCTTTTTGCGTGAGCTGGGCCTGATGGCGGAGTAGGCATGGGCGACGCACTGCTGCAAGAACGCTATGCGCGGGTGCTTGACCGGCTGGATGCGGCCTGTGCCGCAGCCGGACGGTCGCGCCAGAGCGTGAGGCTTATTGCTGTTTCAAAGCTGCACCCTGCGGAATCGCTGGCCGTGATTGCCGCCGCTGGGCAGATTGATTTTGGCGAAAATTATGTTCAGGAAGCCCTGCAAAAGAGGCTTGATCTTGCCGCAGACCCGGCCACGGCAGCGCTGTGCGCGGGTATTCGCTGGCACATGATAGGCCATGTGCAAAGCCGCAAGGCCCCGCTGGTGGCGGGGGCTTTCAGCCTTGTGCACACGCTTGATTCGCGCAAGCTTGCAGATGCCATGGAGCGGCGGCTGGTCGAGGCTAACGCCCGCCAGCCCGTACTGTTTGAGGTAAATGTTGGTGGCGAATCGCAAAAATCTGGTGTGATGTCTGGAGATTTGCCGGAATTGGCCGATTATGTACTTGAGCATTGTCCGCATCTGGATGTGCAGGGCCTCATGTGCCTGCCCCCGGTGTTTGACGCGGGCGATGCGGCGCGGCCCCATTTTGCTCATCTGCGGGAACTGCGCGACACCTTGCGCACCCGCCTAGGCTTGCCACTGCCCGAACTTTCCATGGGCATGAGCGGCGATTTTGAAGGCGCGGTGGCCGAAGGGGCCACCATGGTACGCATTGGCACGGATATTTTCGGACCGCGTCCTGCCAAGGCATAGCTGCCTTGGCATAAAGTCTGCTACAAGGCTTGAGCGGTTCGCGTTCTTGACCCCACAATGTCGGTGGAGTGCGTATGGCGGCCAAAGATAAAGAAGCAAAGGCCCTGCCAGAAGGGCAGGCAGAAAATCCCAAAAAGCCCTCAAAGGCCAAGCGGATAGTCATTATTTTGGCGATTCTGCTTATTACCCTGAGCGGCGCTGGCATTGGGGCATATTGGTGGTTTTTTCTCCGCACGCCCTCTGCGGCAAGCTCTGCCCCGCACGATGCCCCGGCCGGTGAGGCCGCAGGCAAGGGGGCTGCCGGGCAACCCGGCGCAGCTGGCGCTGGCGGAGCTGGCGGCGGGCACGGTGGTGCTGGCGCTGGGGCTACTGGTGGTGCTGGCGGAGCTGGCGGCGCGGGCGATGCACGCATTGAGCGGCAAAGCGACCTGCCGCGCAGCAGTGGGCAGGTGCTGCCCCTGCCACCCATTACGGTAAATATTTCTGACCCTTCGGGGCGGCGCTATCTTAAGCTGGGTATGGAAGTAGAGGTCAACGCCGATGTTTCTGCCGCCCTTCAGGCCAATAGCCCCAGAATACGTGATGCCATCATCATGCTGCTGGCGGGCAAGACCTTTAACGACATTTCTTCGCCAGACGGCAAGGTGCTGCTAAAGGCCGAGGTGGCCGCACGCCTCAACCAGATTTTGGGCGCGCAAAGAGTTATCCGGGTATACTTTACTGATTTTGTAGTGGAATAACCGTGGCAAGCGCGGCGCTGTGGCCATTGCGGCATTGGCGTTTACGCTGGTTCCATATGTTGGCTTGATGGCTGCGCCCGATGTGGGCCAGCCTTCCGCAACACGGCTGCATGGTTTTTGCAGCACGTGCCGGAACAGAGAATGAGGTGACCTATGTCGCAGGAAGATCAAGAAGCCTTAGCAGCCCAGTGGGCCGCACAACTGGAAGATGAGGCCAACGCGGCAGAACCCGCAGCGGCTGAGCCCGCGCCCGCTGGCAATGCGCTGGACGAAGAAGCATTGGCGGCCCAGTGGGCCGAATCGCTGGCTGCGGACGAAGAAGACAAGGGCCCTGCCTCGTTTGGCGGTGCTGGCGCTGGTTTTGGCGGTCAGGCGGTGGACGCGCATTTTCAGGATATGACTGAAATGGCCCGTCAGCCCAAAGACAGCAAGCTCAAGCGCGAGCTAGACTTTATTCTGGATATTCCGCTGGACGTTTCGGCAGAGCTTGGCCGCACACGCTTGCTCATCAACGAACTGTTGCAGCTTGGTCAGGGTTCGGTGGTTGAGCTCAACAAGCTCGCAGGCGAACCTCTCGAAGTTTACGTCAACGGCAAACTGGTGGCGCGCGGCGAGGCAGTGGTTATCAACGAAAAGTTTGGCGTGCGTCTTACCGACATTATCAGCCCCATTGAAAGGGTGAAGCAGCTTGGCTAGCCTGCCCATATTGCTTGCCGCTGCCGATGGCGGCCTTGCTGGCAGCGCCGTGCGCGGTACTGTGGAAGGTGCTGCGGGCGGCGCAGTGGGCTCTGTTGCGCAAGGGGCCGCCACCGCAGTGGCAGAACCGGCTGCTGCACTGGGACAGTCATCTTTTTCTTGGGGCAGCTACATTCAGGCCGTGGGCATAGTTTTTTTACTGGTGGCGGTGCTGTGGCTGGCAGTGTGGCTGGCGCGGCGTTTTGGCAAGTTTAACTTTATGCCGCGCCCAGGATCGCTGCCGCGTGATGCTCTGGTCATGGAAGCCCAGCTGCCACTGGGGCCGCGTAAGGGCTTGATGGTGGTACGCTTCTTGAATAAAAGGTTGTTGCTGGGGGTTACAGACCAGCAGATTACCCTACTGACCGAGGAGCAGGCAAAGCATGAGCCAGAAAACGCCGATTTTCAGCAAGTTATGGAAGAAGCCCGTCGCGGCGCTGGCGGCAGCTAGCCTCATATCCCTTCTTTTACCTGAGTTGGCCCTTGCCGCTCAGGATCTGGCCCTGCCCACCATGCAGCTTACCTTGGCCGGTGGAGCGCAGTCGCCCGAAAAAGTTTCTGTGCTGCTGGAAATTCTTTTTCTGCTCACGGTGCTTTCGGTAGCTCCGGCCATCATGCTTACTGTCACCAGCTTTACCCGCATTATCATTGTGTTCAGCTTTTTGCGGCAGGCCATGGGCGTGCAGCAGCTCCCCCCTACCCAGATTCTTGCCAGTCTTGCCATTTTTATGACGGTGGTCATCATGTACCCGGTGGGCAAGCAGATCAACGACAACGCCCTGCAACCCTATCTGGCCGAACAGATAGATTACAAGGTGGCGCTTGACCGGGCGCAGGCCCCGCTGCGCACCTTTATGTTCAAACACACGCGCGAAAAAGACCTTTCGGTTTTTTATTCCATCAGCAAGATAGAAGCGCCGCGCAGCAAGGAGGAAGTGCCCACCATGCTGCTGGCCGCCGCCTATGTTATCAGCGAGCTCAAAACCGCCTTTACCATCGGCTTTCTCATCTACATTCCCTTTCTCGTGCTGGATATGGTCATCTCAAGCGTGCTGCTTGCCATGGGCATGATGATGTTGCCGCCCATGATGGTGTCTATGCCCTTTAAACTGCTGCTCTTTGTTATGGTTGATGGCTGGAATCTGCTGGTCGGTTCTCTGGTGAACAGTTTTCTGCTCTGACCGGCGCTGGGTGTTTCGCTTTGGCCCTGTTCTTGCTTAAGGGGTATAGCGTTTCGCACACCGTCAAATTTCAGGAGTAGCCCATGTCCCCAGATTTCGTCATTGGTTTCGGTCGTCAGGCCATTGAGCTTTGTCTGATGATGGCTCTGCCCATGCTGGGCGTGGGGCTGGGGGTGGGCGTGATTGTGAGTGTTATTCAGGCGGCCACCCAAATTCAGGAAATGACACTTACCTTTATTCCCAAGGTTGTGTGCATGTTTCTGGCCCTGCTGCTGGCCCTGCCTTGGCTTATGGAACGCATGGTCACCTTTACCCGCGACGTGTTTATCAACATACCCGTCTACATCCGTTAAAGGTATCTGGCCGCCAGTCTGCGGCTGACTAAAAGAATTGCCTAACATATTTTGACTACTGACCCGCCCTGTCATGCTGCGCACCGCGCACTGGCAGGGCGGGTTTTTTGCGTACTAGGCGGCGGCTGGTGGGTGATTTGTTTGGTGGGGCAGGGCATGTCGGTGTTTGGCTGTAATGGGCAGTGCGCAAGATGTAATGCAACTGCACTAATTGATGTTTGGTAGTGGTAATGAATGTATAAATATAATCTAGTATTAATCTAGAGAAAGTTTAGTGTATGTTTTGCTTGTAATAAAAAAGGAAGCGCAGTGGCGCTTCCTTTTTTATTACGTCAAGTACTTGTCTGAAGGCTGCAAAAAGAGCCAATTGTGTTGGCGTGCTTTTTGCTTTGGGATTTATCGAGTCATATATCCGTTATGAGCCAGAATTTTTTGCCTGATGCGCGGCGGCCAGCCCCAACAAAACGGCTCCGGCCTGTGCCACGTTGAGCGAATCAAAGGATCGGGCAAGCGGAATGCGCAGCATGTGCGCGCAACGCTTGGCAACGCCGGGGCGCAGGCCCTTGTCTTCGTTGCCCAGCACCAGCACGGCGGGCAGCTGCATGGGTTCATCAAAGGCGTTGAGGCTCGAAGGGCCATCGCCGCCAGCGCCGTATATGGTCAGTCCGGCTTCTTCTGCACTGTCGAGGGCGTGGCCCAGATTGGTTACGCGGGTGACAGGCAGTTTTTCCAGCGCTCCTGCGGCGGCCCTGCGGGCTGCGGGGCCAAGATAGGCGCTGTTGTGCTGGGGCAAAATGATGCCCGCGCCCCCAAGGGCATAGAGTGTACGGCAGATTGTGCCCACGTTGCCGGGGTCTTGCACTTGGTCGAGGGCCACAATGAGCGGCAGAGGGGAGTTTTCCACCCCGGCCAGCAGGTCGGCAAGGTCAGTAAAGCCGGTAGCGGCCAAACGGGCCACAACGCCCTGATGTGACACGCTGTCACGGCCCTGACGGCCTTGCCCAGACTGCCCCCCGGCGCGGCACAGGCGGTCAAGGGCAACTTGGTCTACCAAGCTGAAGCGCACATTGTGCTGGCGGCAGAGGTTCAGCACCTCTTGCGCGTCGGCACCGCGCAGACCTTTTTTGCAAAAGACGCAGTCTATGCGCTGGGGATCGCTGGAAAGCAGTTCCAGCACGGGCTTAAGGCCCGGCAGCAGCGGGGCTTCTTCGGTTTCGTTGTGCATACGCGCCTCCGGGCTGTGTGCGTTGGCCGCCGGGCGGCCACTATTGAAGGGAGCGGTTTGTGCGGCAAAGGCCCGCATCAAAAGAATTTATGTGATATTTTGCGCGGTTGCGCATGTGTGTGGGCTGCCTTGCAATCCACGCCATGCCTCTGTGCACGGATAAAGCAGCGCTAGCCCATGGCGGCTGTGTACGCATCTTCCCGGCAGATGGCAAGCCGGGGCGGCAAAAGGGGAGGGAAACATGGTTGCAGCATCAGACGGAAACAGATCGGCAATGGCAAGATTGGGTATCATGGCTGTTGTCTTTTGCCTGTTGCTTGCCGGGGGCTGCGCCTCGCGGCAGGGTGGGGATGCTGGAAAGGGGCTTTCCATGTCTGTGCCCGAAGAGGATACTTCCCCACCGCTCACCGCCAGTGAAGCTGCAGCGCTGCAAACCACCGGTCAGGTGGACAGAAATATTCCCGAAAGCGCCATGACCGATGTAACTCGCCAGTACAAATACTTTTTGCGTAAAGGCCGCCCCACCATGAGCGCGTCTTCCAAAAGGGCCGAGCAGTTTTTGGCCTATGCCAAACGGGTGTTCCGCTCGCGGGGTATGCCGGAAGATCTGGCCTACCTTGCCATTGTTGAAAGCGGCTATCGCTGTGAAGTTCGTTCTCCCGCTGGTGCAGCCGGAGCGTGGCAGTTTATGCCCTTCACTGGGCAGAAGTATGGTCTGAATCAGGACTGGTGGACAGACGAGCGTCTTGATCCCTTTAAATCTACCGAAGCGGCGGCAGATTATCTGCAAAAGCTCTACGGCGATTTTGGAGACTGGCCCACGGCCATTGCAGCCTACAACGCCGGCGAGGGCAAGATTGGCCGCGCCAAGCAGGGCACAGGCGGGCGTGACTTTTTTGAAATCAAGTCGCGCAACCATATGCTGGACGACCGTGCCCAACTGCGCGACGAAACCAAACAGTATGTGCCGCGTTATCTGGCTGTAACCAAGATCATGCGCAACCTGCCGCAGCTGGGCTTTGATCCCATCCATCCTGACAATGCGCCCGGCATACTGCGCCTTACGGCCAAGCCGGGTACGGATTTGTCGGCCATGGCCCGCGCCTGCCGCATAGACTGGGATTCTTTTGCCGCCCTCAATCGTCAGCACAAGCACCCCATCACCGACACTGGCCGCCCTACCTATATATATGTACCGGAAAGCCGCGAACGTGAAGCGCGGGCGCATCTTGCTTCGCCCGGTTGCGCACCTTACGCGGGGTGGGGGCCGTCTGCGGTGGCATCTAACAATGATTCATGGGAGAAAATCAGCAAGCGTTGCGGCGTGCCAGTTGCCACGCTGCGTGCGATTAATCCCGGTAATCCTACACTAAAGACGGGCGAAACGGTGCTAGTGCCCCGTTCTGTAAATATGTCGGCCCAAGCGGTGGCTGCGCTGGATGCCAAACCGGCCAAGGCGCAGGATAAAGGTGGCAAGGGCGCAAAAATTCCTGCCAACCGTGAGCCGCAGGCAGCAGTGGCGCGCGATGTGGCAGCAGATGACGGGCCCCGCCACACCTTGCGGGCCGACGAAACCCTGAGCTCTGTTGCCCATAAATACGGCGTCAGCGTGCAGGATCTGCAAAAAAAGAACGGCATTGCTGACCCACACAAGGTGTATGCGGGGATGGTGTTGC
>CAYPRZ010000001.1:18593-57119 GCA_964413315.1 uncultured Desulfovibrio sp. | reverse complement strand
ATCGCGCCGGTCTATGCGATCCATAATGCCTGTAAAGGAATATTCCCCCCCAGCCAGCAAAAGTTTTGCGTCAAGCTGCTCTTCCAATGCTATAATGGTAGTGCTTGGTGGCTGGTTGTCAAGAAAGCGCCGCAAGCGCACGGGCGTGGCTTCTTCAAGCATAAGGCAACTGTCTGGCGGCAGGCTGTGGCGCAAATCGGCTTTTTCCAGCTCTTCGTGAAAGCGGGCAAGCATGGTTTCCTGACTAATGTCGCCCCGGCGCACCTCTTTGCCAATATAGGGCTCGTACAGTGCCCGCAGGGTATTGTGAATACACGTGCCCACGGCTGCGGGGTCGTCGCCCTCGTTGACCTCCTGTGGGGCTTGCAGCCCGCACAGATATTGCCACGCAAAGCGCAAAGGGCATTGCTGGTAAATATCTAGCCGCGTTGGCGAAAGGGGCTTTTGCAGCAGGGCAAGCATGGCCGTGTGCAGGGCCTCGGTGCGGGGTAAACTTTTGGGCGAAGCTGGGCTGCTGCGCACCACACAGCGGGCAATGGCCAGTGGCCCCTCACCGGGGGTCAACAGGTGCCCACGGCGCTGTTCTTCCTCCCACAGCAATTGCTCCACAAAGCGGCTGCGGCTTTTTTTGCCGTCAAACAGGGCAGAGCGGCTAATGCCCTCTTGCCAGAAAAAGCGCACTTCACGCGCTCCGGCGCACAGCCGATAAAGTGTATGGGCCGTGGCGCGCTCGCGTCGGCGGGCATCGGGCAAGCCAAGCACTTGCCGTAGAGAATCGGGCAGCAGCGGGTCTTGGGCCGGGTTGCCGGGCAGTTTGTCGTCTGTGGCATCCACAATAAGCACCCGGTCAAAGTGCAGCATGCGCGTTTCAAGCATGCCCAGCACCTGTAGACCTGCCAGCGGCTCGGCCTCAAAGGGCACGCGCTCTTGTTGCAGTACCTGCCGCACAATGCCGTAGAGCACATGCTTGCCAAAGGGCGTTTGCGCAAGGCAGTTTTGCCGCAGCACCGGGGCCGCATGGCGGGCAAGCCGGTACATGGCCTCGGCATCGAGCGGAAAATGCCGCCACATGTCGCCACCATTGCGCAGCAAAAAATCGCAGATATTTTGCAGACACAGAGCCATGCCCTCAGTGGTATCAGCTTGCCCCAACCGATGGATAAGTACATCCACCACAGATTCAAACAGCTGCATGAGCGAAGGATGCATGGCCGCCGCGCACTGCTCAGCCACATCCTGCAAATTCACAAAGCGCGCGCCCTTGCGCAGCTCTGCTACCACACGGCGCAGCACTTCACGCAGGTACAGGGGCGTGTCGCTGCCGTCTTCTACCCGCAACAGATTAAGATAGGGGTGGCGTAAGCATTGGAGCAGACTGCGCCAGTAATAACGGCCATCTTCCGTCTTGCCCTCCTGTAATTGCAGCAGAGCCTCAAGCAGTCGGTTAAGGGGCGAGCGCTCCAGCGGGTAGCCCATGGAAACGTTGACATCCTTGGTGGGCAAATGGTGCAGCACGGGCATGAGCACGGCGCTGTCTGTAAGCACCACTGCCGTGGAAAGCCCGTCTGGCGCGGATAAATCGGCGTCGGCTGCGGGCGCAGTTACTAATTCTTCATGTAATGCTTTAAGTTGTGAATGGCCGTCGTAGCCAGCAAAAAATGAGATTTTAGGTTTGTGCGCGGCTTCATCTGCCGTGGGTTCCACAGCAAGTTGCGCTGTTGCCTTCCAGCGGCGCAGCCACGCAGACTGTGATTCGCACGCCCAGTGCGGTGCAGTGCCGTGGGCCAGTGCAGGGTCGGTGTGCAGACACACCTGCCCGCCAGCCTGCCACAGCCGGTGCAGCAGGGCATCCTCACTGCCCGTAAGTTGCGAAAACCCTGCCATGATCACCGGGCGGTCATCACCCGGCACAAAAAACTGCGGAATCGCGGTGTCCTGCTCTGCAACGGCAAATGCGTCAAAGGCCGGGGTTGTCCAGCCGCGATTTTCAAGCTCTGCCACATAGGCCTTGCCTATGCGCCCCAAAGCTCCCAGCAGGGCAGCGGCAGGGCCAGAAACCTCCTGCTCCACGTGGGCAAGATCCACAGCCGCCACACGCTGGCCCAGCATTTCTTCCAGCAAATTAGAAAGCCGCATGCCCCAAGGCAAAAAATGCTCCATCTTCATGCTGTCAAAGCGCGTGGCAAGGGCTTCATCCTGCTGCGCCAGCGCAGAAACGCAGTCGCGCAGCAACGACACCCTGTCCAGCACATTGGCCGTGTGCAGGGGGGCAGCGCTGGTTTGGGAACGCCACGCCGAAATCACATCGGCAAGGGTCATAACCCTCGGCAGCAAACCCTGAAAGCCCTCCTCGGCGTACAGCTTGGTGAGGTAACGCCAAGGGCGGTTGTGGGGCACGATCAGCAGGGTTGCGCCGGGCCGCCCTGTGCCCGCTGCGGCAAGGTACTGCTTGAGATCAGGCAGAAACGGGCGCTGCCACGGAAAAATCAAAAAGGGCAATGCGCTCATGCGTGCGTCTCCTGCGCGGGCAAAAGGTCGCCGCAGCGCTCTGCAAGGTGCGAAACCTGCTGCGCCTCAACCAGCTGAAAGCGCCGTAAGTCTAGGTATACCAACAGGCCACGGGCGCTGCCCGGCGTGCAACTGCCGCTGGCCTCAAGGCAGGAAAGGTAGGTTTGCAGCTGCTCTACGTGCTCTGTCTCTGGCTGACCGCTTTTGTAGTCGATCACCAGCGGCCCCCACGGTTCGTGCACAAGCAGGTCAACACGCAAAAGCTGCCCCTCGGCATCCATGAGCGAATGCTCTGGCCAGCCAGCTTGCAGCCAGCGGGCCGCTTGCGGTTGCGAGGCAAACCACTCAAGGGCGGCGGCTGCATTTTGGCGCAACGGAGCCTCGTCCGGCACTGGCAGCGAAAAATGCCCCAGACCAAAATTCAGCGCAGCCTGAGCATCCCCCTGCGGATTGCCCGTGATGTGCAGGTGCTCAAGGCACAGGTGCAAAAAGCTGCCCCGATCCTCGGCCTTGAAGCTGAACCCGGCAAGCGGGTTGCGAAAAATCTTGAGGCGCGGCAGCCACTGCATGGGCCGCCAGTCGGCGTCAAATGCCATGCCCGTCTGATCAGGATTATGGTCTGCCGGATTTTCGGACTGCGGGGTCTGGGCTGGCGCAAAGGCATCCCCAGCAGATTTTCTGGCTTCAGCCAAAGCAACAGCCTGCGGTGCGGGTGCGTCATCGTGCGGCCCCTGCGCATCACCCACAGAATACGGTGCCGCGTATCCGGCCTCGGCCATCAGCAGATCAAGCGCATCTGTGGTTGAACCGCGCCCGCCGCTGGTGCTTGTGCGCAGCACATACAGGGCATCGCGAGCACGGGTAAAGGCCACATAGAGCAAATGAACATTTTCGCGGCACTGGCGGGCCATTTCTTCGTGATAGGGCGTGCCAAGGCTTTTTCTGTTGCTCACAACCATGCGCAGGCCCTCACGCTCTACCAGCACGGTAGAGCTGCCCATACGGGCGCGCAGGTCTGTCCACGGCACTACAACCACCGGGGCCTCAAGCCCCTTGGATTTATGAATGGTCATAACGCGCACGGCGTCCATGTTTTCGGGCATAGGCACTTTTTCTTCGCCGCTTTTGGCGCGCCAGTGCTCCAGAAAGGTGGGCAGGGTGGCAAGGCCTTTTTCTTCCGCGCTGTGCAGCACTTCCATAAAGCGCCGCAAAAAGGTTTCTGCCTCTGGGTAGCGCCGCGCCACATCCATGCGTGCGTACCATTCAAGCGTCATGTCGTAGGGCGTCATAAGGCCAGACTGGCTGTGAAAGGGCGCAAACAGGCGCTGCCAGAGTTGCGGCCAGCGGTTTTTGAAGCGCTGGAACACCGGCCCGCGCCCGGAAGAAGCGCACCAGCCCGCCATATCCTGCTGGGCCAGCTCAGCCGCCTCTGGGTGGTCGCGCATAATGCTGCCGCATACAAGGCTCATAAAGGCAATGTCGTCTTCAGGATTATCCAGAAAGGTCAGCAGGGCCACGGTTTGCACCACAAGGGGGTGGTTGGCCAGCCGCAGGCTGTTTTCTGTAATAACGGGGATGTCCTCGCGTATGAGCCTGTCGGCCACTAGTGTGGCCTTGTCGTTGCTGCGCACAAGTACGAGCACATCAGCCCAAGGGTGTGCGGGGCGTATATCCTCGTGCAGCAGGGCGCACAGGCGCTCAAGCACGTCTTCGTTCAGGGCATCGGCATCCAGCGAATGCACGGTTTCCACATGCACCAGCCCGCCATCAAGGGCGTGCTGCGGGCACTGCTGTTCCGTGCCCGCAAATGCCCGCACCAGCCCCTTGGCGGCCTCGGTGCATATTTCTGGCGGTGTGGAGGATGGCAAAAGGGCGGTTATGACCTGCAAGGCAACATCGTGCCTTGCCAGCGGGCCAAAAATGCCGTTGTTGTGCTGCACAATCTCACGGCGGCTGCGCCAGTTGTAGGGCAGGTTGTCGCGCCCAAAATCTGGCGCAAGTGCGGTCAGGCCCTGGTCATCAAACACGCCGTCAAAAAGTTCTGGCTCGCCGCCGCGCCAGCCGTAAATGGACTGCTTTACGTCGCCCACCCATGTGAGTGAGCCTCCGCGTGAGAGGGCTTCTTCCAGCAGGGGGCGCAAGGCATGCCACTGCTCGCGGCTGGTGTCCTGAAATTCGTCCACCAAAAAATGCGTGAGGCGCGAGCCCATACGGCACAGGGCCTCTGGCACGCCGTTTTCGTTTTCAAGCACCTGCCGTGCCTTGTGCGGAATAAGCAGGCCGGGCAAGCTGCCCTCTTGCTGCTGGTTTGCGCTAAAGGCCTCAACCAGCATGCGGGCCAGCAACAGCACCGGGGCAAGGCTTACCGCTTGGCGCAGCATGGGGGCGGTATCTACCAGCACACTGGCGGCGCGGGCAAAGGCCTCGTAGGCTTTTTGCACCTCATCGCTGACCACGGGCTTTTTTAAAAACAGCTCTGAGGCACTGGCCTTGCTCAAAAATGCGGAAGCCTTGCACTGTTTTGCAGTAATGGCCTCCACAGCGGCAAGGGCGTTTTTGTTGAAATTAAGCCCCGCAGCCGTAGCCAAACGCTGAAAATTGCTGGCGTGGATTACGGCCAGGTTTTCAACCTCGCTCAGCCTTTTGTGCAGGATGTCGGCCGGTGTAACATTGTCAAAGCGCCCCAGCAGCACATCGTCGAGCAAGCCGCGCAACTGGTTGAGCAGCTTTTCGCCCGCCAAAAAGCCAGTGCTGTTTTCGCGCCAAGCAAGGGCCCGGTAAACATCGCGCAGCAGCGCACGCATGACCTCATTGCCCTGCCATGCCTGTTCAAGCAGGGCATCAAGGTAGGGGGTTAGCACTTCTTCGGTGGCAAAAACCGGCTGAAAGTCGGGGTGCAGGTCGAGCTCCAGCGCAGCGGCCCGCACAATGAGGTGCAGCAGGCTGTCGATGGTGCGTATGTTGAGTGCGCCCATGTCGCGCATGATCACATCTACCCAGCGGGCGGCCTGATCGGGCGAAAGGGGCAGGCCCTCGGCGGTCTGCCCAAGGGCCGTGCTTTTGAGCTGGCGAATAACACGGTCGCGCATTTCTGCCGCAGCGGCATTGGTAAAGGTGATGGCAAGAATATCGCCCCAACCGCCAGTGCCCCCCGGCAAAAGCACGCAAGCCGAGGATGCGGAGGCGCTTGCGGGCGGCCCGCTGGCAACCAGCCTTTGCAAAAAACAGCGCGTCAATTCATAGGTCTTGCCGGAACCGGCAGAGGCCTTTACCTGTCTGAGATGCTTCATGCAGCCGTACTATTCGGGCGGCAGCATGCCCTTAAGCATGCCCTGACCGGTGGATTCAAGCACTGCCCGCCACAGGTCTGAATAGATGTTAAGCTTGCGGCGCTTGCGGGTCACTAGTTCAAGCGGCAGATGAACGTAGCGATCCTGAATTTTGGCCACAACCATATCGGTGCGGCCAGCCATGGCGGCGTGCACAGCGTACTGGCCCAAAAATCCGCAGTAGACCTTGTCGTTGGCATTGGCCGGAACGGAGCGGATGATATAGCTTGGGTCAATATACTTCATGGAATGGTCAATGCCGCGCTTGCCAAGGTAGGCGTTGATATTCTTGCGCAGCAAATCGGCCACATCGCCAAGCACAGGGTTGCCAGAGGCATCCTTGCCATTGTGGCTTTCCATAAGGTGCTGGCCAGCGCCCTCGGCGGCAACAATCACGGCATGCCCGCGCGAGCGCAGCCTTTCTTCCAGCGCTGGCAAAAGCCCGCCCTCGCCCTCAAAGGCAAAGGGAGCCTCTGGAATGAGCACAAAGTTCACTTCTTTAAGGGCCAGAGCCGCACGTGCGGCTATAAAGCCCGATTCGCGCCCCATCAGTTTGACAAGCCCAATGCCGTTGGGCACGCCGCAGGCCTCGGTGTGAGCGCATTCAATGGCCTCGGTGGCCTTGAAGGCGGCTGTTTCAAAGCCAAACGACTGGGGAATAAAGTTGATGTCGTTATCAATGGTTTTGGGAATGCCGATGACAGAAATCTTGAGCCCGCGCGACTGCACCTCGCCGCTGATGGCCAGCGCCGCCTTCATGGTGCCGTCACCGCCAATGACAAAGAGCACGTTGACGTTGCTGCGCTCAAGGGTATCGACAATTTCTTCGGGCGATTGCGGCCCGCGCGACGAGCCAAGCATGGTTCCGCCAAAGCGGTGAATATCGGCCACGCTTGAGGGCGTAAGCTCAAACGGCACATGCCCGTACTTGGGAATAAACCCCTCAAGCCCGTAGGGTATGCCCAGAATGGAGGGCACATTGTAGGCATGGAAGGCTTCCATCACTATGGCGCGGATAACGTCGTTGATGCCGGGGCAAAGGCCGCCACAGGTAACGATGGCGCACTTGGCCCGCGTAGTGTCGAAATAGAGCTTTTTGCGCGGGCCAGCGGCCTCTAGGCAAACGCTAACGGGCGCGCCTACTTCGTCCGACAGTTCTTCATCCACAAAAATTTGCACGGTCTTGTTGTCTGCCCAAGTGCGGTAGGGCAGTACAGAATCAAGCTTGCAGGGGCCAAGTGTGCGTATTTCCGTTTGCAGCGAGCATTCTTGCATGATGAGCCTCTGGTTATTTGCTTAAACCAAGTTCGGCAGAATGGGTGCGCATGGCCTCGATGGACAGGGCAAGAAATTCATCAAGCTCAAGCCCAGCTTCGGCGCACTGGCGAATATTGTCGCGGCATACGCTGGCGGCAAAGGCCTTGTCCTTCATCTTTTTCTTGATACTTTTCACTTCCATGCCTTCCATGCCGGTGGGCCGCATTAGGGCCGCCGCAGAGATAAGCCCGGTAACTGTTTCGCCACAGCGCAGGGCGTAATCAAACCGGCTGGCCGGGGCGCTTGCGCCGTTCATCTCGGCATTGTGGGCGCGAATGGCAACAAGGGCTTCTTCCGGCAGTTTGCCAGCAAGCAGATCAGCGGTATCAAGCCCATGGCGGGCGGGATTTTCGGCCGTGGTGGGGTAGTCGAGATCGTGCAACAGGCCGGTGAGGCCCCACATATCTTCATTTTCGTCAAAGCGCACGGCAAGGGCACGCATAATAGCCTCAGATGCAAGGGCATGTTGCAGCAGCGAGGCTGGAGTTTTATTTTCGGTCAGCAGCTCAAGGGCCTCTTGACGTTGTATCATGGCAATTACTCCTGTATTCTTGAAAATGTAAATCAGGCATCCCTGCTTTGCAAGCCGCAGTCAAAAAAGGCCATAACAGCACGGCCCCAGCCACAGCCGTAGCCGCCGCCCAGTTGACAGCGCGTCATTAATGACGGAAAAGAACCTTTTCAGAATTCATTTTCTACTACCTTTGCCGAAGCGACTACTTATGCCCATATATGGCCTTCGTTTCAGAACGCTTGGACAGACAAGCTATTATTCCGGCCTCCCCGGCTTCAAACGGGGAGATCATGTGCTTATTGAGGCAGAACAGGGCCAAACACTGGCCGAGATAGTATCTGGCCCGGCAGAACACCTGCCCGGTCAGATGGATCAGGAACTGCCCTCCATACTGCGGCACGCTGGGTCAGAAGACATTCTGCGTGGTGAAGCCAACGAGCAGATGGCACGTGAAGCGCAGGAATTTTGCCGCCAGTGCATCCGTGACCGCAACCTTGATATGAAGCTTGTGGACGTGGAGGTCTTTTTTGACCGCAGCAAGCTCATCTTTTACTTTACCGCCCCCTCACGCATTGATTTTCGCGATCTGGTCAAAGATCTGGTGCGCGAATACCGTGCGCGTATTGAGCTGCGCCAGATTGGCGTGCGGCACGAAACGCAGATGGTGGGCGCTGTGGGCAACTGCGGCATGGTGTGCTGCTGCCGCCGCTACCTGCGCAAATTTGCGCCGGTTACCATCCGCATGGCCAAAGAGCAAAACCTCTTTTTGAACCCTGCAAAAATTTCGGGCATTTGTGGTCGTTTGCTTTGCTGCCTCTCGTATGAGCAAGACAACTACGACCACTTCCACCGCATGTGCCCGCGCCTTGGAAAGAAATACCAGACAGACAAAGGCCCCATGAAGGTTTTGCGGGCCAACATGTTTCGCAATTCCCTTTCTGTGCTCACAGAAAACAACGAAGAAGTGGAACTGAGCCTTGATGATTGGCAGGTGCTTTCGCCGCACCGGCCAGAAGCGCCACAGGGCGTGCAGCCAAAGCAGCCGCCCAAGGGCCCGGTGGGCGACAGCCTGCTGGTGGTTTCTGCTACGCCAGATACCCTTGATTCACTTGATTATATGGATGAATTCCGTCAGGACGAGCGCGATAATCAAACCGACGAATCCGCAGCCGAACAGGGCGAGCGGGGTAACGGTGCAGAAGCACAGGCCGAGCCCGGCAAGAGCAAACGCAAACGTCGCCGCAAGTCGCAGCGCCCCGACCACGAGTAGCCAACACAGCTTACGGAGCCTTGAGTGAACAGCTTTTTCATCACAACGCCCATCTACTACGTTAATGCCAAGCCCCATCTGGGGCATGCCTATACCACTGTGGTTGCCGACGCCATGGCCCGCTACCACAAGCTCATCGGTCAGGAAACCATGTTTCTTACCGGCACGGACGAGCACGGCGACAAGATCGTTCAGGCTGCGGAAAAAGAGGGCAAAACGCCCAAGGAATTTGTGGACGCAATCAGCGCCCGCTTCCGCGCCCTGTGGCCCCAGCTTGACGTGGCCAACGACCGCTTTGTGCGCACCACCGACCCGGAACATATCAGCGCCGTTCAGGCCTTTTTGCAAAAGGTGTATGACGCGGGCGACATCTATTTTGGCGAGTTTGGCGGGCATTACTGCTATGGCTGCGAGCGCTTCTATACCGAAAAAGAACTGGAAAACGGCCTGTGCCCCCAGCATTTGACCAAGCCCGAATTTATCAGCGAGAAGAACTACTTCTTCCGCATGTCCAAGTATCTGCCTTGGCTTAAGGAGCATATCACCGCCAACCCTTCCTTTATCCGGCCCGAACGCTACCGCAGCGAGGTGCTGGCCATGTTGGAATCGGGCGCTCTGGAAGACCTGTGCATCTCGCGGCCCAAATCGCGCCTCACATGGGGCATAGAGCTGCCTTTTGACAAAGATTACGTGTGCTATGTGTGGTTTGACGCGCTGCTCAACTATATCAGTACGCTTGACTGGCCCGACGGCGATGCCTTCAAAAAGTTCTGGCCCGGCGAGCATCTGGTTGCCAAGGATATTCTGAAGCCCCACGCCGTGTTCTGGCCCACCATGCTCAAATCTGCCGGTCTGCCGCAGTACGAGCACCTGAACGTGCACGGCTACTGGCTTGTGCGCGACACCAAGATGTCAAAATCTTTGGGCAATGTGGTGGAACCCAGCGACATGGCCCAGCGCTTTGGGCCCGATGCCTTCCGCTATTTTCTGCTGCGCGAAATGCACTTTGGCTCAGACGCCAGCTTTAGCGACGATGCCCTTGTGGGGCGCATCAACGCCGATCTTGCCAACGACCTTGGCAACCTGTTCAGCCGCGTGCTTTCCATGACCGCCAAATATTTTGGCAGCCGCGTGCCCATGCCCGCCCAGTTGCAGGAAGACGACAAGGCCATTGCCGACCTGTGTGCCAACTCCATGCGCAACTTTGTGCAGCTTTTTGGCAACGTGCAGTTTGCACAGGGGCTGGAGTCGCTGTGGGAGCTGGTGCGCGCCCTCAATAAATATGTCGATACACAGGCCCCGTGGGCGCTTTACAAGCAGGGCAACATGGAACGCCTTGCCACAGTAATGTATGTTATGCTTGCGGCCATGCGCAAAACAGCGCTGTGCCTCTGGCCCGTAATGCCCGTGGCCTCTGGCAAAATGCTGTCGCAGCTTGCCCAGCCAGTGCAGGAGGGCATGCCCCCTGTCGCCAATATTGAAGACGAAATTGGCCATTTTGATGGCCTTGAACCCGGCCTTGTGGTGGCTGAAAGCTCCAACCTGTTTCCGCGCATTGAAGTAAAGAAAGAAGCTGTGGAAGCCAAGGAGCCCAAGCCCCAGAAAAAGGCGCAGGACAAAAAAGCCGACAAGCCGCAGGAAAAAGCCGCACCCAGCACGGCCACAAGCCCTGCTGAAGGTGATGCGGCAGCCCCCGCTGCCAAGCCCAATGTGGAATTTGACCAGTTTAAGGCGCTCGACCTGCGCGTTGGCACAGTAAAGGTGGCAGAAAAGCACCCCAATGCCGACCGTATTCTGCGGCTCGAAATTGATTTTGGCGAAGGTGAACTGCGCCAGATTCTTTCTGGCCTTGCAGAACACTATGCGCCTGAAGACATGGTGGGCAAACGGGTGTGCGCAGTGCTCAACCTTGCCCCGCGCAAGATTCGCGGGCTGGTTTCGCACGGCATGGTGCTTACCGCCGGTTCAGACAGCGCACTGGGTCTTTTGGCTGTAGACCGCGATGTGCCTGACGGCAGCGAAATTGCTTAATTGACTGACTGGGTGATGCGGCGTCGCCCCCTTGCTCAAAGGGGTGCGACGTCTGCAAGCACCACAAGTGGACTGCCGGAGCAGCTAAAGCGGGCTAATCAGTTGGCCTTTGCCTGCTCCTCACGGAACAGACGATCAAGGGCGGCCGCGTCAAGCGGGGTAAGGTTAAAACGCATGCCTGCCTCATCCAGCAGGGTAGACAGGCTCTTGCCGGGGTGCAGAGCCCGCTGTTCTGCCAGATAGGCCGCTGCCTTACGCACAAGTTCGCCTTGCGGCATGATAGTTGTCATGGAGATATCCTTTTTTGTTCACCCATAGCCGTTGTGCCGTCTTTTGGCAATGCCGCGCCCGTACTGGGCAACACATTGCTCAGTCGGCGGCAGCATAGCGGGCCAGAGGGTTTTATGGACAATTTGTTTACTGCGCTGATTCTGAGCATTGTTGAGGGGCTGACGGAGTTTTTGCCCGTTTCCTCCTCCGGCCATCTGATTCTGGTGGGCGACCTGCTCAATTTTTCTGGCGAAAAGGCAGCCACGTTTGAAGTTGTCATTCAGCTTGGTGCCATCATGGCCGTTGTGGTGCTGTACTGGAAGCGCTTTTGGGGACTTGTGAAACCTCAGCCCTATGTGCGTTTTGCGGGCATGAGGGGCATTGTGCTGCTTATTCTCACATCTCTGCCAGCCAGCTTGCTGGGGCTTTTGCTGCATTCTACCATCAAAACCTACCTGTTTCGCCCTGTAACAGTTTTGGGGGCGCTGGTGGTTGGCGCGTTGATCATGATTTTTGTTGAGCGCCGCAAATTCAAGCCCTCATACATCACGCTTGATGACATGACCCCCAAGCTTGCTCTGGGCATTGGCTGTTTTCAGTGTCTTGCCTTGTGGCCCGGTTTTTCGCGTTCTGCCGCAACAATCATGGGGGGCATGCTGCTGGGCAGCAAACGCTCGCTGGCTGCGGAGTATTCGTTTATCGCCGCAGTGCCCATCATGGTTGCTGCCACTGGCTACGACATGCTGAAAAGCTGGCATCTGTTCAGCGCGGCTGATATTCCATTTTTTGCCGTGGGCATGGTTGGCTCTTTTTTGGCCGCACTGTTGGCAGTTAAGGTTTTTATCCGCCTGATGGGGCGGCTCACCTTGGTGCCTTTTGCCATTTACCGCCTGCTGCTTGCCCCCTTTGTGTATTATTTTATGGTGAACTAAAAAAAATGCTTGCCAAGGTGCGACATTTTTTATAAATAAATCGTCGCGCTAACGAGGCGCAGACACGGCAAGGTAGCTCAGTTGGTCAGAGCATGCGGTTCATACCCGCAGTGTCGGGGGTTCAAATCCCTCCCTTGCTACCAGATTACAAGCACGTAAGTGCAACATATATAAGGCGCTCATGCTTCCAGTGGACACACGGAATCATGAGCGCCTTTGTTTTGGTTTGTCTTTTTTGGAGTCACACCATGTTGGGCTCTACATCAAAGGCGGGGAGGGATGATTGCAACCTGTGCCACCCAAACTATCCCATATTGATAATAATTATGGTCTATGCTAATTTTTGAATACTTACACGCAGTTTGCACTGGGGGCATAAGTATGAAAGAAAAAACCGTGTACCGCTGCAAGCGCTGTGGTGATGCATTTTATTGCCCAACAGGCTTTGTGAACGAAGTGATCTTTAAATTCCGGCTGCTTTTCAAATTGTTGTCCTGCCCTAGATGCGGCAGCACGCTTATTGACGAAGAGCAGTATCTTGAAGATAAAAAGAAGCAGAATTCTGCAACTAAAGACAGCTAGGCATATGCATCTTTTGACGTAGCGTAGAATTTGCCACAAGGCGTAGGCTGACTTGCGTTTGAACCAACATATTATGGCGTTTATGCCCTGCCTGCGCAATAATCGCACAGGGCATAAGCGCTTTTTGTTTTCAAGGTAGCACATGCAGTTCATACATTTGCCCCACAACACCAAGCCTGATCAGTACGACACATGGCGCAACGCAGCCCTGCACGGCAGCCATACAGACCCTTTCTGCTGCATGCCCTCGTGGCAGCTGGCCTTCCATGATGCCTTTGGCCCCAAGCGGCGGCTTTTGATCGCCGAGGCAGAGGGCAGTGTTATTGCCTTTGCCGAAGGCCTAGTTTCGGAAGAAGAAATCTACATTACACCGCTTGAACCCTCGTGGTTTTTTGGCTGCCCCCTGCTGGGGGATGCGGCCCCGAAGCTTTTTGCCGAAGCCATGCATTTTTTTGCAAAAACCTATGCACCGCGCTTTCCCAAGGTGCTTGTGGGCGGGCTGGGGCCGGGGCTCACATATGTGCAGCAACTGCTCAATAAAACAGGCTTGCCGCTTCAGGCGCATCTGGTTAAGGCGGGTATTCAGGGCTCTGCATCGCTAGAGGGCGGGCTGGAGGGTTTTCTTTCGCGCCGCTCAGCCAACCTGCGCCGCAACCTCAAACGGGCCACCCAAAAAGCGGCAGAGCAGGGCATTTATTTTGAGCGCGCGCTGCCCACCACCACCGCAGAAGCCCAAAACACCTATGCCCGCATGATCGCCGTAGAGCGCACCAGCTGGAAGGGCATAGACCACTGCGGCATGGCCGAACCCGGTATTTGCGATTTTTACGCATTTCTGCTTGAGCGGCTGGCCCCAGAACGCGGGGCGCGAGTGATATTTGCCCGCCGCGACAACAAGGACGTGGGCTTTATTTTTGGTGGTTTGGCGGGTCAGGTGTATCGCGGCCAGCAATTTAGCTATGCGCACGATTGCCACACGTTGTCGCTGGGCAACCTCATGCAGATTGAAAAAATTCGCTGGCTTTGTGAAGAAGGCGTGCAGCGCTACGATATGGGGCCTCTTGATGGCCCCAAGATGCAATACAAATCACATTGGACAGAAACGGCCTTTCCCCTCAGAACATGGCTGATCGAAAAAGCCTAATCGGGGCACCGTTGCTGACACCCGTCACCTAAGCGCCAACGCGGCAAAGGCACAGAAGCTATATACTAGCCCTCCAGAAAAGCAGTGCAACCCGCGAGTGCCCCTGTTCGCGCACGGTTCCATTTTTGCTCATTTCGCGCAACCTGTCCGCAATGGCTGCCTGTTGGTCTTCGCTGAGCTGCCCACGGCTGTTGAAGTGCCGTGTATACATAAGAATAGCCTCATCCAGCGAGCACTCTGAATCCCACGAGCGCTCAAGGTATTCCACTTCTGGATAGAGCCCTTGAAGCCAAAGGATATTGAAGGCGCAGTAGAGCCCGCGCCGCGTCATATCCTCCCGCTTGTCGTCGCCCGCTATGGGGGCAAGCGCGTGCCGCACAGAATTATCGCCCGTCACCTGAGTAAGCAGGCAACAATAGCCCGACGAGGCCTCAGTCATCTTGTCGAGGGTAGAGCGGTCATAAATTGCTGGCGTGCGCGAGGCAAACACCAGTTTAAAGCGCTTAGCCCACCCCAACATTTCCAGATCAGCCTCAGCCCAGTCCAACACCTGAAAATTGGCATTGCTTACCTTGGCCTCAAGGGCATTGGCCTTTGCGCACTCGATCATACCGGGCGCAATGTCACAGCCTTCCACACTGCCAGCAAGCCGTGCAAATTCCAAAGCATGCCGCCCCGGCCCGCAGCCCACATCAAGCACGGCATCCTGCCTGCCAATGCCCGCCCGTGCTGCTACTCTGGCAACCAAGGCCTGCCTGTACGCGCTTGAATCAGCCTCGCCCCCGTGCGCATTAAATGAGCTTGCGCGGCGGGTCCAGAATTCTGCCATGTCAGAGCGGTCGGGCTGGCGCTCTGCCCAATATGCATCAAATATGCTGCTGTCCATGTGTCCACCCGTTAGTGTTTGCCGTGCGGTAGAAAATCCGCAATGGTATGACATAAAATCAGCCTACTGTGATACTAAGCGGGAATAAAGAAAAATCGTCTGCCGGATTATGCTGGCAGACGATTTTTAGGTGAACTGTGACGGTAAAAAGAAAAATCCGCGCCCGCAAAACAATACAGAAAGGCGGACGCAGATTTTTGAGGGCTTACGCAGCAGGAGCGGGCTCACCTATTGCTTTTTTTTGATCAAGCGCATCATGGAGCTTGTTGGAATCAAGATTGCCGGTAATTTTTGAAATAAAGATGGTGGCAACGCCATTGCCCACAAGGTTGGTAAGCGCACGCGCTTCAGACATGAAGCGGTCGATACCAAAGATAACGGCGATACTTTCGGGCGGGATGTTGCCCACCGAGCTCAGCGTACCGGCAAGCACAATAAAGCCGCCGCCGGTAACAGCCGCCGCACCCTTGGACGAAATAAGCAGTATGCCCAGCAACACAAGCTGATCGCCAAGCGGCATGGGCGTATTGGTGGCCTGCGCCAGAAAAATAGCGGCCATGGTCAGGTAAATGGCTGTACCGTCAAGGTTAAATGAGTATCCGGCAGGTATAACCAGATCCACCACGCTCTTGTTGCAGCCAGCCTTTTCCATTTTGCGCAGCATATTGGGCAGCACCGACTCAGAAGAAGACGTGCCAAGCACAATAAACAGTTCTGAGCGGATGAAGCGCAAAAACTTAAAGATGCTAAAACCGCAGCTTAAAGATATGGCGCCCAAAATGAGCACCACAAAAAGAATACTGGTAAGGTAGAAACACAATATAAGCTCACCAAGCACAAGGACTGATCCAATACCCTCCTTGCCAATGGTAAATGCCATTGCGCCAAAGGCACCGATGGGGGCCACGTGCATGATGATGCCGATGACCTTAAACAGTACTTCAGAAAGGCTTTTGATCAAGTCAAAGCACAGTTTGCCCTTTTCGCCACTGTAATTCAGGGCAAAGGCAAACAGTATGGCCACCAGCAATACCTGAAGTATCTCGCCGCTGGTAAAGGCCGAAACAAAGGTGCTGGGAATAATATTCAGGAAGAAATTGACAATATTGTTATCTTTGGCCTTGCCAGCGTACTGGGCGGCGATGTTTTTGTCGGCGGCATTAAAGGTGCTGACGTCAACATTCATGCCCACACCGGGTTGCGCAAAGTTTACCACCACAAGGCCGATGGCAAGGGCCGTAAGGGTAATAACAGTAAAATAAATAAGTGCAATGCCGCCGGTTTTGCCAACAGCCTTGATGTCATTCATGCCGGCAATGCCGGTTACCACTGTTGAGAAAATCAGCGGCGCAATAATCATTTTAATCAGATTGATGAAGCCCTTGCCCAAGGGCTGCATTTTTACGGCCAATTCAGGATAAAAATGCCCCAAAAGAATGCCTATGAATATGGCAATGAGAACCTGAACATATAATACCTTCAAATACTTCATAGCTGCTATCCTGGCGGTTGGCCTTATAGAAGTTTGGTTTTACAACTTCTGGTCATAATAACCTCACCATAACCAAACTGGTCAATGAGCTAGGGTGGTAGTATTCCTCCGTAAAAACACAGGCACATATTTTCTTTGTCCATCAATAACAGAGTAGGGCATATCATTGCCCCATCCACACCATCATCTAATCCAAACACACCACACACAAGTTGCATGCAATTATTTCTGCTGAACATAACTTATCCCACTGTTACCGTTAATAACTGTTTGTTCATTCTATCAATAACTGCATGTTCCACTAAATAATACACAGCGAGTTGCTTAACATTGCTTGCGATAAAAATGCAATCAAATTATTTTTTTAACTAGTTACATACAATCAACACTGTTTGTTTGCACAATACAGTTACACAATACATCTAAATATTAGCCATATCACATTTAAAAAAATAATATTTTCAAAATCTGCCATCTTGTCGCGCAGGCTTTATTCTGCCTTGGGCACATTTGGGGTATGGTCAAAAAATATGCACCTGTATAAATTTAATTCAGCCACCCAAATTCCAGCCGCTCAAAAAAATCATGCCTCAAAAAGACAATTGTTTTCCTCGTGCGGATGACGTAATATAGCGGACTTGAGCAATAAGCCCAGCTTGTAAGGAGCAGGAAAACTATGACCGAGGACAAGATCGCAACCTCCATGTCGGAGGAAGGCGCTGAGGATTTTGCCGCCATGCTGGCGGCCCACGAAACCGCATCCAGCCGCTTGCAGCCCGGACAAAAAGTGACCGGAACTGTAATTGCCATTACCGGCGACAGTGTTTTTGTGGACGTGGGCATCAAGGTTGACGGCATCATTGACCGCAAGGATATTCTTGACGCTGAGGGCAATGAAAGCGTTAAGCCCGGCGATAGCCTCGAAGCGTGGGTTACCGGCGTTTCTTCGCAAGAAATTCGCCTTTCCCGCTCCATGAGCGGCAGCGGTGTTGCCGCGCTTGAAGAAGCCCGCGATGCGGCTGTTCCAGTTGATGGCCGCGTAACCGCCGTGTGCAAGGGTGGCTACACTGTTGAGGTGCTTGGCAAGTCTGCCTTCTGCCCCGGCAGCCAGATTGGCGTTGCCGCCACAGAGGACGCCGCCGCACTTGTGGGCCGCAGCATGCAGTTTCTGGTTATACGGGTTGAAAACCGTGGCAGAAACGTTGTGGTTTCGCACCGCGCCATCATTGAACGCGAACGCGCCGAACAGCTGGACGCCCTGCTTGAAAGCCTCAAGCCCGGTGATACTGTTGAAGGCAAGATTACGCGCTTTGCCGCATTTGGCGCCTTTATGGAACTTGCACCTTCTGTCGAGGGCATGATCCACCTTTCCGAGCTTTCATGGTCGCGCGTGGGCGCACCTGACGAAGCCGTGTCGCTGGGCGACACTGTGCGCGCCAAGGTTATCTCCATCAGCAAGGACAGCAAGGGGCATGTGCGCATTTCGCTTTCGCGCAAGCAGGCCGAAGGCGATCCTTGGCAGGACGTGGCCACGCGGCTCGAAGCCGGTGCGGTTGTTACCGGCAAGGTTGTGCGCCTTGCGCCTTTTGGCGCTTTTGTAGAAGTGCTGCCCGGCATTGAAGGCCTTGTGCACATTTCTGAATTGTCGTGGACCAAGCGCGTGGCCAAGGCCGAAGACGTGCTGACCGCTGGCGATACGGTTTCGGTCAAGGTTAAGGAAATCAACCTTGAAAACCGCCGTATCTCCCTGAGCCTGCGCGATGCCGAAGGCGACCCTTGGAAGGAAGCCGCCCAGCAGTTTGCCGTGGGTACCACAGTCAACGGCACGGTTGAAAGCCGCACCCCCTATGGTCTGTTTATTACGCTGGCGCCCGGCATCACCGGTTTGCTGCCCGCCGGGGTTATCAAAAACTCCAAGCAGGGCAAGAACTACAGCAAACTGGACAAGGGCGATGCCGTAACCCTGACTGTACAAAATTTGGACACTGCAGCCCGGCGCATTAGTCTGGCTCCCGAAGGTGAGCAAACCGCTGAACCGACGGAAGATAAGGCTTGGAAGCAGCATGCAGCAGCCGGAAGCTCCACCGGCGGCTCTGGTATGAACATCATGGCACAGGCTTTGCAAAAGGCTATGAAAAATAAGTAACCAGGAGCTTTTCCATGATGATAAAAAAATGTCTTGCAGCCATGCTTGCCGTGAGTTTTCTTGCGGCATCGCAGCTTGCCCAAGCGGTAAACCTGCCCGATTTTAGCGACCTTGCGGCCAAAAGCGGCCCTGCGGTTGTTAATATCGGTACCGAAAAGAAGGCCAGCGGCAACAGTCAGGACGATCTCATGGGGGAAATGTTCCGCAATATGCCGCCAGGGTTCGACAAGTTTTTTGATCAGTTTGGCGGCAAGCGCGGTGGCAAGCGCCCCCAGTCGAGACAAAAATCTCTGGGGTCTGGCTTTATTGTCTCCGCAGATGGCTATATTGTTACCAATAATCATGTGGTTGCCGATGCGGATGTCATTCGCGTAACCCTTGACCAGAGCAACGGCAAAAGCGAACCCGTCACGGCCAAGCTGGTTGGTGCGGACGAAGAAACCGACCTTGCCCTGCTCAAGATTGAAACCAAAAAAACCTTGCCTTTCCTTTCGTTTGGTAATTCAGACGAACTTAAGGTGGGTGAGTGGCTGTTGGCCATTGGCAACCCCTTTGGCCTCGACCACACGGTGACGGCGGGTATACTTTCGGCCAAAAACCGCAACATACACGCTGGCCCCTTTGATAACTTTCTACAGACAGATGCCTCCATCAACCCCGGCAACAGCGGTGGCCCGCTGTTGAACATGTCCGGTCAGGTTATAGGCATCAATACGGCCATTCTTGCCAGTGGTCAGGGTCTTGGTTTTGCCATACCCAGCAACATGGCGGCCAAAATTGTTGACCAGATCAAGTCGGGCAAAAAGATCAGCCGTGGCTGGATTGGTGTGGGCATTCAGGATGTAGAAGAAAATACTGCCAAGGCACTGGGCCTCAAGGACGCCAAGGGCGCACTTGTGGGCAACGTGATGGAAGGCGAGCCCGCCTCCAAGGCTGGCATGAAGGACGGCGACATTATAGTTGCCGTTGACAGCAAGCCCATTGACGATGCGGCAACGCTGCTGCGCGCCATTGCCGACAAAACCCCTGGCAGCAAAACCGTGATTACCGTTTGGCGCGACGGCAAGACCACCGACCTTACGGTGACCCTTGGCGAGCGCAAGTCAAGCCAGTCTGGCGAGCTGAATGGTAAGGATCAAAAGCAGAAGGATGAAGGCCTCTTGGGCATTTCTGTCCGTACACTTACGGACGAGGAACGCCGGGACCTCAAGATAGAGAAGAACGAAGGACTGCTGATTGTTGATGTGAACCCTGACAAGCCCGCTGCCGAAGCCGACCTGCGCCCCGGTGACGTGATTCTCAAGGCAAACCTCAAGCCGGTTCGCAGTGCTGCGGAACTGTCCAAGATCGTCAACGACGAGGGCAGCGCACGCGGTGCCGTGATGCTGCAAATATCGCGGCGTGGTGATGTGTACTTCCGCACTGTGAGCCTGAGCAAATAACAGGCATCCAAACATTCGGGCTGCCTCTCTGGTGAGGGGCAGCCCTTTTTTTATCTATGAGCTTACGCATACTTAACATTGGCGGGCCGTATCTAACGGCCGCTCTCAAACGTCTGGGGCACCATGTGCTTACCGTTCACCCCGGTTCGCACGCCGATTTGCCCACCTCGCACCCCTATGTTGTGCGGCAGCTGCTGCACCGCCTAGAGGCTGCCGACTTCAAGCCCGATGCCCTGTTTTATTGCGACGACGGCAACTTGCCCCAATTGCTTGACCCGCAAAATGTGCCGTGGCCTTCGGTGCGCTATTCCATCGATACCTATTGCAACCCTTGGCACATTCCCTATTCTTGGGGTTTTGACGCAACCCTTGTGGCCCAAAAGGAATATGTGGTTCTGTTCTCGCAAGAGGGCATGAACGCGCAGTGGTTTC
Organism: uncultured Desulfovibrio sp.; assembly: GCA_964413315.1. Taxonomy (GTDB): domain Bacteria; phylum Desulfobacterota; class Desulfovibrionia; order Desulfovibrionales; family Desulfovibrionaceae; genus Desulfovibrio. Next base: position 36,824 of record CAYPRZ010000001.1, on the reverse strand, counting down.
CGCTTTTTTGCCCGCAGGTTACGTCCACTGAATCTGACTTTGCCGAGCGGGATATTCCCGTCAGTTTTGTGGGAACCTTGGGGCACAAAAACAACCCAGACCGAGAGCCTTTTCTTAAGGCCTTTCGCGCTCAGCACCCGCTGGTTATTTTGACTGGCAACTACCGCCCTATTTTTGAGCGCAGCCGCATTGCCCTGAACCAGACCGCAGCCTCGGAAGTAAATTTTCGCTGTTTCGAGGCCATGTCGTGCGGCGCGGCCTTGTTGATGGAAACCTGCGGCAACGGCTTTGACGAACTGTTTGCCAAAGAGCACGAAATTTTGCCTACCTTTGCCCGCAACGATGCCCATGCTGCGGCGGCCATTGCAGCCAATGCGCTCAGCCAGCCCCAATGGCTGGCCGAAGTGGACGGTGCGGGGAGCAGGGCAGTGCAGCAGCGCCACACAGACACCGTGCGCGCCGTGCGACTGACCCAGATTTTGGCCGAACTGTGCGCCAACCACGCGCATAAAGAGCGGCTTGAAGTGTCGCTTGAAAAAAGGTCTGCACTCATACATGCAGCCTACGGCATACTTGCCAGCGAAATTACCGACCCCAATCTGCAAGAACACCGTGAATTTTTTAAAAAATTGTGCCTTCGATAAGTCTAGGGCCAAATCTGCGCAATTGTAGCCAACTTCACGCCGTTCCCGCCTACCGTTCAGATACCGCCCAAACGTTGCGGCCCTGCAAAATTGGGCCTATAGTCTGATCAGCCATCTCTTTTGGAGGAAAACCAATGCCGGTTGTGCATAGCGATGCAGGGCATTTGCCCGCGCTGGAAAAGCTGGAAAACATCCCCGCGCTCATGAGCGCCTACTATACAGAATTTCCCAATCCGGCGCTTGCGGCCCAACGGGTTTCATTTGGCACTTCGGGGCACCGGGGTACTTCTGTGCTGTGCAGCTTTAACGAAGAGCACATCTACGCCATCACTCAGGCCGTGTGCGATTACCGCGCCGCCAAGGGTATTGACGGCCCGCTTTTTCTGGGCGGCGACACGCACGCCCTTTCTGAGGCGGCCTTTCGTTCTGCGCTAGAAGTTCTGGTGGCCAACAACGTATCTGTGCGCATTTCGCTGGGTGGAGCCTACACGGCCACGCCCGCCATTTCGCATGCGGTGCTCAAGTGGAACTCGGGCCGCGTCAATGGCTTGGCCGACGGCATTGTCATTACCCCCTCACACAATCCCCCGCGCGACGGCGGCTTTAAGTACAACCCGCCCCACGGTGGCCCTGCCGAATCAGAAGTAACCAGCCATATTGAAAAATGCGCCAATGCCTACCTTGAAAACGGCAACAAGGGCGTAAAACTTACGCATCTGCGCGCCGCCCGCGCTTCGTCGCTGGTGGAAGAATACGATTTTATCGGCAGTTATGTGCAGGATCTGGCAAACGTGCTCGACATGAAGGCCATTGCCTCTTCGGGTTTGCGCATTGGCGTTGATCCGCTGGGCGGCGCAAGCCTGCCCATGTGGGAACCCATTGCAGATGCCTACGGTATTGATCTTGAGGTTGTGAACAGGGCGGTTGATCCCACCTTCCGTTTTGTACCCTGCGACAAAGACGGCAAAATCCGCATGGATTGCTCATCGCCATATGCCATGAGCCGCCTGCTTGATTTGCGCGACCATTTTGACCTGAGCTTTGCATGCGACCCGGATTCTGACCGGCACGGCGTGGTGACGCGCAAAGAGCTTATGAATCCCAACCATTATCTGAGCGTTGCCGCTTGGTATCTGTTCCGCACCCGCAGGCAGTGGCCCGCGCAGCGCGGTATTGGCAAAACTCTGGTCACAAGTGGCATGCTCGACAGGGTAGCCAAGGAGCTTGGCCGCCCGGTGGTGGAAGTGCCCGTGGGCTTCAAATGGTTTGTGCCCTATCTGCTCAGCGGGCGCTGCGGCTTTGGCTGCGAAGAAAGCGCGGGCGCGTCATTCCTTTGTTTTGACGGCACGCCCTGGAGCACAGACAAGGACGGCCCGCTCATGTGCCTGCTGGCAGCTGAAATGATGGCGGTAGAGCAGTCGTCACCCAGCGAGTTGTACGCCAAGCTCACCGAGCGCCTTGGCGCACCCGCCTATCAGCGGCTTGATGCCGTGGCAGACGACCATGTGCGCGCCAAGCTTGCCGCGCTTACGCCTGAGAGCGTCACGCTCAAGACCCTTGGCGGCTCGCCCGTCACCAGCGTGCTCACCCGCGCCCCCGGCAACGATGCCTCCATCGGCGGGGTAAAGGTGGTGAGCGAGGATGGCTGGTTTGCGGTGCGGCCTTCTGGCACAGAGGCAATCTGCAAGGTCTACACAGAAAGCTTTAAAGGCGAGGATCACCTGCAAGCCGTGCAGAAAGACGCCATTGATTTTCTTGAGCAGCTGCTGAAAAGCTAGGATTGATCGTTGCGCGGGCGGCCAGCATGGCTTGCTGTAGTGCCATCATCAATAATGACCGAAGATATAAAGTTTATACCAGTTAAGTAATCAAGGCGCAGCCACAACACCGTTAATCAGGTAGTGGCTGCGCCTTTTTATTTACACATATGTGGAGCAGTGGGGCAGCGGCCCCCTAGCGGCTCTGGACCAAGGCCTACTACAAGCCCGCGCTTTCGCGCAGTTTGGCTATTTCCTCATCTGTCAGGGGACGCACCTTGCCGCTGGCCAGATTGCCAAGTCGCAGGGCCCCTTGGGCAACGCGGCACAGGCGCAGAACAGTAAGCCCCAAATCACGGCACATGCGCCGTATTTGGCGGTTAAAGCCCTGACGCAGCACAATTTGTAACATGGTATTGCCAGCAGTGGGTTGGGCGGTCACGTCCACGGGCAGCAGGTCTTCGCCTTCGGCAAGGCGCATACCGCGCCGCATGATCTTAAGGGCGGCTTCAGGCACTGTGCCGCGCACCAAAACCTCGTAGGTTTTCGGCTGGTGGTGGCGCGGATGGGTAAGGCGCTGCGCCAGTTGGCCATCGTTGGTCAAAAGCAGCATGCCTTCAGAAAAATAATCAAGTCTGCCAACAGGATAAAGCCGCAGCCCCTTGTAGGTCGGGGGCAGACAATCAAGCACTGTAGGCCTACCTTCCGGGTCGCTGACCGTACACACTATCTGCACGGGCTTGTTGAGCATAAGATAGGTAAAGGCCTGCGGGGCCGACAAAACGCGCCCATCGACCATAATACTTTCACATGGCAGTACGCGCCGCGCCGGGTTTGATTCTGGCTGGCCGTCAACGCGCACGCGGCCCGCTAGAATAAGCTCGTCTGCGTTACGGCGCGAACAATGGCCCGTGGCAGCAATGGCCTTGTTGAGGCGCACACCTTCGGTAGATTCTGGCTCTGCAACAGGCTGGGGCCTACGCAATGCGGAACCTTCTGCACGGGGTTCACGCCTTGAATCAGGGCGTGGGCCCGAACAAGAATCAGACCGGCCATGCGGAGCATTGCCAGAACGTCCTTCAGAGCGTGGGCCTTGCCCATTGCGCGCGGCACCAGCATGTTCCACAGGCTTAGCCTTGGAAAATTCTCTGGAAGAATCATTTCTTGATTCCAGCGACGATTCTTTTTTGGATGGCCTTGCAGACGAGTTCGTTTGTGGACGTTTATTGGCGGTCGATCCGGCATTGCCGGAATGTTTGGGCGGCACGGTAATTCTCCTTGGCAAGATGCGCACATGGTGCGTGAAGTGGAGCATGCCGTCAAGGGCAAGCACGGGGAAGGCGGCCAACAGCCATCCAAATCTGGGATTCAAAGGCATTTCAATCTTCAAAAGTTTACATAATTATCAGTATGGGACATTTATAATAACTGCGCATGGCCCAACCTCAACCCCGAAAAGTGGCAAAATAGCCCCGCAAATCGCCGCTGGCGGAACACTTTCTTGTGCCCTTTGATGGCATGCTGTGCTTGGCTGTATGCGGCAAACTTTTGAAGGTTGGCCCTTGTTTCGTCCATATATTGTGGGCAAATTGCCGACTTGCAACCACGCTGCGGCGCAGTTTTCTGGCGTATTTTTTCCTGCCTTTATGATTTGTATGATTTGCCTGACTGGCAGACTATTTTGTTGTTATCTGTAATCACGCGGGCCTGTGTAGGTTCCTTATCCTTATATATAGACGTGGCCGCAAATTCTGGTGCATGCCTTTGCAATGCTGGCTGGCCTCTGGCGCGCTTACACCCGCACACCTGCCCGCTCTTACCACAAGCCATGCACTTGCCCCCGAAGCGGCTCTGACGTACAACACTGCCAACACAGGTTTTACAAGCAAGGAGTTTACATGGGCTTTGCCAACAGCTCTTGCAGCTTTACACGGTTTCGTATTCTTGATCCCGTTCCTGCCACGCTCTGGCCGCAGATACCGGACAAGCTGAAGCAGTTCGCCATGCGCGACATTGACGATATTCCTGAAATGCAGGCCCAAGGCTGGGCGTGTTTTGAGGACATGCTTGATACCGAATGGGAAACGGCCCCACCGCAAAAGGGCTCGTACATCGTTTTTTCGCTGCGGCTCGACATGCGCCGCATTCCTGCTGGCGTGGTCAAAAAGCACGTGGCCATCGCCCTCAAGGAAGAAAAAAAACGTATGGCCCAACAGGGCAAAAATTACATTGCCCGCGAACGCAAAAAAGAGCTCAAGGAGCAGGTTTTGTTGCGCTTGCGCTCACGTTTTTTGCCTGTTCCCGGCGAATTTAACGTGCTGTGGGCCACAGATAAAAACGAAGTCTGGTTCGCATCTACCCAAAACAAGATGATCGACCTCTTCTTGGAAGAATTTCTTAAGACATTCGAGCTGCATCTGGAGCAACTGACTCCGTACAATCTGGCGGTTTCCATGCTGGATGAAGAAAGCCTTATCCGTCTGGATAAGCTGGAACCCACGCAGTTCGCGCCCCTTTCCTGATGACGGCACGGAGCCCCCATGAATATGCCTTATCTTGGTGAATCCACAGACAGTATTCTCGGCAAAGAATTTCTGACATGGCTCTGGTACCAGAGCGACACAGCCCCCGGTGCGTTTACCGACAAGGCAGGCGCACCCTTTGCCGTTTCTATGGAACAGCGCATTGTAGTTGAAGGCGGCGAAGGCGACGCCCGCGAAACTGCCTCTGTTTCTGGCTCGCTCTCCCCTCTTCGCGAGGCCCGCTTTGGCCTTGGCAATGGCAAGCAGGTCAGCCGCGCCCTTCTGCGCCTTGAAAAAGAAGAGCTGGCCTTTCAGGTGAGCCTTAAAGCCGAGGATTTTTGCCTCAACAGCCTTAAAACTCCCAAGCTCGACAAGAGTGACAGCGACGACGACCCCGATGCACTGCTGCTCGAAAAGTTCTATCTTATGGAAGTGTGCACCGGCCTGCTGGATTCTTTGTTCGCCCGCTTTCTCAAGCTGCGCCTTTCTTCTGCCTGGCAGAAGGAAGTGGACGACATGCGCCAGTGGATGACCCGCACGGAGTAACCGCCTTACATGAGCACCCTGCCCGCACCTGCCGCAAAAAGCCGCCTTTCTGGCCCGCTTCTGCACGTTTTACGCAAAACGCTGTGGATGTTGCTTGTGCTGTGGGGTATCACCATTATCAGCTTTTGGGTTATTCATCTGGCCCCCGGCTCACCCACAGATTTGGAAACCACGCTCAATCCGCTGGCTGGCGCAGCTGCCCGCCAGCGCCTTGAGGTGCTCTATGGGCTCGACCGCCCGCTGTATGTGCAGTATTGGGACTGGCTGACGCGCATTGTGCAGCTTGATTTTGGCAATTCCATGTCTGCCGATTCGCGCCCGGTGCTGACCAAGATTCTTGAGCGGCTGCCCCTTACCGTGGGCATGAATGTTGTTTCGCTGGTGCTCACCCTGCTCATAGCCATACCTGTGGGCATTGTTTCTGCCTGTCGGCAAAATTCGCTGCTGGATAAGTCTGTTACTGTGCTGGTTTTTTTGGGTTTTGCCATGCCTTCGTTCTGGCTGGCCCTGCTGCTAATGATGTTTTTTGGCATAGAGCTGCAATGGCTGCCCATTTCTGGCCTTATATCCATGAATTACGCGCAGTTGAGCGCGTGGGGCAAGTTTTGCGATTTGGCCAAGCACCTTGCCCTGCCCACTCTGGTGTACACGGTGGGCGGTTTGGCGGGCATGTCGCGCTACATGCGGGCCTGTATGCTTGAGGTACTGCGGCAAGATTATATTCTTACCGCGCGGGCCAAGGGTTTGGGCGCAACAGCCGTTATCTGGCGGCATGCCTTGCGCAACGCTCTGCTGCCGGTCATAACCCTGCTTGGGCTTTCTGTGCCGGGCCTTATCGGCGGCAGCGTGATCATTGAATCAATTTTTGCCCTGCCGGGGCTGGGCCAGCTTTTTTACGGCGCTGTAATGGCGCGTGATTACACCATGATCATGGGTAATCTGGTGCTGGGGGCCGTGCTTACACTTGCTGGCAACCTGCTGGCCGATTTTTGTTACGGGCTGGCCGACCCGCGCATCCGCAACGCAAAGGACAACGCCTAATGCTGCCCCTTGCTGTCAAAAGGCTGCTTGGCCGCAACCTCATGCTGGCCCTTGGGCTTGTGATTGTGCTTGGCATGTCGCTGGCTGCCCTGCTAGCCCCCTTGCTTGCGCCCTTTGACCCCAATGCCCTGCACCTGCAAAATATTCTAGAGCCGCCCTCCTCCCGCTTTTTGCTCGGCACAGACCGGCTTGGGCGCGACGTGTTTTCGCGCCTGCTATATGGCGGCAGGGTTTCGCTGTGGGTGGGCTTTGTGGCCGTGGGCATATCGGTAAGCATTGGAACGGTTCTGGGGCTGGTGAGCGGGTATTTTCGGCGCTGGGTGGACGAATGCATCATGCGCGTGGTCGACATAATGCTCTGCTTTCCGTCATTTTTTCTTATCCTTGCGGTCATTGCCTTTTTGGAACCCAATCTTACCAATATAATGATTGTAATTGGGCTTACCTCGTGGATGGGCGTTACCCGCCTTGTGCGCGCCGAGGCCCTTAGCCTGCGCGAGCGCGAATTTGTTGATGCGGCGCGGCTGGCGGGCACATCTACCGCTGGCATACTGTTTCGGCACATACTGCCCAATGCTCTGGCCCCGGTGCTGATTACGGCCACACTTGGCGTAGCCGGGGCAATTTTGGTAGAATCTAGCCTCAGCTTTCTGGGTTTGGGCGTGCAGCCCCCTGCCGCAAGCTGGGGCAACATGCTTATGGACGGCAAGGCAGTGATTGAAACAGCGCCTTGGCTGTCTGTTTACCCCGGTTTGGCCATACTGGTTACGGTTTTGGGTTATAATCTTCTGGGTGAAAGTCTGCGGGATCTTTTTGATCCAAGGCTTCGCCAATAGTTTGTGATATAAGACTTTTTTTGGAAAGTTAAAGTCGTACTTTAACTATGTAAACCGCCATAACAAACGTTGAAGCCATGCTTGAATACCTGCGCATTCGCAATCTGGCCCTTATTGAAGACATGGAACTGGAATTTTCATCCGGCATGAATGTGCTTACGGGTGAAACCGGGGCGGGCAAGAGCTTTATTCTTAAAGCGCTGGGCTTTTTGCTTGGCGACAAACTGTCGGCAGACATGGTTAGAGCTGGCGCAGAACGTGCTCAGGTCGAGGCCCTCTTTAGCACTGCCGAGGCCGACATGGTGCTGCGGCGCGAAATTGTGGCCGAATCTGGCCGCAGCCGTCTGTACATCAATGACGAGCTGCGCTCGCAGGACAGCCTGCGCGACCTGCGCAACCGCCTTGTGGCCCACACCAGCCAGCACGCCCAGCAAAAGTTGCTGCAATCTGCCTTTCAGGCGCGCCTGCTTGAGAGCGGCATTAGCTGCCCAGAGCTGCTCACCCAACGCGACGACCTGCTCTCGCGCCTACAGACAAACGCGGCCCAACGCGCTGCCCTGCTTAATCGGCAGGCGGGCCTTGCAGAACGGCGCGAGCTGCTTGAAATGCAGCAGCAAGAGATAGACAAGGTTTCGCCCGAAGAAGGCGAAGAAGAACGTCTGGAAGAAATTCGCGCTCTTGCCCGCTCTATGGAGCACCAGCAGGAGAACTACGAGCAGGCCCTTGTTTTGTTGCAGGGCGATGAGCAGGAAGGGGTCATAGATCAGCTCGGGCAGCTTGAAAAACTCTTGGTGCGCATGGCCCGCGAGGATGATTCTCTTCAGGCCGATGCCGATGCCGTGGCCGCGTTGCGCCAGCAGCTTGCCCACCTTGGCGGCAAACTGCGCAGACCGCCGGCCCTGCCGGGGCTGGACGAAATGCCCGACATGGACCATCTGGAAGAGCGCCTTTTTGCCCTTGCCCAGCTCAAGCGCAAACTGCACCGTACCCTGCCAGAAATTCTGACCCTGCGCGAAGAAATTGCAGAGAACCTTTCCTTCCTCGATGTGTGCGCGCTAGATATAACCCGGTTGGACAAGGAAGCGGCAGCTCTTGCCGCAGAGCTGGCAGCCCTAACCGCCCGCATTATTCCGGCACGCCGCGAGGCCGCAGCCACCATTGCCGCTAATTTGGAAAACGAGCTGCGCCAATTGGGCTTTTCAGAGCAGGTGCGCGTGATTCCAGATTTTGCCGTGCAGGAGATTTGGCCCGGTGTGCAAGACGAGCGTGGCCGCATTCTGTGGGCTCCTAACCCTGGTCAGCCCCCGCAACCACTGGATAAAATCGCCTCTGGCGGCGAACTTTCGCGCTTTTTGCTGGCCCTTGCCAGTGTGCAGCAAGATGATGAAGGCGCTACCTTTATTTTTGACGAAGTTGACGCTGGCGTGGGCGGCATGACCCTTAATAAGCTGGCAGAAAAGCTTTATGCTCTGGCCGAAACGCGCCAAATGCTGCTTATCACCCACTGGCCGCAACTGGCGGCCCGCGCCCGCAGGCATTTTCAGATCGTCAAGGTCGTGCGCGAGGGTGAAACCTTTACCCTCTGCTCGCCCCTTGACAAGGCAGACCGCCATACAGAGCTTGCCCGCATGGCTGGCGGCGGCGCACAGGGCGAGGCCCTTGCCCGCAGCCTTGAGGCCTAGCCGCTGCAACTGCCGCGTTGTAGCTGTTCTACTATCCTTGACGAGCTGCACGAGCCTTTGCACTAGTCTGAGCACTAGTCTGAGCACTGGTCTGGCACCAGCACTTGGCGCCACCACTTTGCATGAATACCCAACACGGGCACGCAGCAAAGCTACTGTGCAAAAATTGCCGCTTTCCCGTCTGTTTGCCAAGGCAACCAGATTGTAACTGGCTGCATCCACGGCAAATTAGTGTGTTGTCCCAGCATTCACCGACATTTTTTTGACTTTTTCTAAACTTTTTCCCCATATTTTTGTTTTTGGAACATTCTGGCACTCATTTTGCTTATACCCAAGGCAAATGAAGGCAAGGCAAATTTGACCATAGCCACAGGGGGAGCATGTGACTAACGAAAATAGCAATAGCATAAGCGCCATGCTCCACATGCAATCTGGCGCTTCCGAGGCAACCTCTTCAGCTCGGCATTACCCAACATCGGGTCAGGCACTTTCTGGCCTTGATGAAACATCTGTCAGGGCGCTGAACTGCTTGGCCAAGGATGGAGAGGGGCTTGTTACTGCGCTAGAGGCGCGGCTTGACGAGCTTCAGGAAGCATTTATGGGCATGCTGAACACGCAGCTTGAAGAGCGCCATCTGCGCCCAGAAGACCGCCTGCACCTGTACCTCTCCCCAGAGGGCAGTTTGGTGGTTGAAGGCACAGACAACGACGCTGCCCTGCTGTGCGACATAATTGCCCGCAAACCAGATTTGCAAAAAAGCTTTAAAGAAATGGCGCAGGTGGCCATGCTCTCGCACGGCGTGGAGCTGGCAACCCAAATTCAAAACGACATGCTGGATCATATGGAAGACGCCGCCCCCCTGCTGGAGCACTATCACATGTGCCTTAAGGGGCCGCTTTCACATTTCTACATCCGTTAGAGCTTGCCAAACCGAGGCAAGCGACTTATTGTAATGTTTGACCAAATGGGGGCGCACTGGTTTCGACGGGGACGTGGAAGCCTTAGCGGCAGGTCGAGGCGCCGCTGGCCTCGTAAAAAGCGGCAACAAAAGTAATTGCCAACAACGATTACGACTACGCTTACGCTGCCTAATAACAGCGAGGCAACGACCGCTTAGGCGGTCACGTCATTCAGGGCCATGTCTGATAACCCTGAGTGGCGACACTTATCAGGCTGGCGGAAATCGGTTCTTACCGGGGTTTTCCGCGAGGAGTTTACCGGAAAGATTGCCGTGTTGCGCCCGGTCAGGGGCTACCACCACGGTGAAATTAATTCCTGACATAAACCTGTAGATGCTTCGAGTGGACAGTTCGCGGACGGGGGTTCAACTCCCCCCGCCTCCACCAACCCCCACAAATTAAAGTGGCTTATACGCTCTGAATAAGACGTATAAGCCACTTTTTTATTTGGAAATTTGAATTCTAATAATAGAATTTTTGAAAAACACATTTAAGCACTGCACGTTATATCTATATACATAACGTGCTGAATATGATAATATTCTATTTAATAAATTATTTCTTTTACGTATTAATATTATTGATTATTTTTTTGTCAAATTTACAATAAATTATATCTCATTGACAATGGCAATGAAAATTTTCTTGATATTAGCGGGTTAACATAATCGAAATGGATAAGGAGTGACTATGCCTGGAGCCTACACACATTTATCAGTAGTCGCCGTAGCTGGCAGCCCCCAAAAAATCAGCCGACTTGGCGGCCTCGACAACAAAACCATTGGTCCAATACTGACATATGCCAAATACACTGAATTGGGCGCGGTAAGTCCGGACTACCCCTACCTACACATTGGGAATGAGGATTCTAAAGCATGGGCTGATGCCATGCATTACAAGCATACAGGTGACAGGTTAAAGCAAGGGGCAGCCTATATTAGAACGCTGCAAGGCGAAGTAAGACATAAGGCCCTAGCTTGGCTGTTGGGTTTTGCATCTCATGTCATTACAGATGTGACTATCCACCCTGTAGTGGAATTAAAAACTGGTCCCTATGAGGTTAATCCCAAAGGACATAGAGTTTGCGAAATGAACCAAGATGTTTTTATCTACGAACATTTAAACATGGGGGAAATTCTCGGAGATGCCTTTATTCATAGTGGCTTGTCAGCTTGCAGTGCGCCAGAAGACCCTGACAAACTGGACCCATTAATCGTAGACGTATGGAGTAACATGCTGAAACAGGTAGATAAAAACCATTATGCAGAGTCTCCACCTGCATTCAACAAATGGCACTCCGGGTTTCACAGAATGCTAGGCATGGCTGGTAATGGAAGACTTATTCCTCTTGCAAGACATGTCATCGCTGATCAAGGCCTTGTTTACCCTGAAGAGCCAGACGAAACATATATCAGACAACTACGTATCCCTAGCGGTGGACATATGGATTACTCAGAAATTTTCAACAAGGCTTGCGATAATGTACAACGCTGCTGGGGGCAATTGGTCCAATTTTGTCTGAAAGATTCTCCGAATGAACTTTCCTACATCACCAACTGGAACCTTGACACCGGCCGGGACGAAAATGGCCACATCACTATGTGGGAGTAACCATGCGGAATCTGCACTATGCCCTTCTAATATTATTTGTGACGGCTTGTAGCGCAACAGCTGGCAATATTGGAGAAAAAGATATGGCTCGTGCTGCTGCCGATTTACATCGCCTAAGTTATGCCGTTCAAGGAGAAATTATGCGCGGCGCGGGCTCTGACGAAGACCTCGTTGCACTCGCTTGCGGACGTGACCAGACGTTATGCTCGACTGTTTCAGAATTTCATATTTCTTTAAAGCGAGATGGGGACAATGCCGTATTAATGCTTTGCACAAAGGACCAACAGCGTGCTCTTATTGAGGATATCGCCTGCACTCCCCCCATAGACTTCAGGCCTTGGGAGCAAGGTGTTCTGCCCTGTGTGTTCACTCTCAATGCTGTTAATGCTTGCCCTTAACTCAGCTCACATAGCACCTCTGAAATTATCTATTATGGTTGGCCCTGCGTAATTCGACCCACCAAACCAATATCTTACCAACTAAGCCCCCTACCAGCCCACCTTGACCTTTTCAAATTTAGCTATATATTGATAAAAATCTCTGAAAAAGTACCATTTATGGCTAAAAACTCATCATCCATCACTGCGTTACCCCCGGCAACTCAGACAAAGCTTGAGGAGCTTGGGCGCAGAATCAAGCTGGCGCGAAAGCGCCGGGGTCTTACCCTGCACGAAATGGCCAAACTCATGCTGGTTTCTGTGGGCTCGCTGCAAAGGCTTGAAGCTGGCACACCCGGCACAAGCCTTGGCACTCTTGCCACTGCCCTGCTCACCCTTGGGCTAGAGAACGACATGGACAGCGTGGCAGCCATGGAAACAGATATGATCGGCCTTGCCCACGAGCGCAGACGCCTTGAAGGCAAAACCGGCAGCAAGGATAAAATTTCCTACGACTTTTAAGTGAGGCAGGCATGACAACCCGCATGGCCTATGTGTAAGGGTCTTCCTAAAATATTCAAAATGAAACCTCTGGCGTCACCAATGGCAATCATAAAAAAATTCTACCAGTCCATGGGCTTGCCCAGCGGGCCACGGGGAATATCCGGGCCAAAGGTATAGGATCCGGGGCGCTGCACGTCGCTCAGCTCACGGTGTGCGTATAGAATCAGCGCCTTGTGCAGTGCTGGCACATCGCAATCCGGCTCTGGCACCACAAAGGCTTTAAGCCTGTAGCCTTCTTCTTGCCGCATCAAGCGCACCAAGCACTGTTTAACCCCTTTGTGCCGCTCAATTACCGAGGCCACAAACTGTGGAAACACATTAATGCCGCCCACTTGCACGGCCTTGTCTATGCGTGCGCCGGGGCGTAGATGCCGCTGGCCTGTCCAGTTTACGTTATCCATCAGCGGGTAGTGCTGCACTACGCCGTCCGGCAGGCAGCGCACCAGTGCATTGCCGTTCTCCCCTTCTCCCCGCGCCACATGGGGCAGCAACTCATAATCTGCCTCTGGCTCAAAGCGGCAGCAAACCACGCCCATCTCTGAAGACCCAAAAAACTCCATCACGCGAAAGGCCTGCCTCTCGAGCGCGTACATCACCTCTGGCGGCGTGGGCGAAGTGCCCGTCAGCAAGGTAATTCCCCGCCCGGCCTCCGAGCTTGCGGCATGCCACCCACGCATATCTACAAGGCGCGAAAGCAGCAAAGGTATGCTGATAACAAGATCGCCGGGGCGCATCTGCGCCTCAACCAAGGTAGGCAAAGGCGGCACGCTGCGGATGGGCACCCCAAGGCTCAGGGGCAGCAGCAGCCCAAACGTAAACCCATACATATGATGCATGGGCACTGTAACCAAGGCCGAGGTTCGGTCGGCCACTATGGGGGCCAGACTGGTTACTTCCTGCCGAATGTGGCTTTCTTTATGCGTGCAGGGCTTGGGCTTGCCGGTTGAGCCAGAAGTAAAAAACGTAAGCGAACGGTCGCTGTTTTCCCACTGTTGCAAAACCTGCTGTGGCAATTGGCCGCACAGTGCGTCAACTGCTGGCGCGGTCGCGGCGGTGTGAAACATGGCGTTGCACCGCTGCGCAATATTTTCAAGCGCGGCTTCGTCTAGCCCCAGCGCTTCCCACCGCATGGATGCAAATTCGTGCGGTGCGCGGGCCTCAAAGCTCAGCGGGTTATGCTGGCTCAATTCTGCTTGCGCAATGGATTGCACAATCGCCGTCACAGCCCGCAAATCAAGCTGTGCAATCCGCTCAAGCGGCCAGGATTCCATTACGCACCCCGCACTTCGATTAATGCCTGTCTGCCGCTCACGGCAGCAGCGCAGACGCAGTTAACAGTGTTGGCCTTGGCAGTTTGCACCATATTCAGGGCCAGCATAACATCCAGAGCATGCGCCAGCGGCCCATGCCCATACAGATACTCGTTATTTATCCAGTTTGGTTCAGATGCAGACCCGCCAGCAGCCCCAGAAGCAAAAACAGGGCTGCCCACTCCCGGCTGCTGGCCCCACCTCACCTGCACCGAGGGTGCACCCTCGGCCACCCTGCTCAAACACAGGGCAACGGCCCCTTCAGTTTGAGGGTGTTGACCTTGCAGATATTGTGGGCAGCAGTGAAAAAAGCGGCTGTCGTTTTCATCCACGGCACACAGCAAGACCCTTTCAACACGCCCTGCGTTCAGCAGCGCACTGGCTGTGCTTACAGCTCCGGCAAAAGAAAGTTCAAACTGCGAAATGGTAAAGCACGGCCCCTCAATGCCAAGCAACAAGCTGAGCAGACCAGCCCCCATATTGTTGACAGCGTGTGAAAATGCTGTTGGCGAGGACAAATGCGGGCCATTGTCCAAAATGGAATCCATAAAATCCATGCTCATTTGCGGGCTGCTGTAGGCAGTGCCAAAAACAAGAGCGGTATTGTGCAACACTTCTTTTTTTCGCCAGCCTGCCTCGTCCAAAGCCTGCACTGCGGCCAAAAGCGCCATACGCGCATAACGCGGAATGCGGCGCAGAGATACCCCCAGCAACAATGCCGAAAGCAATGAAATATCGGGAGTAGAAAAGACCGCCGTATTACCCTGCTGCACGGCTGCAAGAGCATCCTTGCCACCGAGGCTGTGCACAAGCCCGGTTCCGGCCACAGAAAGCGTAGTGCTGCTGATCATTGCATTGCCCTCCCCAGCACCAATGCGGCATTGCCACCGCCAAAACCCAGCGAGGTTGACAGCGCAAAGGGCAAGGATACCGAAAGGGGGCCTTGCGTGGGCGCAAAACCGATTTCAGGATCAATATTGCAAAAACCCAGAGAGCCCGGAACAGAGCCTCTGCGCAGGGCCTCAAGCGTCAGCACGGCTTCTAGGGCTCCAGCGGCCCCAAGGGTGTGGCCTGTGCCGCCCTTGCTGGCCCACACGGGCACATTGGGAAGCATGGTGCTCAAAAGCCGCCCTTCGACCTTGTCGTTTTCGCGGGTAGAGGTGCCGTGCGCGTTCACAAAGGCCATATCTGCCGCTGCAAGGCCCGCCTGCTGCAAGGCAGAGCGTATGGCAGTGGCAAGCCCACGCCCTTCAGGGTGCGGTGCGGTAAAATGATGCGCGTCAGATGCGTTGCCGTAGCCCAGCACCTGCCCAAGCACCTTGGCATTGCGGCTGAGGGCGTGTTCCGCGCTTTCAAGAACCAGCGCGGCAGCGCCCTCGCCAAGGTTCAGACCTTTGCGGTCACGGTCAAAGGGACGGCAGGGCTGGTCGGAATATATCATCAAGCGCGCAAAACCCGTATGCGGCACAAGGCTCAGGGCGTCAGCGCCGCCGCAGAGCACGCACTGGCACTGGCCAGTGGTGATGAGATCCATCGCCAGCCCTATGGCGTCTGCGCCGGACGTGCAGGCATCGGTAACAGTAAGGCGCGGCCCGTTGGCCTCCACGTCCATTTCCAGCGCAAGATTGGCACTAAAGTAGTCATCACGGTCAGCCCCGCAGGCGCACTGGCACGTTGAAACCGTAGGGGGCTGTTCTGCCCCAGTAATTTGCCCTGACGCATTTTCGCGGCTGGCGGCGTAGGCCTCCAAAAAATGCGATGCGCTCCCGGCGGTGGTGCCCAGCACCACGCCCGCCTCACGTAGCAAGTGTTGCGGCAGCCGCGCCTCGGCCAAAGCATTGTGGCACACGGCTCTGGCAAGCGTAAGCGTATCCTGCGCAGAATGCTTGCGCCCGCCGGGAAAATGCTTTTCGTCAAGGCCAAAAAAAGGAAACGGCAACGCGCGTTTGTCCAGCACAGATGCAGCTACCAGCTCAGGCCGACCGCCTTGCAGGGTATCCAGAACAGCAGCCGGGCTATCACCCGCCGCACACAGGCAGGCCATGCCTGTAACAACAATGCCAGAGCCGTGCTGCATTGCCTTTCTCACGCCTGCGCTTTGCGTGCGCAGATAAAATCTGCAAGCCCGCATACAGAAGTAAAGGCCTTTCGGGCCTCTTCGGCATCCGCAATGGCTACGCCAAAATGTTTTTCAACCACAACCACAAGTTCCACCGCGTCCAGCGAATCCAGCATCAGACCAGAATCTCCAAACAGCGGGGCTGAAGAATCAATATCTTCAACGGTAACGTCTTCGAGGCGCAGGCCATCAATAATCGCCGTTTTAAGGGCGGATTCCATTTCATTTTTTGTCATCATTGCGACCACATATCGTAAAAATTAAAGAACTGGTACGGGTGCCGTTCCACAACAGTCTCCATTGCTGCGGCAAATTGCTGTGCATACGGCTGAAATACAGAAACATCCCGGCGAGGCAAGCCCGCAGGAACCGAAAGCTGCTCCACCTTATAAACCTTGGTGACGCCCCTCTCCCTCACTGTAAAGAGCATGAGCAACTTTGCTCCAGTGATGGATGCAAGCGCATACGCGCTGACAGGAATACGTATGTTGCCGCCCAAAAACGCCACATCAACGCCCTGTCCTGATTGCCGTGTGCCGTGCAAGCGGTCGCCCATAAGGCAGACCACTTCACCGCGCCGCAGCGCTGCGGCAGCCTCAACCATTGAACCCACAGGATCGGCAGAATCAATGATCTTGAAAGGTCTGCCCCTGCCGTGCTCAAAATAGTGTTTGCCCTGTTCCGCAGGGTTGTGCAACTGCACCACATTTACCGGGCGGTCGAACTGGTCAAGCCCAGCAATGCCCACCTGCCACGCGCCAACGTGCGCTGTCAGCACAATACAACCATGCGCATTGGCCCCAGCCTCATCAAACAGTTGCCGCACCTGCTTGTCTGTTTCACAAAGAGGAAACCTGCCCGTCACACCAGCTATCATCCTGTCCAGCAGCACCTGACCAAAGTTCAGGTACAAGCGGTAGACATGCACAAACCTGCCCCAGCCCCCTGCGCGGGGAAAGCGGCGCTCAATATAGGCTGCACAACGCTGGCGCACGTGTGGCAGCATGGCATAATACAATACTACAAAGGCCAACACCATACGTGCCACAAAAAGCAATCGGCAGCGAACCAAAACTTCAAAAATACCGTATTGAAGCCGGGAACCAAGCGTATTGGCGACTGGATGTTTATTCTGCATTGTCGCCCCGCTGCCGCAGGGGTGCCGCACCACGCGCCGCAAGATATGCCAGCCCCCACACCAAGCCCCCCGCCAGCAACCCAAGCAATGGAGCAAGCACCAGTGCGCCCACAAGCCAGTCAAGTATGCGCTGCGGTGCTTCGTAACCAAGAGTTTGCAAAGAAAATTCCGTCAACCATCTGCCATTGCGTAGCCTGTAGCCCAGCAAAACCCCAAGCCCCGGCACAAAGGGCGGCCACGTGAGCGGAATCATGGCCAGTGCGCAAAGCCTGTTCAGGCGCAGCCAGCCTATGCACAGCAAAAGTAAAATGCTCTGCAATCCCGGCAAGGGCAGTGTGGAAACAGCTATGGCCACCGCCGCCGAACGCCCAAGCTGCCACGGGGTGGCCCTGTCGGCAAGCATACGGCGCAGGGAATCCATGGGCCGCAGCAAAGAAACGCGGCCCTGCCCGTCCACATTGTGCTGACGAAAGGGTACCGGCACCAAGGCGCGAATGGTCAGCCGCGTATTGAGCAATGAAATGCGGACATTATCTGTAAGCGCCTTAAAGTGCGAAACGCGTTCTTCTCGCGGTGGATAATACACGCGGATGTTTATTTCGTGCACATCAAACCCGGCCCAAACGGCGCGCACCAGCACTTCTACTTCAAAGGCGTAGCCGGGCTCGGTAAATTTTAGGCAATCTAGCACGCGCAGCGGGTAAGCGCGAAATCCACTCTGCATGTCACGCACGCGCGCACCAGTCTGCACACGCATCCAGAATGCAGAAAATGCCCTGCCAAAACGGGACGAACCCGGAACATGCGGCACATTAAAATCGCGGCAACCCACTATGATTGCTGCGGGATGTTGTGCAATGGCCTGAAAAAAAAGCGGTATGTCTTCCGCATAATGCTGCCCGTCGGCATCAAGCGTAATCATGTGGCTTGCGCCAAGCCTTGCGGCCTCAGCCGCGCCAGCCAGCAGGGCCGCCCCCTTACCGCCGTTACGCGGCAGACGCACCAGAGTAATAGGCAAGCCTTCCAGACTGTCGGCGCTGCCGTCTGTAGAGCCGTCGTCCACCACGATGACCCTGCGGCACTGGCTCAGGGCGCGCTGCACCACACTGCGCAGGCCTTGCCGGT
>CAYPRZ010000001.1:1718-18583 GCA_964413315.1 uncultured Desulfovibrio sp. | reverse complement strand
CAGGCGGCATATGGCCTTGCCCTGCTGCCATTGGACGCAAAATTCGCGGTAAAAGGCTGGGGGCTCCATGAGCAGCTTGCCTTCCAGATCAAGCATAAGCTGGGTTGTGCTGGCAGTGGTGGTCACAAGGCCTTGCGCGTCTGTAATGCGGTATTCAAAATCCAGCACGGCGGCTTCATTCCAAAACAGTTCTGTGTGGATAGTGTATGTCTGGCCGTAGAGCAGCGGGTGGTGAAAATCCAGATGAAAGAGCTTGAGCGGCACAACCACGCCACTGTTGCGAAAATCGAGATAGCTGAGGCCGTAGGCGCGGCCCATGGCCTCACGGCCATCTTCAAGCCAGCTGGCATAGCGGCCATGCCACATAAAACGCACGGCATCCACCTCTTCAAACCGCACAGTGCGCGGAACACTCACGCAGAGCGAGGGAACACCAGACAAACCACGGCGACGGGCGCGTGAAGCGCGGTGCAGGCTCATAGGGCAGCCACCTCCACCTGCATGCGGGCGGCAAGGGTATCGCCGCTGTGCAGGGTACACTCCCAGCGTCCGTCACGCCGAGCCTTGCTTAGGGTCAGCAGAATATCCACATCTGGCCCAAGCGGTGCAAGAAACTTGGCCTGAGGCACAGAAACCAGCCCGGCTTGCTGGCCGATAGCTTCAAGCACTACTTGAACCATGAGCAACTGCACCACAGCGGGCAAAACGGGATGCCCCGGAAAATGCCCAGCAAACACAGCGCTGTCTGCGGCAAAACAAAAGCTCTGCCGCCAAACGCCCTGATCGGGCAAATGTTTCAACTGACTGGCCGCATGCAGCACGGCACGACGCATCACGCTCATAAATGCGAAATCTCCACAAAATACATGTCCATGCTCATTTTATCCTGCTCGCTGTACGTGCCGTTCAGGCCGTCAGACGTTGGGCTGAAATGTGCACTCCAGCCCTTGCCCTCAAGTGGGGTCAGCGCCGCGCCCTGACCGAGCGCGGGCAATATTCTGTATACCGCCACACCCGCGCGGTTCAACAGTTTGGTGGCCTCACGGCCCATGCCCTCAGACGGTGTGCATTCCATTTTTACAGTCTGCATGCCTGCTGTATCCGCTGCACTTGTTGTCCCGCTTGCTGGCCCGGTATCAGCCCCTGAATTGGGGCTGTATGTGCAGATTCCCAACGTTCTGCCATGTGGCAGAATAAGTGCCAGACTGCCGCCAGATTTGGTCATTTGCACCTCGCCCTGAACTGGCACGCTCTGGCCCGAAAAACTCAACCGCGCACCAAACTGGGCCACCAGCGTTGCACTCAGGGGCGCTGGCTGCGGCGGCAACAGCACTGTGCGCTTGTTGGCAGCGCAACCGGCAAGCAGGACAAACAGCAGCAACAAATACATGCAACGAACAGTGTTCATGCCTGTTTTTCCTCAACACGGCACAGCTTGGGCAAAAGCCATAAAGCCACAGGAACTTCCACAATCAGGCCCCAAAAAATCACTTCGCCCATAGCTTTGAGGGCCGGATGTTGGCAAAGGGCCAACAATCCCATGCCGGTAAATGTGGTAAGCGATGACACAACAACTGCCCGCTCTACCCCCATTTTTACGCCGCTTGCAAGGTCATGTGCAACAACAATGCCGTGGTCTGCCGCAAGGCCCAGCACCAGCGGCATTGCCGCCATGCCCGCCAGTGTGAGCGGATGGCCGGTAATTGCCATCCACGCAAGGATACAAGCAACGGAACACAATGGTGGCAAAGATGCAAGCAAGGTTCGCCGCACATCTCGGAAATACAGAAACAGTAGCGCCAGACAGGCCAACCAGGCCAGCGGCACAAGCCGTTTTTCCACATCCAGCTGCTGCAAAAGGGTTGTTTCAAGATCCCTAGGGGCCAGCGCCAGAGTTTGCGCTGCAAGGGCTGGCTCCAGATGGCCCACATCTGCCTTGTTGCTGGTAAAAAGCAACAGTCTTGCCGCAGGGTCGTCGGCTTTGGGCGCATGCATAAACACGTCTACCATTTCACCAAGGCCAGCGGCACGCAGTACCGCCGGATCAAATTCCGCAATCGGGCGCTCAAGCAGCAGCACAAAGGGGGCAAAGGCCTCGGATGTGAATCCGTAGCGTTGCGCGGCCAATGCTAATAATGCCCGCACACGCGGCCCTTCTGCCTTGGCAAAAGCTTGCCACCGCTGCACGTTGGCCTGAGCCTGTTCCTGCGATGGCCACACATCGGTAAGCGTGCCGAGCTTGTTGTCTGGCTCAAGACGCCTCAGTGCCTCTGCAACAGCACGGCCATTGGCAAGGGCCTCAGCAGTGGTTTTGCCTTCAACCACAAGAATATTGCTGTCACGTGAGCCCCATACGGCTTTGAGCTTTTCGCCATCCTGCTGCAATTGCGCCATGCCCGCGCCCATTGTGCGGGGCGACACATCAACGCGAACAATGGAAAAAAGCGTATAGCACAACAGCAACAAACCAAGAGCACAGATAAAAACACGTAAGGGCACGGGCCGACGCGGCGCTGTATTTTGTTTGCGCACAGGCAGGGGCGGCGTGCTGAACCACGGGCAAACAGGCAACACCACAACTGCCAGCACAAAACCAGCGCTCAGGGTCAACAGGGCAAACAGGGCGAGCTGCCGCACAGCCGGAATGCCCGAAAACAGCAAAACGGCAAAACCAGAGGCGTTGACCAGATAGCCCTGAAACAGAGGCGGCGTGATGTGCTCCAACACATTTTCTGTTGATCCACCACTACGCAGGGCAAAATGCATATGCACGGCATAGTCTTCTGCCACACCAAGCACAGACGCGCCAAAGCCCAGTGCCAGCCCAGACAAAACGGGCGAAAGCAGGGTCATGCCCCCAAGGGCAAAACTGGCGGCAAACGCGGGTACAAGCATAAGCCAGAGCACCCCGCGAGAGCGCACCAGCAATGCGTACACAAGCACAAAACCCAGCATGGAAAAAAAGACGATATTGGCAACATCGCGCTGGATAACTTGCGCATTTACTGCGCTGTGTCTGTGGCCGCCCACCACAAGTCCCTGCATGTCTGGTGCAAGGTGCTTTTGCAGGGCGGCATGAACAGCATCCATCAATTGTGCCGCTGCGCTGACATCGTGCAGGGAGTGGGCTGGCCGCAACACCAGCAGCAGGTGTTTGCCATCGGCGCTCACAGGATAGCCCAGCACCGGGTCTGGCATAGCCCCGGCATGTTCGGCTGGCAGGCGTGCAAGAACGTGCTGGCGCAAGCCCAGAGGGTCGGCCCGCAGCCATTCCTGCGCAGGGCCAGCGGCCAGAAGACTGTTCAGATTGTCGTGTGCAGTGCGCACGGCCTTATCAATCTGCTCGTCACCTGCGGCGCATTGCAACTGGGCAAGCGTGGCCTCATCCGTAAAATACGGCAGCAGTGCCATGAGCGCCTGTGCATCGGGCATGCCCAAGGCCCCCACCCTTGCAGCCATATCAGGCGGCAGATCGCCAACGATGGCATCGGCTGCGCTGGCCAGCGCATACTTGCCGCCGTGGCGCTCTGTGGAAAGGTCAATAAACAGCAGCCCCGAAGCCGGGGACACATCGAGGGCTTTGGCCATGCGGCGCAGTTGTGGAGCATCGTCAGGAAAAAAGGCCAAGCTGCTGGAATCTGGTTGCATACGTGCGGCCAACAAGGCAAAAGCTGCCCAACACACAAGAACCAGACTGAAACCCAAAAGCTTGTGTGAGCGCATCCAGCAATGGAGGCCAACAATGAAAGGCTTGCCCATAGGCCTACTGTCCACCGCTCCCCGTTGCACCAAGCACAGCGCAGGGCGCGGGCAAGGGCTCGTTGACACTCGTTCGGCTAAAGACAATGCGTACCGCGTCGCCGTTCCGCTCAGTAAAGGTCAACTGGCGCACGCTCTTGAGGTCGTCAGCAAACGTCACCTCAAGCCGGGCAAAAAATGACTGACGTAAGGGGTGCAACAGCAGCATGGGCTTGTCTGCCTGTGGGCGTTCAAGATTGTAGGTGGCGCGAAGGGCCACAGGGTCAATACTGATCCAGTCCAGAATATTCTTGATTATGGCTGTAATGACCATCGCTTCCCGGTTATTGGCCGGGCGTGTTGCTTCTGGCTTGCCTTCCCACAGGGCGCCACGCCCATCCTTGTAAATAAAGCCAGAGGCCAACGGGCGGGTGTAGGCCCACAGCAGACTGTCGGTAGATTCAAAACCGTTGTGGTCTTTTGTTCCACGCGTCTGCGCGCTGGCTGCCAGACTGCCCCGGCGCAGACAAAAATACCCCTGCGAGGTCATGGGGCGGGCCAGCACTGCCATGGACTTTTCCTGCATAAAATCGGCGCTTAGGCTCATTATGCCAGCACTTTGCCGTGCGGCAGCCTCCAGCAGGGCCTCGGCACTGGCAGAGGCTGGTTCCTGAGCGCGGGCAATGGCCACAGCCCCCCCGGCAACAGCAGCAATAATCCCAGCCACAAGCAATAAACCTGTAAAAAAGCGCATTAGGCCGTTACCTCAGGCATAAATATCTTGAACTGCCCGGTAGCCAGCAACTGCCCTTCCGCATGCACCTCACCGTCCACAACCGCA
The DNA here is from genome assembly GCA_964413315.1 of uncultured Desulfovibrio sp. Classification (GTDB taxonomy): domain Bacteria; phylum Desulfobacterota; class Desulfovibrionia; order Desulfovibrionales; family Desulfovibrionaceae; genus Desulfovibrio. The sequence continues at coordinate 14,004 of CAYPRZ010000001.1, read as the reverse complement.
ATTTCGCCAAGCTTGGCAGAAACGCGCACAAAAACCTTCAAACACTGCCCCACACGGGCATCGGTGTGCACGGCCACATCGCGCAGGGCAGCAAGATAGCCCCATCCCGCGCAAGAGGCACCGGCAGCAAGCAGGCTGGCCCCTGCCCCGGCGGCAAAGCACTGGGCCATTATTTCCGCATAGGCCACGCGCTCAAGTGTGCCGTCTGCCCGCAAAAAGGGGTTATCTTCCCGCACGGTAGCCGTTGCCCGCGCTTCTTCTGAGGTAAAGCTGTCAAGCCCGCTCAGAAGAAGCATGGGGGCACGGTGCGGCATCAGAGCCGTAAGAGACTGCTGAAAATCAGTATTCACTGCTCGCCACATTCTGACGGATGGCCTTGTCAAGACGGCTGACCCAATTGTTGTAATTGGGGTGGATAGATGCGCTGCCATCGCTCTTGGCCTTGTATTCCATATTGGTGCTGGCCTTGTAATTGATGCTGTAATGCGTGGCTGTATAGGGAATGGACACCACCACAGTGTGCTTGTTGCGCACCATGATTGTGGCTTCTACAGTGTTGGGTGCGACATCGGTAGCACGCCAGCCGGTGTCGGCGCAGGCTTTAACGATGGCATCGTGCATTTGCTTGTCGCTAATGTTTTTGCGGGCCTCGGCAGCGGGAAAGTCATAGGCAAATATACCCACGGGCTGACCAAAGCGGCAACCAATGGCCCCAAGAGCCAGCACCAGCACCATAAGCAGCAAATATTTTTTCATACACTTACTCTCCTGTCGCGCACGTTAAATGTTTTACATACAAATTTCTGACATGCCGCATCATGGCCCTATGCGGTAACAACTCATTGGCAAAGTCCTGCGGCCACACTGGATCAAGAAATTCCATATGGATGGCAGCAGGGTTAAAACCCTTGCTGCCAGGAGGAAACACCTGAAAGCTGTTGTGGATAAGCAGCGGAAGCACAGGGCGACCGGCCTTTACGGCCACATGAAAAGCACCAGCCCGAAACTTGCCCAATGCGCCAGTGCGGGTACGGCTGCCCTCTGGAAAAACGACCAGCGTGGCCCCGTTGCGCAGACGGTCAAGGCACTGCGCCTCTACCTGCTCTGCGGTCAGGCGTTCTGCATCAATATACTCTGCACTGCGCATGGTGGGCGCAAAGAAAAAGAGCAACCTGAATGGCCAGCTTTTGGTGATAAGGCACACATTAGCCTGATCTTGTGCCCCAAGCAGATAAATATCTAAAAAAGACTGGTGGTTACATACAACAACCGATCCCGGATATTCCACTGCCATTCGGGCATTGCGAATGCGCACAGGCAGCCAAGGCCGCAATAAAAACAACGTAGAGCGGCCATACAGCCAGATATACCTTCGATTGGCCGCGCACATGGCCTTGGGAAAAACTGTGTGCAGCGCGGCAATGCACAGCGTTAAAGGTAAAATAACCATTGTCCAGCAAACAAATATTGCGCAAATGGCAATGCTTGCCACAATGTTACTGTTCTGCCTTAACGGTTCCTTCATCACGCAAGGCCTCGATGAATGCATAGATGTCCCCAAGGGTCTGAATTTTAATCAGGGACTCTTTGTTCTGCAATTTGAAGTTGAAGGCCTTTTCCAGCACTATGACCATATCCACGATATCAAGGCTATCCAATCCAAGGTCTTCCTTGATATGCGCCGAAGGAACAAGCTGCTCAGGGGACAGTTCAAATTCTTCACTTAAGGCCGCGTCAATCGTCTCTCTAATTTTTTTATCGTTCATTCTTTTCCATCATTCATTGAATTTTCAATCTACCTATCAAAAACGATAGTGCAATTGCAACCGCCAAATGCAAAACTGTTTTTTAATACCAAACCACTTGGTTTATGTAACTGTTGGCGTATAAGGTTCAGATTTCCGCATCTGGCATCGGGATTACGCAATCCACGCGTTGCAACATAGGTAGAAGCCTGTAACATTTTTATACACAAAATACTTTCCAGTGCGCCGCTGGCCGCCATGGTATGCCCCAAATGCCCCTTAAAGCTGCTGACCGGCGTTGCAGAGCCAAAAACAGCCTCAATGGCCTGCCCTTCTGCAATATCGCCAAATTCGGTTGCCGTGGCGTGGGCATTAACATAGGCCACATCTTGCGGCTGCACACCGGCGTCATCAAGGGTTCGGCGCATGCAGTCAGCAATGGCGGCTGCATCTGGCTGGGCAATACTGCCGGGCGAAGAAGCCATGGCCGCACCGCGTATTTCGGCCAGTATGGGCGCATTGCGGCTCTGGGCGCTTTCCAGACTTTCCAGCAATAATATTCCTGCGCCTTCGCCGCACACAATGCCTGCGCGCTCCACATCAAAAGGACGCGAAGCGCAATCGGGGTCATCAATATGCGAGGCAGCGCCCAGCCGGTCAAAAGTGGCAGATGTGAGAAGGTGAAACTCATCCGCACCGCCACAAAGCATCATTTCTTCACGCCCCGCCGCAATGGCTTCGTAACCTAGGCACAGGCTCATGAGACCTGAGGCGCAGGCGGCTGCTGGCGCAAGGGTGCGCCCGGCACACCCGCAGGCCATGGCAACATTGGCGGCAACAGTGTGGCTCATAACCTTGAAAAAAACAGTACTGCGCATGCTCTCAACGCTGTGTTCGCGCAAAAACATTTCAAAAAACTCGTGCAGCATGGTGGGGCTGCCCACGGTAGACCCAACCGCCACCCCCATGCGCTGCTCTGGCCGCGTACCAAGGCCAGCATTTGTCAGAGCCTCCCACGCTGCCAAACAGGCAAAAATGGACATGGGCGACATGGAACGCCGCAGTTCACGCGGAATACGCTTTTCCTGCAATGGTGGCACAAGTCCGGCCACCCGGCACGACAAACCCTCAAGCTGATATGCTGGCAGAGGGGACAGAGCACAACGGTTTTCGCGCACCCCCTCGTACATGGCCGGTACCCCCTCGCCAAATGGCGAAACCGCACCCATGCCGGTAACGACTACTCGTCTTCCGCGCATTCCCTGAACTCCTTGAGAACGTTATCGTGACCAAAGGAAAACCCTACGGACAGTGCAGCACTGATCATTCCGCCAAGCACACCGGGCAGCAGAATATTTTGCCCAGCCAAAAACAGCCCCGGCAAACGGGTTACAGGCAACATGGGCATGGCTCCAAGATGGTGCTTCACACCGTAAAGGCTGCCCGTTGCACCATAAACCCAGTGGCGCATGGTCAGCGGGCTTGCTGCATCCAAAATACGCCAGCGCCCGGCAAGCTCTGGCAAACGCTGTTCAATGTAAGCCTGCAATCGTGCAGTGGCCCCACGCTTCCATTGTGCATAGTTGCCGGGGCGGGGATGTGGATTGCCAGCGGGCAGATCATTGTCATCCATGAGCGCAACGGCCATTACGGCTTTTCTGCCATCCGCCTGAGGCCTGTCGCAAAATAGATACACACTGGGTTGTGGGCTTTCCACACCGGGGAACAATTCCTGCGCAGATGGTTCTGGCAGCAGGTAGGTGCTTTCGTTTTCATCAAGGCAATCGCGCGTTTCGGCAAACAGCAGCATTGCGGGCCGCGTTTCGGGCAGTTCGTTTATGCGGTGCAGATAGGCCGGACGCACGAGCCCCGGCGGTATCAGCTTTTCAAGCTGCGAGGGATGCCCGGTAAAGAAGCAGCGGTCGCAATCAAGGCGGGAACCATCGCCCAGCACCACACCGCGCACTCCGTGTGCCTTGTCTGCATCAATACCTGTGACTGATGTGTTGCAGCGTATGGTTACGCCGAGCTCGTCAAGGCAGCCCACAAGCGCCTCGACCAATGCCAGCCCACCACCCTGCCACGAGCCGCTTGACTGAAAATACGGCCCTGCCACGAGGGAATATTCTTCAAGTGAGGATTCTTCAGGCCGCACACCATATAAAAGGCAACGGGTGCCAAGCATGGCCCGCAAATGAGGGGGAAAAACCGCAGCGGCAGCATACTGCGCAACGCTGCCCGCGCTGCTGAGCGCAAAGGCTGGTTCTGCGCGCACGGCAGGGTTAAGGTAGGGAGAATGCCCAAGCTCCGCATCCATATGGCGCAAAAAAGCCACCATAGCCGCGCCTGAGCCGGGAAACTGCCGTTCAGCAGCTTCTGTCACCGCGCCGTGCCCTGAAGGAAGGCGATAAACCTGCCCGTCAGCAAAATGAAAAACCTCTGCCCGACGGGTAGTCACCTGCTGCAAATGTTTTTCTACCCCCAAAGCCCGCAGCCAGCGGCGCAAAATACCCCCAGCATGCAGACCGCCGCCGCAGTGAAAGCCGGTATCAAAATACAGGCCCTCGCGCCAAAAGCCGCGCAGCAAGGGGGCAACACGCGCAGCAGCCTCCATAATGGTAACATGGTGCCCTTGGCGCGCCAGCAGCAACGCTGCGGTCAAGCCTGTTATGCCGCTGCCAGCGACCACACAGCGCATCAGGCTAACCTCAGGGCAATACTGGCGTTGCTGCCGCCAAAGCCTGCCGCATTGTTCAGCACCACACGCGGGGGATAATCAAGCCTGCGCACAAGTACGGGTATGCCCGTGGTGTCTTGGTCCGGCCCGGCATAATTTATGGTAGCAGCCGTAAAGCCCGCCTGCGCCATAATAACGGCATAGGCCACCTGAGCCGCGCCAGACATCCACAATTCATGCCCGGTGAGGCTTTTCAGCGCCATAACAGCAGGGCAGCTAGAGTCAAACACGGCACGCAGGTTGGCGGCCTCCGCAGCATCGCCTTGCGGGGTGGATGTGGCGTGGGCGTTAACAACATCCACATCTGCCACGCCCAGCCCGCCCTCTGCCAAGGCCATACGCATGGCCCGCGAAAGGCCCGTGCGGCTAGGAACGGAAAGGGCTTCGCCGTCTGCACTGCAACCAAAGCCCAACACTTCTGCCAAAATGCGCGCGTTACGCTTGCGGGCCGTATCGTAATCTTCAAGCAGCAGGGCCGCCGCACCGCCACTGGGAACCAGCCCATCCCTATCTTTGTCAAAGGGACGAGAGGCCTCCACCGCCGGATTGCGCAGAGAAAAAGCTCCAAGTCCGTCAAAGGAGCATACAGACGGCCAGTTGAGCTCTTGCGCAGCGCCGCAAACCACACGGTCTAGCCGCCCAAGGCGAATCTGGTCTGTTGCCTGACCGATGGCATACGCACCGCTGGCGCAAGCGGCGCTTATCGTCCAACTTGGGCCGGTATTGCCAAGCAACACGTTGAGATTCATGGTGATGGTAGAATTCATGCAGCGAAACACATGCCCGCTGCCCATGCCAGAGGTGCTGCCCGCCTCCAGCAGCGCCGCCTGCTGGTCAACAACCGACTGCACCGTGGAATCATTGCCAAAAACAAGGCCGCACCGCTCTGACCGCAGGTCTTGGGGCTCAAGGCCAGCCTGAGTCAGGGCATCAAGCGTTGCCGCATGTGCCTGAATGGCAAAATCGGGCATGCTTTTACGCTGCTTTCTGTTAAGATGGCGCGCTGCGTCAAACCCCTCTATGCGCCCCGTAAGAGGGCTACGAAACCCCTGCTCCAGCCGCTGCGGATCGGCAATTATTCCTGAAACACCATTATAGAGCGCGTTGGCCACCTGCTCACGGCTGACGCCCAGAACAGAAACAAGCCCCACGCCCGTTATCACAACTCGCCGCATCGGGCCTCACATGTATAATCCGCCGTTGACGGACAGCACCTGCCCGGTAACGTAGGATGACAGGTTTGAACACAAAAAACGCACACACCCGGCCACTTCTTCGGGCAAACCCGGTCGGCCAAGGGGCACGCTTTTCATATATTCGTCCACAGGCAGCCCGGCAGTCATCTCTGTACTGATAAAACCAGGAGCCACAGCATTAACAAGCACGTTGCGCCTGCCAAGCTCGCGGGCAAGAGCGCGCGTTGCGCCAATAAGACCGGCCTTGGCGGCAGAATAGTTTACCTGCCCGGCCATGCCTGCCTGCCCGGAGGTGGAAGCAATATTTACCACCCGCCCCGTGCGCGCCCTTTGCATGCGTGGCACAACCTTGCGAGATACATGAAAAAAACCGTTAAGATGCACGCCAATTACCGAATCCCACTGCTCTTCTGACATTAGGCCAAAAACAGTATCACGCGCAAAACCAGCGTTGTTGATCAGGGCATAGGGAGTTTCTGTTGCCAACAGTGGATCAAGGGCGGCTTCCACAGCATTTTTGTCTGCCACGTCAAAGGGCAGCAAAACACATTTGTGGCCCAAGGCCTCTATATCTTCGCGCACTGCCTCGGCGGCATCGTGATCATTGCGGTAATTAAGCCAAATATCAAAACCATCGGCTGCCAGCCCAAGAGCAATGGCCTTGCCAATTCCTTTGCTTGCGCCAGTTATCAGGGCTATGTGCGAATTTTGCATATGCTCCCCTGCTTGCATGTTTGCATGCCTTTATTTATTAAAAAGGGCATCAGATAGGATACCCGCAATATATACAAGACAATCGGTTATAACAACTCTCAATTTAGGATGGAATTTATGATGAGGATTATTGCAACTGCATTGATCGCCACTTTTATCTTTTCTTGTGGGTGCAGCTGGGTTGGTAGAACTGCTGGCAAAGCATCTGCAAAGATTGAAAGAAAGGTTGATGATGTTCAGCAGGGCTATAAGGATGGATATAAAGAAGAACAGACCAAGTAAACTAAGAGGGTAAACCACAGTCGAATTTTTTTTATTATGCTTATCCGACTAGCATGCGTATTGCCATTGCATGGACAGTTATCGATTTCAAGGATGCCCTCTAATCCTAGTGTTCAATAACCCGTGAAAGCATTTTCATGTCATTTGAGCTTGCTCTATTCTGCCGCTTTGTGCCCCCCTCTGCCAATATGGACAAATGTCCATAATAAAAAGTTAGCTATCAAATTTTAATCAATCAAATCATAATAATACAAAGACTAAAGCTCCCGCCTCCACCACCCCACAAAAATTAAAGCGGCTTTTACGCTCTGAATAAGACGTATAAGCCGCTTTTCATTTAATGCAGTTATTTTTCTATTTAAAGTGATAAGGCCCGACAAGAACGGCAAATCCCACTTGCGCGTGAAGGGGCCACCAGATATACTTTTTGTGGGGATATTCTGTTGTTTTGAATTGTAAACACAGATTTAGATCAAAATACCCAAAATCTCTTATTGAGACTTGGGCTAATGAAATGGTGAGTTGTAAGACGTTGCCCAGATAGATGGCCTGTTTACAAAGACGGCGGCCATCCATAAGGGCAAGTGGTTCCTAACCTGCCGCTAACGTGGAAAAGGAAGGAGGGATTATTTCACATCCATGCCACACGCGGACGACTGTTCAACCATTACCCCAAGGAGGTGCGCATGCACCTTGCCCCCAAAGTAGTAGCTTTGGCGATCTCATTAACTTTGTGCATCGGCCTGCCGGTTCTATCTCTTGCCGCCAAGAGCAAAAACGCCGCCGTTGAAAAAACGGTCGAGGACGAAAGGCCTGCACAGCTTCTCGCCCTTAGCTGCAAAACCCTCACCGCTCTTTCCGCTTATTCCTTTCAGGCCACTGTGACCTTAGACAAGGTGTATCAGGACGGCTCCAAGATCCAGACCAACCGAAACATGCTGGTAACTGTCCAGAGGCCCAACGCCTTCAGGATCGAAACCGATGGTGATGACTTTCAGGCTATTTCGGTTTTCGATGGCAAGACCTTCTCGCTGGCCCTTCCTGATCAGAAAATCTACGCCCAAATTTCTGCCGCCGTGGACACGGACAGTCTCATGGACCTGTTGTCAACTAAATACGGCATTGAATCCCCCCTTGGAGACCTGCTCTCCAACGAGCCCTGCGCAAAAATGACCACCAAGGCCGGATACTATGTGGGCAAATCCAAGGTGAATGGGGTGGCCTGCGATCACTTGTTCTTCCAAGGCAAGGATGTGGACTGGCAACTGTGGATTGAAGACGGCCCGGTCAAACTGCCGCGCAAGATCATCATCACCGAAAAAAAGCTGAAGATGTCCCCACAGTTCACTGCGGTGCTCAACGGATGGAAAACCGGGGAGGATGCCAAGGGAAATTTCTCCTTTGACAGTCAAGGATTCACCCGTGACGACAACGTCATTCTCGGCGTCAAGCAAGGGAAATAGGTGCTGTCATGAATATACAACTCAAAAAATCGTTCATGCAGGCCACGTCCTTGATGCTGGTGATCTGGCTAACGGCTGGGCTGGTTCTTATGGGTGACTGGTTCAATGCTTCTCTTTGTCAAGCCCGCAACGCGGCACGCGGTCCCAATGGAGGTGCTGCGGCACACGGCCCTAATGGAGGCGCTGCGGCACGCGGTCCTAATGGAGGTGCTGCGGCACGCGGCCCCAATGGCGGAGCTGCGGCACGTGGCCCCAATGGCCAAGTTGTAGCGGCTCCGCGCGGCAGGGTTGCCGCTCCTGTGTATCCCGCCGCTGGTGTTCGCCCGGTTCCCGTTCCCGTTCCTGTGGCCCCGGCCTATTATGCCCCCAACACATCGGGCGTTGCGGCAGGCATAGTTTTGGGAGCAATGCTCACGGCACTTCCAGCAGCCGCCGTGGCCAAGTCATCACAGGGAACAACCATATATGTGGCGGATAACAAGTGCTACAAGGAAGTTAAAAAAGACGGAACCACCTATTACGAGCAGATAAGCTGCCCGTAACTGTCAACACAACAGCTCATGGAATACTGCGGAATTTGGACTACAGGATGAATGCCATTGGCAATGTTTTCTGCCGTAGTAGAGCCAAAGGGCTGTGCGCTGCAATCGTATGAGGCCGGCCAAGTGCCGTGTGATCGTGCCACCATGCCGAAGCAAAGCCCCTGTGATGGGAATCAGGCTGGTGGCGCGGTCTGGTTCTTTTGTGCCAAGTGCTAAAGTGACTGCGACAACAGCAACAAAGGCCATTATTTCTCTATGATAATTCACCAATGGCCGAATTCACATCAGCAATAAAGGCCGTTGATTCAGCGTGATCACTTACTCTTGGAGTGATATTTGTGTTGAACGTGCAAATGCGAACCAAAATACAACTTTTTTATGCGTATAACTCATATAATTATCTACTTTTATTGTATTTTATTTGGCGAAATGTAAAAAAATATCTGGTAAATATTTGCGGCAATATATTTCAAGCGATGGCTACATTACTCCTGAGACAGTGTAGGGCATTGCAGTTTTTGATCATTATTTCTATGACGCTTATAATTTCAGGTTGCGCCGGGGTGACGGTCAAGCCAGTTCCCTTGTCGCAACGGTTTGACGCCTTGAACAGCTCTGCCATTAACTCTTCACGTCCAAGCGAGCTTACACGGGCTTTTCTCTCACAACGCAATCTCCTTGAGCAGTGGAAAGCCGACCCCGACGGACTCGTTGCCAATTTAGACGCAACGTACCAGACCGATCCGGAAACGGATACGCTGTTTGCTCTCGTTGAGCTTACACACCTTCAGGCAAAGAAATACGCATCGCAACCTGATAGGGCCGCATCTTTCGATCTTGCCTGCGCAGTCTATTCCTATCTATACCTGTTCGACCCCAAGGTGACTCCTCCCAACACGTATCTGCGTCCAACCGCTCGTCTGGCCTCGGAATTTTACAACCGTTCGCTCTCACGCTATCTGCTCTACGCCCGCGCAAACGGAATGCGCTTTAAGCCGAACATGAAACTCCTCATGCCCACGGGAGCCGTAGAACTCAAAGAGCGGCAGAACGGACTGCCCTTTCATCCAGAGGAATTCGCCAATAATCATTTGGCCTTCGAATTCGCAGTCTCAGGGCTGAACGCAACCCACTCCACTCCCGGTCTCGGTGCGCCGCTCATAATGGTGCGCGATTCCACCAAGTCCAAAAGTGGCAATCCCGAAGAACTATTTTTGCCCCATATCAGGCAAGTTTTGGCCGCTACACTATTTTTGCGCATTGAAACCGAACCAACAACAACCAGCATCGGCGAACGCGTATATACATGCCGACTGGAACTCTACGACCCTATGCGGGTAAACACGATTCAGGTGGGGGACGTTACGGTTCCGCTTGAGACAGACACAACCACGCCCTTGGCCTGGATGGCCGCCAACGCCCCCTCGCCCAAGGGTATCAAGGGACTTATGGACCCTGAAGCCCTGAATGATGCGCAGGGGCTCTACATGCTTCAGCCCTATCAAAAGGATAAAATTCCGGTCGTGTTCGTGCACGGGCTCATCAGCTCTCCAATGACCTGGCTGCCCATGATCAACGACCTCATGTCTGACCCAAAACTGCGCGAACGCTACCAGTTTTGGTACTTTTCCTATCCCACCGGCAACCCGGTGCTCTATTCCCAGCTGCTCTTGCGCGAATCCCTGCTGAATGTCCGTAAAACTTTTGACCCAGAGGGTAATAATCCTGCCTTTAACAACATGCTTATCGTAGGTCACAGCATGGGCGGGCTGCTTGCCAAGGCCATGGTGCAGGACAGCGGCGACAAACTTTGGAAGGCCGTGTCCAAACTGCCGCCCACCGAATTGCCCGTTTCACCGGAAGTCCAAAACATGGTGGAGAGGATGTTCTTCTTCAAGCCCTTGCCCTTTGTGACAGAGACGGTATTCATCTGCACGCCGCACCGGGGTTCGGAAATGGCCTTGGGCACAATCGGGGCGCTCGCAAAAAGTCTGGTCACGTTGCCGTTTACTCTGGCAAAGATCAGTACATCCTTTCTTGGTACGTTGGCCACCTTGGGGCAAAAGCTACCCGTGCAGGGCTTGCCCACAGGCATTGACGGTCTTTCCCCCAAAAACCCGGTGCTGACGACCTCGGCCGAGATCCCCGTTACCGTACCGTTCCATTCCATCATAGGTAATGAAGACAAAGCTGGCGTGCCGGACGGAACAGACGGTGTGGTTCCCTACTGGAGTTCCCATCTGGATTCCGCGCAGTCCGAGTTAATTGTCAAATCTGGCCACGGCGCGCACGAGCATCCTCTGGCCATACGCGAGGTTCGGCGCATCATGCTTGAGCATGCCAAGAAAAACGGCGGCAAGGCCTTGTGACCCGCGCCATTTGTGTGATCACAAAGACACTTGCGGCTATTATGGTTCTCTCCATGACAGCGTGGGCGTCTCTGGCAGCCTACTGGTCGGGCATTCCCAACACCACAGCCCGCACGCTTCTTGCTGCCGTAATAGTTCTGGCAACAACACTGGCCTTCGCCCTCATCCGCCGCAAGGGTGTGGCACTTGTCGCCTATCTGGCCGCATGGAGCCTGTTCACGCTCTGGTGGTGCTCCATATCCCCCTCCAACAGTCGTAACTGGCAGACCGATGTAGCGGTATTGCCCTATGCGGAAATAAGCGGTGATACGGTCACGGTACGAAATATCCGCAACTTCACCTATCGCTCTGAAACCGACTACCAACCCAGCTACTACGATAAAGCCTTTGACATCAAAAAGCTGGACTCAGTGGATCTGATCGCTGTCTATTGGATGGGGGAAGCCATAGCCCACATAATGTTAAGCTTTGGCTTTGAAGGACAAGAGTACTTGTGCTTCTCTATAGAAACGAGAAAGGAACAGGGAGAAAATTATTCAACGCTGAAAGGATTTTTCAAGCAATATGAGCTGACATACGTTGTTGCGGACGAAATGGATCTGATACGCCTGCGTACAGATTATCGGAATCCTCAGGAGGACGTCTATCTTTACCGCACCCGCATGCCACAGGAAAACGCACGAAAACTATTTATCGAATACATAAAAACGATCAACTCCCTGCGAGACAAGCCAGAATTCTACAACACGCTTACCACAAATTGCACCACGGACGTGGTGCGGCAATTTCAGTCTTTCGGTGGGAGAATGCGCTATAACTGGAAAATATTGCTTTCAGGCTACACGCCTTTGTACGCTTATGAGATGGGAGGGTTGGACGACTCCCTTCCCTTTGAGAAGCTTAAGGCCAGGAGCTACATAAATCCAATGGCCCAGATTATTGGGGATACGCCAGATTTTTCGATGAGAATCCGGGAGGAAATGAAGTGACTGGAATCAGCCAGAACGGCTGACCAACAATGATCAACTGGTTAATCAGGGATTTGCGAGTGCTCTGCCTAAGTGCCTTCTGCCAAAGCACCGGTATTTACCCTGCACGAAATGGCCAAGCTCATGCTGGTTTCTGCTGCCCTGCTCACGGTGCCTCTTTGAGTATTCCACCGCTGTTTAGTATGGCCCGGTGCCATGCCCGTTGCCCTGCGCTATCCACAGCCACGTCAGATTTAACGAGGCATTTTC
>CAYPRZ010000001.1:0-1708 GCA_964413315.1 uncultured Desulfovibrio sp. | reverse complement strand
ACCAACTCAATTTGACACTTGACCCAGCATATTGTCCTGATACATGCTTTGTACCAATCGACCAGAAGCGAAACTTGCCCGCTGGCCAGCAACGCTAGCAATAAGCATACTGTCATACAGTATTTGAGCTGCATTTGTAGACGGTCGATAGATGGCTACGCGTCTCTTCTAGCAAAGTCACATGGAAGGCTGGCAAAACTCAAAACCAGCCATCGTAATGACTGCACCAATGGTGCCCGGTTAGCACATGCAAGTAGCTAATCCATTACATTTTGTTACCTCCAACGCCCCGGCAGCACCATGGAAACGCCCCCAGCACCAGCTTACACGGCAAATGCAGAGACCTCTTCTTCTGAGGTAATGCGCCTTTTTTCCAGCCAAGCGATGGAAAATCTGCTTGAGAATATGCTGAACGGTGTTGCGTTCTGCAAGATGATCTACGAAAACGATCAACCTGTAGATTTTCTATTCCTCTTCACCAACCCCGCATTCCATAAACAAACCGGCTTAGGCCCTGTGGTTGGGCGTCTGGTCAGCGAGATTATCCACAATATCAGGGAATCTGATCAGCAACTGTTCCAGATCTACGGACGAGTTGCTAGGGGCGGCGCACCTGAGGCTTTCGTTATCTTCGTTGAAGGATTGCAACAATGGTATTCTGTTTCGGTCTATTGTCCGCAACCAGAGCATTTTATCTCCTTGTTTGACGTCATTAGCGAGCGCAAAAATGCAGAAAAGGCATTGCACGAAAGGGCTACGCAGCTTCAGTTTGTTCTTGAAGGGTCAGAACTCGGCTTTTGGGACTGGAACATCGCAACAAACAAGGTGATCAGAAACGAGCGATGGGCTCTTATGCTGGGCTATTCTCACGAAGAAATGCAGCAAACAACCAAGCAGTGGACAGACTTTGTTCACCCCGATGACCGTGAGTTTGCTTGGGCATCTATCAATAATGTTCTGGAAGGGCGCACTACTTCCCACAAACTTGAATACCGAATGATGCACAAAGATGGCAGCATTCGGTGGATTCTGGACCAAGCCAAGGTTATGGAACGTGATGAGCATGGCCGGGCGGTGCGCATGTGTGGCACGCATACTGACGTTACAGACCGCAAGGCTCTGGAAGAAGAGCTCACCCGCCAAGCCCATATTGATTACCTCACGGGAGTCAACAATCGCCGCTATTTCATGGAAAGGGCCGAACACGAACTGCGCCGGGCCAACCGCTGCGGCAACCAGCTTTCCATCTTCATGCTGGACATAGATCACTTCAAGATGATCAATGATCGTTATGGACACAAAGTTGGCGACTTGGTGCTCAAAATGCTGGCGGAAGTTTGTCTGTCTGCCCTGCGGGATATTGATATTCTGGCCCGCATGGGTGGAGAAGAGTTTGCCGTACTTTTGCCAGAAACAGAAAATTCTCTTGCCATAGAGGTGGCCAGACGACTGCAAAATTCCATAAACAAAGCCTGCCTGCCGCAGGAGGGTGATATTGCCATAAAAATTCAGGTATCTATTGGAGTTGCCTCCATGACCTCGCCGCATGACAATATGGATATTTTATTGCATCGTGCGGATACGGCTCTTTATGAAGCCAAGAATACAGGACGAAACCGCATTTGCGTGGCGCCGTAGTAGTTACCCCAAGGAGTAACCGCCCAAAGCGGCCCAAAGCCCACGCTGGCAGCTGTGGCTGTGGACAACG